>NZ_JBISHB010000034.1:0-380523 GCF_045064175.1 Pseudoalteromonas sp. Ld20
TTATTTGGAGGCATCATCTTCTGAAGAGCCGACTCTTTGCTTTGCGCTGAATAATGTTTCATTGTTACTCCACACCCTCTATTTAATGGTTAAATATTAAGCGCGACAACTAGTCTGACAGAGAGGGTTATCCTCAACGTCGGTTATGTAATCCTAACTAATTTTGCACAAAAAAAAGCACCTTAGGCGGTGCTTTATCTTTAAAACCAAAAATCAACAAATAGCAAAGTAATAGACCTGCAATGAAACGTTAAGTTCAATATTCAATAATTTATTTCTCTATAAGGGGTCGTTTTTGTTTTTTATTAATAGAGGCATAAGGAGCTGCTCTAAACCATTTAGCTTCACTTCATACATCATTGCAAGTTGAGCCCCGAGGGTTCCATCAGGAAAGCCTTGTTGTTTAAACCAGACTAAATAAGGTTCAGGTAAAAGTAGTAGTGGTCTGCCTGCATATTTTCCGAAGGGCATTTTTGTGTTGATCGCTATTTTAAGCTGCTCAGAATCCATGGTTAACTTTTATTGAGTCGTTTTAACTAAAGTGTATTACAAAAAAGAGGAGGAAAATAGGCCATGACGGGCAAGAAATAGCCTATTTAATGAGGGAGTAGGCCCTCAGGGTTTTTAATGAATTTGGTGTTGTGGCTTTTTAGAAAATCCAAGCTTTTTAAGGCTACTTAACAATGATGGATCATCTATGCGATTAGGCGTCTCACTGTCACGCAAAAAATGATCACTTGGTACTTGATAGGCATCTAGCATCTTTTGGAAGAGTATGGTGCGAATTGTCACCGCTGTCATTCCATTTCTCTGTAGTTCATCTAGACGATTTTGAAGTTCCATTAAACGTGGACTTTTGACATCATCAGCTACGGCTTGAAATTGTGAGGGAAACTTATTTTTCATCTAGAAACCTTATTAATAACGAAATAAAAAAAGCAAATTGAATACGTATGCAAACACATAAAAAAGCTTTTTATGTTAAAAATAGATACTTACGAATTAGTCAACGAATGCAGTTTACTCTGTTTTGATGAGTAAATGCCAATCTGCATGTAAAGCTTTGTAAATAAACTTGACCGATATTTGATGAGGTTTTTATTGAGACTTTGGCCATCTAGAAGTAAGTTAATGATATATAAATAAAAATAGTTCTCAGTACCTAAAGTGGTACTAAGAACCTAATTTATATTAAGAAAATAATTTTTGTTTCACATGTTCAGCAAAACCGCTACCGGCTTCTAAATAGAAGTTATAAGTTGAATCAACACCCATATCTTCCAGCTCTTTTTGTTGATCAGGGTAATTTGCAATCGCAGTAACCTGACCTTGATAGCCTGAGGCACGTAACTGTTCTAATGCAAATATGTTTTGCATATGTTTAGGCATTGCTAGCATAATCATTTCAACATTAGAGTGATTTACACGTTGCCAAAAGTCTGGATCTGTAGCGTCTGCAAGTAATGCCTTTCGATCACGACGAACATGTTTATCAACAACCTCTGGTTTTATGTCAACGCCAGCTACAACACCAGGGTGTGTTAAATTGATTGTCTCATAAGCACCTGTGCCAATTCGACCCATACCAAATATAACTATTCTTGTATTATTTAGGTTAACAGGCAGCTCTTCAGCTAATCGAGTGTCACTTTCAAAACGCAATAGCCACTGCTCTATTTTTACGTAAATTTCATTAGAGCGTTTATTCAAAGGAGAGGCGATAATAAATGTTATAGATACCGCAATAGCCATAACAGCCAGCCATTCATTGGTTATTAAACCGCTTGTTGCAGCAACCATACATACAATTAAACCAAATTCACTGTAGTTGGTTAACGTAAATGCGCTTAAAAGCGAAGTACGTGCTCGCAATTTAAATGCGTTAGTCAGTACATAATATAAAAATACTTTGATCGGAAGTACCATAATGATAACAAGTGCTATCAATAATGAATTAACGGTCAACTCAGCACCTAAACCAATCGTTAAGAAAAAGCCGACTAACAGTATTTCTTTCAAATTAAGTAGTGACTTAGCTAGTTCACCTGCTTTTTTGTGAGGCGCGAACATCATGCCTACAATTAATGCACCTAAATCACCTTTAAGCCCTGCAAATTCAAATGCGTTATACCCTAAGACTAAAGCAAAAAAGAAACCAAAAAGAGGTAAGAGCTCACCATGTTTAGAGCGATTTAAAATCCAAAACATAACAGGGCGAAGTAGTGGAAGAGCAACAAATAAAGCAAGTGCCCAGCCATTTGGTGTTTTCCCTGTACTTATAGCGAGAAATATTACGGCAAAAATATCTTGCATAACTAAAATACCAATAGCTATTTTACCATGCAAACTAGCCATTTCACCTCGCTCCTCAAGCACTTTCACTGCAAATACAGTACTTGAAAAACTAAAAGCAAAACCGACGAGTAAAGCACTTTGCCAGCTTAACTCATCAAACATTGGTAATGCTAAATAACCAAGGAACAACATTAATCCACAAAATAGAGCACTGCTCAATATTATATGTATTGAAGCTGGAGCCCATACTTGAGGTTTGAGTAAATTAGCAACACGTAATTTCAAACCAATGCTAAAAAGCAATAAAGTAACACCAAGGTCGGCTACTGAGTTTAGTAGTTCAGTGCTTTGAAAACCGCATAAGTTTAGCGCAAACCCTGCAATTAAAAAGCCGATTAACGGTGGGAGTTTTAGTTGATAAACGACAAACCCACAAACAAACGCTGTGGCAAAAAATATTATTTCCATAATTCTTAACATCACTTCATGTAGAGGGTCAGTGTAGCGAAAGATCACTATATTTGAAAATAATAAAGCCATATTTCGTATGTTAGTTGATCGAGTAGTGTATTATTTATGTTTAAAAATCATGCAATGATTGTTTTTTCGTGTAAAAACGGCATAAATAGCAACATTTTCGCTGACAGCAGCTTTTAAATGTGGTTAAGATGCAGTAACAAAGGAATTTAAGTGGCACTTTGTAGAAGTAGGCGGCTTAAGGAGAAATAGATGTTTAAAAAGATTCTTGCATCAATAGGTATTGGTGCTGCAAAAGTTGATACTGTTCTTGAAACAGAACACCTGCAACCAGGGCAAATATTTAATGCTCAAATTGTTATTACAGCAGGTGACGTGAGCCAAGAAATTGCCGGTTTAGATTTAGCATTAGTCACCAAGGTAAAAGTAGAAGGTGAAGACGGTGCTTATTTTACGAATCATATAATAGATAAGTGGCGTATAACCGATATAGGCACATTGGAGCCGGGCGAGCAAAAACAGATACCTTTTGAAGCTCGCTTACACTCTGAAACCCCCATCACCGAAATTAATGCGGGTTCTAATCAATCACATGTGTGGTTAGAGACCGGGCTTGATATTGATTTAGCGCTTGATCCAACAGATAAGGATCATCTGCATATATACCCAAATGATGCAGTAAATACGTTTATGCAAGCGATGGATAAATTGGGCTTTAGTTTAGTTAAAGCTGACGTGGAAAAAGGCTTTTTACGCGCAAGTACATTTGCTTCAGTATCAGGGTGCTATCAAGAACTTGAATATAGACCCAATAGCCGCAGTTTATTTGGCCTTAAAGAAATTGAATTATCATTTGTGCCTGAAGCTCATAAAACGCATGTATTAATCGAATTAGATAGGGCGTTTAGAGGTGATGGCTACGTAGATTTAACAATCGAACATGACCACGTGAATTTATCACAATTATGTGATCAGTTAGAGCGCCTGCTTACATAAAGGTAGGTTAGGGCGTGTTGACCTTTCGTGATTTATTTTGCAGCAGTTTATTTGGTATTTAGACAAGGCAGCGCCTATGGTGTGTGGTTGCTCCCTATAAATAGGCGATAACGCAGTATAAATGCCAAACATGCGCTGCCCAAAGGGTTCTTCCTAGGGGCGATTAACTCTTTGTTGCTCGGTTTTTACTTAGCCCACTAGGTTACAAACCTCGCGCCGCGATTAAATCGCCCCTAGATTGAACAAATTTCAATCCACAAAGGTCAACACGCCCTAGTAATTTTAATGAATAGCCCAGCATCGTCTGGGCTTTTTTATAAGAGCACTTTGATGCAATTAGTAAGTAAGTTATTTTCACAGCTAAGTAGTACTGAATTATTTAATATAATGCGCGGCCGAGTTGATGTTTTTGTTGTTGAGCAGCAGTGCCCGTATCCAGAATTAGATGACGTAGACACTCAATCTGATACACAACACCTTTTTTGGAGTGAAGAGCCATGCTTGTACGCATATGCGCGTTGTTATGCCAAAAATGAGCAATACAGTGCTATTGGTCGTGTGTTAATTGAAAAGTCTCAGCGAGGTAAAGGACTGGCTGCTATATTAGTCAAAGAGGCGATTCACTGTTGTTTAAAGCACTGGCCTTCGCGGGATATTTATATAGGCGCGCAGACATACTTACTCGACTTTTATAGTGAATTTGGCTTTGAAAAAACGGGTGGAGTGTATTTAGAAGATGGGATTGAACACCAAGATATGATTTTAAAAAACCGCTCAGTTTGATGAGCGGTTTTTATTACGTTGAATTAACCTAATAACGAACTTACAAACACTAAACCGATTGCTATTGGGCAAATGAATTTAATATACCATGGCCAAATTTTCCAAAATATACCATTAGCAACTTCTGGGCAGCCTTGTTGAATTTCAGTTAGTAAAGAGTTGCGATACCAAATCCAACCAACAAATAAGCAGCACATTAAACCTAGCAATGGTTGGCCAAATTTAGTTGTCAATGCGATAACAAAGCCGAATAAAGTGCCAAAGTTTAAAATAATAGTAAAACTGACCACCGCAATAATGGCGCCAATTAGCCAGGTAGCAGTAAGGCGGTTTAATGAAAAACGTTCAACGGCATATGAAACCGGTGCTTCTAACATTGAGATAGAAGATGTTAGGGCAGCAATGCTCATCAAAGCAAAAAATGCAAAGCCGACGAATAAACCAATAGTGCCCATGCCATCAAATAAGGCAGGTAAAACCTGAAATACTAAGGTGTCTTCTGATAATAGCTCGCCTGTCGCAGAGAATATTTCAACACCTTGCGCTTGAGCTACATACATCGCAGGGATAATTAATAAGCCCGCAACAAAAGCAATAAATACATCAATAAGTGTTACGTATGCACCCAAAGAAACTAAGTTTTCTTTTTTACTGATATAAGAGCCGTAAATTATCATTACACTTGTACCGAGTGATAATGAGAAAAAGGCTTGCCCTAATGCACTTACGAGTAACTCAGGGTTTAATATAGAACTGAAATCAGGGACCAAGTAGGCTTTAAGACCTGTCATGGCGCCATCTTGCATCATTACATAAATAATTAAAGCAAATAAAATGGAAAGTAATGCAGGCATTAAGCGTTTTGACCACTTTTCTATGCCGTTTTCTACACCTTTACTAATAATTGCTACAGTTAAGATTATAAAACCTGCAGTAAACAGTAAATCACGAGAAAGTGATTGCTCACTTAGCCATGTTGAAGCTGTTTGACTTCCAGCGAGTGTAGCCACCGGTTCTAGTGTCGCACTGATCATCCAGCCGGCCACAATGGCATAAAAACTTAAAATTAAACCAGCGCAAATTATGCCACCAAAACCGACCACAAAAGCGAAGTGTTTTTGCCAGCCATCATTCGATATTTTACGTAAAGAAGTTACGGCATTTGCTTGACCATGACGGCCAATTGTTAATTCAGCCATTAATGCAGGGTAGGCTAAACAAAAAGCCAGCACAAGGTAGGCAACTAAAAATGCGGCACCGCCATTACTTGCGGTTTGTGTGGGGAAGCCCCAAATATTTCCAAGCCCCACAGCAGAACCCGCGGCGGCCATTATAAATCCAAAACGGGAGCTAAACTCCCCTCTTACTGCGCTCATAATTATTATTACTTCTCTATTTTGTGACGGCGCTGACAATCTACTGTAAATGCAAAAAAATAAAAAGCTCTTATTTTAGTGAATAAACGCTAAAAACGTAACATTGGACTTTTTTGCATCAATCAGTGAGCTTGTCCCTTTATTTTTTACCTATTAAGTGTTTGTTGTATAGGTATATAAACAGAGATACGATGACTGTAAAGCGTAACATTTTAATTACATTTACTCGTGGTTATGTATTTTCAAGGTAAAGCAAGCACCGCCGAGTCGTTCGCTTTTGCCAAGTTTAATAGTGCCGTGGTGCCAATCAGCGACTTTAGCAACAATCGCAAGCCCTAAGCCGTAACTTTGATCTGCTCTATTACGGTGATTTTGCTCTTGAAAAAAAGGGCTAAAGACTTTATGCCAATTTTGTTGGGCTATTCCCGGCCCATCATCTTCAACAATAAATGTGATTATGTGCCCTTGTCGTTTTGCCGTTAACACAATGCGGCTATGCGCAAAATCACAGGCATTGTTAAGTAAGTTAGTAATGGCGCGCGCTAACCAATGCAGATCCGCTGTTAAATTTTCATTATCGCTGACTAATTCTAAATCAATAGTTTGATTGGCTAATTTAGGAGCTAATTGATTAATAATTGTTGCTAAATAATCATTCATTAATGTGTTTGAATAGGTAAGCTGATTTGCTTGTTGCTCTAAGGTTGCAAATGCTAAATAGCTTTTAAGCATGGATTCCATTTGATCTAAATCCGATTCCATGCGAGCTAAATAATGTTTTATTTTATCTTCATCATGACAATCAATCGCAGCATCTAAACCGAAGCGCAAACAGGCAATAGGAGTGCGTATATCATGAGATAAGCTAGACGCCATTAATTTGTTTTCATCAAGGAGTTTTTCAATTTGGCTCGCCATACGGTTAAATGTGCGCTCTACATCTTTTATATAAGTAAAGTGGGATACCTTAATACGTGCGCTTAAATCACCTACTGCAAACTTTTTAGCTGCGTCGTTCACAACACCTAAACGATTTGCTAATGGTGCAATAATAAACCCCATAAAAACACATAAACCAGCATAAAAAAGCAAGGTAAGTAACATGTCATTATGTTGTTCTTGTTGATGCAGCTTCTCTAGGCGTAGCTTTAAATGAAATGGTGAAAGTTGTGTATTTGTGTAGAGTAAATAAAAGCCTTGTTGATCTTCAAGGATGAGCCCACCAGGCGCACGCATTTGGGTAAGTAGAGAGGCCGGGAGTGCGAGTGACTGTGTAGCGCGATAGGTTAGCGGTAATGAAAATTGCTCTGCTAGATTTTGGGTAAAGCGAACACGTTTATCGAGAGGTTGAGCTATAATCTGCTGGCTAAACCCCATTAATATTTTACTTTGTAGAGCAAACTCATCTTCAGTGTGGTGAGTTTGCTGGCTAAATGCATCTATTAGCCAACCAAGTATCACAATAGATAACAAGGCGCTGGCAAGTAAAGAAAGATAAAACTTTTTCATGGGCTTGTTAAATACATAATAAAATTAACTGACGCATCACCATGCACTGGCGACGAGTAAATAGCCACGTCCCCAAATGGTTTTGATTTTTTCCGGGTGCTGCGGATCATCATTAAACTTTTTTCGTAACGCAGAGATAAGCACATCAACACTGCGATCCAACCCATCGTACTCTCGGCCTTTCGTTGCTTTAAATACAGCATCACGAGATACAACTTGGCCTGCATTACTGGCTAAGTATTGCAGTAGTAAATATTCAGCACTAGAGATAGGGTGCTCAACATTATCGACGAAAACATTTCGTGACTGTGTGTCTATTTTTAATAAACCAACTTGGATAATCGAATCATCAACCTTATTCTCACTATTATCATTGCTTAGTCGCAATGCTGCTTTGATACGAGCCAATAGTGCTCGAGGTCTGACTGGCTTCATTATATAGTCACTGGCGCCTACTTCTAACCCGATCACTTCATCCATTTCATCATCTCTTGCAGTGAGCATAATGATAGGGGATTGATAAAACTGGCGTAGCTCTCGACAAACACTGATCCCATCTTGGCCTGGCAGCATAATATCGAGTAAGATTAAATCAGGTTTTAGCTCTTTAACATGACTGACGACCTGATCGCCGCGAACACAAATTTGTGTGGTATAGCCTTGCTCAGTTAAGTATTCAGCGACCCACTGAGCGAGTGACTGATCATCTTCAACAAGTAAGATTGTGCCGTAATTGTCCATAGTGTTCTCTTTTTTAAAAAAGGCGCCAGCGGCGTTTCTTTTGGCGGTTTTGATAAACCCACTGCAGCTGCACTTGTGCTGATGCGATGATTTTGCCTGTATCACTATTAATTAGTTCAAATGAAATGCTTTCAATCGAGTCAAATGCATAATTGAACTTCCCATTACTTTGTCTTAACCAGCATTGCATAATGTGCTTAGATGTTGCATCACGTAAGCAATAATTACCGAGTGTACTGTGTTGCCAGTTTAGCTCAACATCAGCGTAGCATTTGCGTCCTTCGCGTAATGCTACGCAGGTATCGGGTAGGGCTACTAAGCTATTATCTAATGGTTTTGTGTCGCTTGCATATAACGGGTTAATACCCAGCAACAATAATAAAATTACTGAAGCTTTAGAATACATAACGCACGCCCATCATCGCTTTATGCTGGTACCCCTGAGATACAATTGGACTATTAACTATTTCATTGGAAAACCACGTTGATAGCCAACCACCTAAAAATACCCAATGCTGATTAAGCGGATATTCGGCGTGGAATTCAAATATCATACTTGTTGATGTGCCCGTATGATAAACGGGACGAGTTGGGGTTGCTTCACTTGGGGTAATGCCAAAATAGTAATTTGTAAAATCAGCAGAATATGCGCTAAAGCCTAAGCCGGTTCGAAACTCCCAGTTTTGCCACGGTAAAATATGGCTAAAAAAAGTATTTACGACCCAGCCATTATGCGCGCTAGAAATATCATGTAAGTATTCAAACGAAATCTGTGAATTTTCAAATCGTCGGGTAAGGCGCAGGCCAGTATCAAAATCATATCGACGACTTTTAATACCATCGAGCTCTTTAATAGTGCCCTCAGCGTATAGATCTAGACCTGTTTCGTTAAAGCCCGCTTGTATATTGGTGCCAAGAATATCCAGCCCCCAATCAAATTTATCTATCAGGCTATAACCAATAATGACACCACCACTGAGTTGACTGTGATCAATGTCTAAATAAAAGCGTTCGTAAGATAGGGCTAGGTTAATATCAAGTAACACGCCGTGACTATATGAATCCATACCAACTAAGTAGGAATCTTCGATATAATAACCAGCGCCAGCACTCCAGTCCCAGGCAAAACCTGCCGTCGGTTCTAGGGTATTGTCTGCATAATAACGATTACTTGCATAACTCGGGCTGTGCCATAAACACACACTGATCACAAATATCATCAGCTTTTGTAGTGGATTTTGTACCAATCGCATCCGTTATCCAAATAAATAAACAGTAATTAACTGTATTATATTGTCAAATAGTTATTTAAATCTGTAAAAAAATGTATTTGAGTGCAATAAATGTATTTATTTTTAAAGTAGGCGTTCCTCGGCGCTTTTGTAGTTGCCGAGGGGGATATACTCAAATCACCTCAAAAAACGCCCAAGGGTTTGGTTTAAAAGATTTATACTGCGTTATTGATTTTAATAATAGAGCCATAATTAGAGGTTAAATAGTCCATTTATCACAGTGGTTTACTGAACTTTAATTTTATCAATTAAAATACTACTTAAATAGTAGTGCATCATAGGCGTTAAGGCGCTTACTTCTGTGCGATTACACGGCCCCTGAGTTTTAACTAAACTGGTTAGCTTTGAGATAGTTTGATAGCTAGGCACACTAATGTCTTGCTTTGCACGTGCAATTCGCGCTTGCTCTGTATTTTGTGCATGTATGAATGTTGCAATATCTAATTCATTGCTAATTATTTGTTCTTCGTTAAAAGTGTATATTAATGGCTCACGATGAAAACTTGCGCTGTCAATCGATGACTTACCAAACCATACAACATCACCAGATGCTTTATGTGTTAATCGCATGCTCACTTGTGCATTTATTGTTGCACATTGCTGAGAAGGGAATTGGGCTGCAATTTCATTAAATAGAGGGTAAGGGGTTTTAGGTGTTGACACCTGATATTGAGTATCATCAAGAAAGCTTAAATCTAATTGGTGAATTGAGAGTATATAGTCGCTATTATTTTGCTCTGTGACACGCAGATTAATCATCTCTAACGCATCGCTAATTTGTTTTTTTAGTGTATCTGTAACACTTGTTTTATCAGCAACTATTTTAATGCTTTGATTGCGTTTTAATTTATGGGCTGGTAATTGTACTGATTTTACTTTGGGGGATGCGTGCTCTGTTACGTATTTAACCTGATAAGTTTGACTTTTTAGTTGCGGTTTTTCTGGCATTGCTAAAAGCGGGGCAGGGGTTGGTGAAGTAACGCAGCCCGTTGTAATTAAAATAAAAGAAACGATTGAAAAAAAACGAATTAGCACTGTAAAACCCTTATAAAATCAATTAATCGGCGCATTGTACGTGAGTCTAGTTAAAAGTTCATGGTATTATGAACTAAGAAACTTCCTAAATAGATTAAAATAATAAAAAATGAAGTACTCAGTCCCATTAATTTATTCTTTTATTTTACTGCTGTCGATGGTGTTTTTTCACCCCCGAGTGAACGCAGCCAACGAACAATGGCAAGCATTACTTAAAGACTATAACAAACATTTGCAGAACAAATTAAAAAGTAAAGGTATACCCGCCGGAGCGTTATCGATAGTCAATGGCCCAGATAATACATATGTTAAAGGTTTCGGTGTAACTAAATTAAAAAATGGCCAGCGAGTAAATGAATATACTCGATTTAGATTAGCCTCTGTATCAAAGACTTTTGCAGGCGCGTTGACAGCAAAACTAGTCGGACAAGAAAAGTTTTCATTAGATGACCCCGTAAGTAAGTTTATTCCAGAATTTGCGAATACTAGCTATAAAGATAACTTAAAAGTATTTCACTTATTAAGTCACTCTAGCGGCTTAGTGCCAAACGCCTATGATAATTTAATAGAATCACGGATGAACTATCCAGACATAGTCGCGAAGCTGTTAAGCGTGCAACCAATTTGCCAACCTGGGCAATGCTATGGCTATCAAAATGTCATGTTCAGTTTGATTGATGAGGTGATTATAAGCAGTACTCAAATGAGTTACTCGCGTTGGTTAAATGAATTTATTTTTTCTCCGCTACAAATGAAAAATGCCAGCGTTGGTTATCAGTCAATGGTCGCTGATGGAAACTATGCACATCCTCATGTGCGTGGCCGTAAAAAGTGGCATACAGCAAAGCTTAAAAAGAATTACTATAAAGTTATTCCTGCGGCAGGTGTTAATGCAAGTGCTAGTGATATGGCTATTTGGTTAAAAGCACAACTAGGTTATTACCCAAGTGTGTTATCCAAAGATGAACTCGCCAGACAAACGCGTCCTTATACCCAAACGAAAAAAGAGCTGCGTCGTAGAGTATGGAAAAAACACCTAAAAGAAGCATATTATGGTTTAGGGTGGCGTGTATATAATTATGATAATGAAACAATTTACTATCATAGTGGGTGGGTACAAGGCTATCGAAGTGATTTAGTTGTGATCCCACATATGAATATTGGTTTCAGCTTAGTTTTAAATGCTGAAACAGGGTTAATTAACGAGCTTACAACAGACTTTATTAATCGTGTATTAGCTTATAAACAAGCGCAGTTAACTCCTAAACTTTAAAGGTATACGATGAAAATTTTATTAAGTGTATTGATAGTGTTTTTCAGTGCTTATATAAATGCACAACCAGAGCAAATATATTTGTTTCGTCATAGTGAAAAGCTAACAGATAAAGATCCACATTTATCAGCACGCGGAGAAATTAGAGCACAGCAATTACATTCTTTAATTAACACGCCAAAGACCGTTACGCTGTATAGCACCCACTATAACCGTACACTTGAAACAGCGGCACCATTAGCTGATCACTTTAAAGTAAAAATAGCTACATACGATCCAAGCAAGTTGGTTGCTCTACAACAAGACATACTCACTAAAAGTGGCACAGTTATTATTATTGGCCATAGCAATACAACCGTAGAATTAGCGCAATTATTTAATTCAGTAGAGTTGGAAAAAATGCCTGAAAGTGAATTTGACCGCTATTTTTTATTAAATAAGGAGTCACAGGGCTATACGTTAAATGATCTAAAGATGGGGTTTTAAGCAAAGTCATACAATTTAGAAAATTATTTAACCGTGTTTTTCAGGCATAAAAAAACCAGCGAGCGCTGGTTTTTTTTACAAAGAAGGAAAAGCCTAATTACGCGGTAATTGAATTTTCTTTTCTTCACTCTGGCGGTAAAGCACAATAACATGACCAATTGACTGTAACTTTTCAGCGCCAGTTTCACGAATAATTGCTTCAAAAATCAATGCCTTAGTTTCTCTGTCATCAGTAGGTACTTTTACCTTGATAAGCTCATGAATTTCTAATGCACTTTGAATTTCTACTAAAACACCTTCCGTTAAACCGTTTGAACCGAGTAAAACGACTGGCTTAAGAGAGTGTGCTTGACCTTTTAAAAACTGCTTTTGTTTGTTCGATAATTTCATGTTGTTACAAATTTTGCTGAATATGGCTTGAATTAAGGGTATTCTAACGCCATCTAGAGAATATTACTAATTAGTTGCGTGTTAATTTATGACGAATAAAAAACTTTCGGCCAGTTCACAGCGATGGTTGAAGGAACATTTTGATGATCCTTATGTTCACGAGGCACAAAAGAAAGGTTGGCGTTCTCGTGCGATTTTTAAACTCGACGAGATCCAAAATAAAGATAAATTATTACGCCCAGCTATGACCGTTGTTGACTTGGGCGCTGCGCCAGGTAGTTGGTCACAGTACTTAGTTGAAAAAATTGGCATGAAAGGGCAAGTGATCGCTTGCGATATTTTGCCGATGGATTCACTTGCAGGCGTTGACTTTTTACAAGGAGACTTTCGAGAAGAAGCTGTTTTAGATGCGTTATTAAATCGTATTGGCGGAAAAAATGTTGATGTAGTGCTCTCAGACATGGCACCTAACATGAGCGGTAATAGCTCCGTTGACCAAGCTGGAAGCATGTATTTAGTTGAGCTTGCGCTTGATATGTGTCACCAAGTATTAAAGAAAAATGGTGCATTTATTGTAAAAGTATTCCAAGGTGAAGGCTTTGATGAATACCTACAAAATGTACGAAGCAGCTTTAAAGCTGTAAAAATCCGTAAACCCGACGCTTCTCGTGCTCGTTCTCGTGAAGTATTTATAGTAGCGACAGGCTATAAACTGTAGTACAGTTGTCAGGCGTTTAGTTGAATTTAAATTAATTGGATACAAGAGGTTAACCCCTTGAGCGATATGGCGAAAAATCTAATACTCTGGCTGGTCATTGCAGTTGTGCTAATGTCAGTATTTCAGAGCTTTAATGGCGGCGATCAAATAGATCGTCAAACTAGTTACAGTCAATTTGTAAAAGATGCTAGAAATGGCTCTATACAAGAAGTGGCTATTGAAAGTACCAGTGGCACAATAACTGGTATTAAGTCTAATGGTGAGAAATTTCAAACCATTATGCCTATTTACGATAAAGATATTTTAAATGATCTACTAAAAAGTGATGTGAATGTAAAAGGCGTTAAGCCTGAAGAGCAATCATTTTTAGTAAGTATCTTGATTTCATGGTTCCCGATGTTACTACTGCTTGGTGTATGGATATTCTTCATGCGTCAAATGCAAGGTGGTGGCGGTAAAGGCGCAATGTCGTTTGGTAAAAGCAAAGCGCGCTTAATGAGTGAAGATCAAATTAAAACGACCTTCGCTGATGTTGCAGGTTGCGATGAAGCAAAAGATGATGTGACTGAGTTAGTGGACTTTTTACGAGATCCTTCTAAATTCCAAAAGTTAGGCGGTAGTATTCCTAAAGGCGTACTTATGGTCGGACCTCCTGGTACGGGTAAAACGTTATTAGCGAAAGCTGTTGCCGGTGAAGCCAAAGTACCATTTTTTACTATATCAGGTTCTGATTTCGTTGAGATGTTTGTTGGTGTTGGTGCTTCTCGTGTTCGTGATATGTTTGAACAAGCGAAAAAAGCAGCTCCTTGCATTATTTTCATCGATGAGATTGATGCCGTAGGTCGCAAACGTGGTGCGGGTATGGGCGGTGGTCACGACGAACGTGAGCAAACGCTAAACCAAATGCTTGTAGAAATGGATGGTTTTGAAGGCAATGAAGGTATTATTGTTATTGCAGCGACTAACCGTCCTGACGTATTAGACCCCGCTTTACTTCGTCCAGGTCGTTTTGACCGTCAAGTGGTGGTTGGTTTACCTGATATACGTGGCCGTGAGCAAATACTTAAAGTACATATGCGTAAAGTGCCATTAGGTGATAACGTTGAGGCATCTGTTATCGCACGTGGTACTCCGGGCTTTTCTGGCGCTGACTTAGCAAACCTTGTAAATGAAGCTGCTTTATATGCCGCACGTAGTAATAAACGTGTTGTTAGCATGGCTGAATTTGACGCTGCTAAAGATAAAATCATGATGGGCGCAGAGCGCAAAACCATGGTGATGAGCGAGAAAGAAAAAGAAATGACGGCTTACCATGAGGCGGGACACGCAATTGTTGGCCGCATGGTACCTGAGCATGATCCCGTTTATAAAGTATCGATAATACCTCGTGGCCGTGCCCTTGGTGTAACTATGTACTTACCTGAACAAGATCGTGTTAGTCATTCTAAAGAGTTGCTTGAGTCAATGATTTCAAGTCTCTACGGTGGCCGTATTGCCGAAGCGCTTATTTATGGTGAAGATAAAGTAACTACGGGTGCAAGTAATGACATTGAGCGTGCAACGGATATTGCCCGTAAAATGGTTACACAGTGGGGCCTAAGTGAAAAGTTAGGGCCACTATTGTACGCTGAAGATCAAAACGAGATGTACATGGGTGGCGGCGGTGGTCGTTCTATGAGCATGTCGGATGAAACAGCAAAAGTGATTGATACTGAAGTTCGTTTACTCTCAGATCGTAACTATCAACGCGCCGAAGCAATCTTAAAAGATCATATTGATATATTGCACTCAATGAAAGATGCATTAATGAAGTATGAAACAATTGATGCGAAGCAGATTGATGATTTAATGGCGCGTCAGCCAGTGCGTGAACCACGTGATGCACATGATCGTCGTGACACGGCTGATAAAAAACCAGCTCCAGCTGAGACAAAAGCAGAGCCTGTTATTGAAAAAGATGAAAAACCAGCACAAAAAGATGAAACAAATCTTGATGATAAAGCTGAATAACAGTTAAAATAGCTAAACCAAAAGCCCCGATTGTCGGGGCTTTTTTGTAACTTATAAAATAAAGTACAAATATCAATGCAATGGATGTATTGAAGGTGATAGATGACCACAGTTAATTTACCTAGAGGTCGCAATTTACACCTCGACACCCCCGTAATTATGGGGATTCTGAATGTCACCCCTGATTCTTTTTCAGACGGCGGATGCTACTACCAAACTGACAGCGCTGTCATTAAAGCCCAAGATTTATTAGCCGATGGGGCCACTATTTTAGATATTGGTGGTGAGTCAACACGCCCTGGCGCGCCAGATGTCAGTCTCGAAGATGAATTAGCCCGCGTGATCCCCGCCATAGAAGCCATTCGAGCTCACAGTGATAATGCAGTAAATCGTAGCGTCATTTCAATAGACACCAGTAAAAGTGAAGTAATGCGCCAAGCTATTTTAGCGGGGGCAGATATTGTCAATGACGTGCGCGCTCTGCAAGAGCCTCTTGCATTGGAAACGGTGGCACAGTTTCCTGATGTTGCAGTGTGCTTAATGCATATGCAAGGTCAGCCGCGAACAATGCAAACTAATCCGCAGTATGACGATTTATTTGCAGATATTAATGACTTTTTCAAACAACGTATTAATGCATGTGAAACAGCGGGTGTTCAGCGTGAGCGACTTATTCTCGATCCCGGATTTGGGTTTGGTAAAAGCCTTAATCATAACTATGAATTACTCGCACGGTTTGATGAGTTTAATTGCTTTGGCCTACCTGTTTTAGCTGGGCTATCGCGTAAGTCGATGATTGGCAACTTATTAAATAGAGAAACCAGTGAACGCCTAGCAGGCAGTTTGGCTGGTGCACTAATTTCAGCGCAAAATGGCGCAAAAATAATACGCGTACACGATGTAAAAGAAACCGCAGATGTACTTGCTGTATGGCAGGCCTGTAAAAAAGGAACACACAATGAAAACTAGAAAATATTTTGGCACTGATGGTGTCCGTGGCATGGTGGGTGAGTACCCAATTACGCCAGAATTTGCCCTTAAACTTGGGTGGGCAGCAGGAAAAGTACTATCAAAAAATGGCACAAAAAAAGTCATAATTGGTAAAGATACACGTATATCAGGTTACATGTTAGAAACCTCTCTTGAGGCGGGGCTAATTGCTGCGGGTATAGATGTGGTCTTACTTGGCCCAATGCCTACACCTGCCGTTGCTTATTTAGCTCAGACCTTTCGTGCAGAAGCAGGTATTGTGATCAGTGCATCGCATAATCCTTATCATGATAATGGTATTAAATTTTTCTGCGGTCGCGGTTTAAAATTGGGTGATGAGGTTGAGCTACAAATTGAGGCGATGCTCGATGAGCCAATGACGTGTGTGGCATCAGATAAGCTTGGTAAAGCGCGCCGCCTAGAAAGTGCTGATGGTCGTTATATTGAGTTTTGCAAAAGCCAATTTCCCCAAGGGTTATCGCTTGAGGGACTAAAAATAGTACTCGATTGTGCTAATGGCGCAACCTACCATATTGCACCATCTGTAATGCGCGAGTTAGGCGCAGAGATCATTTGCCATGCATGTGAACCCAATGGTGTAAATATCAACTTAGAGTGCGGTGCAACGCATGTTGATGCATTAAAACGTAAAGTGCTTGAACATAATGCCGATGTTGGTATTGCTTACGATGGTGATGGCGATCGTGTGATGATGGTTGATCATAACGGCCGTGTATTTGATGGCGATGACATTGTCTATATTATTGCTTGCCAAGCTGCACAAGATGATATGTTAGGTGGCGGTGTTGTCGGCACTGTTATGTCTAATATGGGGCTTGAAAATGCGCTTAAAGCTAAAGGTATTGATTTTGCTCGAAGTAAAGTCGGGGATCGTTATGTTATGGAGCTTTTACAAGAAAAAGGCTGGAAAATTGGCGGTGAAAGCTCAGGACATGTACTAAACCTTGATCTGATCAGCACCGGTGATGGTATTGTTTCAAGCTTACAAGTGTTGGCAGCAATGGTTGCACAAAACCGCACTCTTAAAGACTTAGGGGCTGGCTTTACCAAGTACCCAATGAAAATGATCAACGTACGCTACAAGGCAGGAACAGATCCAACGCAAGCACCAGAAGTCATCGCTGCGGTTGCGCAAGTTGAAGAGCAACTTGGTGGTAAAGGTCGTGTTCTATTACGAAAATCAGGCACGGAACCTGTTATTCGCGTTATGGTTGAAGCTGAGCAAGAAAAAATAGTGCTGGATAGCGCACAAAAAATTGCCGCAGTTGTTGAATCTATGAGCAAACAAACTGATTAAGAACAATAACCTCTTGTAACTTTGGGCGAGTCGAGTTACTATCTCGCCCGCTTTCTTATGTGGAGTGGAAAAATGGCAATACGCAAGCCAATGGTCGCAGGCAATTGGAAAATGAACGGCTCGAAAGAGTTAGTACAGCAATTATCTGACGCAATCAACAACGTAAAATCAGATAAGATCGACGTTGTGATCTTTCCACCTTATCCATTGTTACCAATGCTAACAGCAGCGGGTGTAACAACTGGGGCGCAAACAGTTTCAGAAAATGAAGCTGGTGCATTTACTGGTGAAGTTGATGCGCAATTAATTAAAGATTTAGGTGGCGAATATACGTTAGTTGGTCACTCTGAACGCCGTAATATTTATGGCGAAAGTAATGACACTGTAGCGGCTAAATTTTCTCGCGCCCAACAAGTGGGCTTAACACCTATTTTATGTGTTGGAGAAAGCGAAGAGCAACGCGAACAAGGTCAAACTGAATTAGTCGTTGCTGCACAAATTGATGCGGTAATTGATAAATTAGGTCTAGCAGCACTGAAAGATTCTGTGATAGCATATGAGCCCGTTTGGGCCATTGGCACAGGTAAGACTGCATCGCCTGAACAAGCACAAAATGTGCACAAATTTATCCGTGATAAAATTGCTGATAAAAACAGTGATTTAGCACAAGGGTTGACCATCCTTTATGGTGGCAGCGTAAATGAAAAAAATAGCGAATTATTATTTGCACAACCAGATATAGACGGTGGCCTAATTGGTGGCGCTAGTCTAAAAGCAGGCTTATTCACTGCTATCTGCGAAAGTGCAAAAGGGACCGTGTAAGATGTACGAAATTTTATTAGTAGTTTATTTAGTTGTGGCTTTAGCGCTTGTTGGAATGGTATTAATTCAGCAGGGCAAAGGCGCAGACATGGGTTCATCATTTGGTGCTGGCGCTTCTGCAACCGTTTTTGGTTCGTCAGGTGCTGGTAACTTCATGACTAAAACAACAACAATCTTAGCTACAATATTTTTTGTACTAAGTATTGTGCTGGGAAACTTAACCGCAGGTCAAATAAAAAGTGGTGACCAGTGGGATGACCTATCACAAGAAGAGACGGTTGTACCTGTTAGTGTTGATGCGCCTAAAGCTGAAACAAAAGAAGAGACTCACGTACCTAATTAATTCTTTAGTTAATAATTAGTTACTTGTTAAACGATTTACAGACCTCGCGTAAATCACTAAGTTTAACACATAAAGCAAAAGCTTTAAAAATGCGGTTGTGGTGGAATTGGTAGACACGCTACCTTGAGGGGGTAGTGCTTTAGGGCGTGGGGGTTCAAGTCCCCCCAACCGCACCATATTATAAAACCCAGTAACAGTAATGTTACTGGGTTTTTTTGTCAGTAGGCTATGCACAGCTCTGTATAATATCAATCAGCATAAATATTTGAACAATTTAACGAATTAAATCACGCTATAACGTCGTTAAAAATTTTTTATTTAGAACAACTAGGGCGTGTTGACCTTTGTGGATTGAAATTTGTTCAATCTAGGGGCGATTTAATCGCGGCGCGAGGTTTGTAACCTAGCGGGCTAAGTAAAAACCGAGCAAAGCTTCCGCGTCCTGCTCACGCCCCTTACCTACATCCGTGTAGGTAACAAAGAGTCAATCGCCCCTAGGAAGAACCCTTTGGGCAGCGCATGTTTGGCATTTATACTGCGTTATCGCCTATTTATGGGGAACAACCACACTGCATAGGCGCTGCCTTGCCTAAATACCAAACATACTGCTGTAAAATTAATCACGAAAGGTCAACGCGCCCTAGATATAAAAATTTTTGCCTAGTTTTCTTGTCATTAAATAGACCCCATATCTACCCAGATTGGTATAATCCTAATTGCATTAAATAAGTATTTTGCTATAGCGATAAAAAATAACTAATTAAGCAATACAAATAAATTATGGCGTAACGTTGTTCTCGCGATTGCTTTTGGATTTCCCTACTTTGAGTATATAAGTGATTTTAACGCAGTTAATTATTGAGCGGATTACTCGCTAGAAAAATCACGATTTTAATAAAGTAGCTATAATAAGTCACATAATTAAGATGATAACGCCAAAATAGTATTTATTTTCCTTAAATTCAGCAAAATCACATTAAAAAGCTAGAAAAATTACAAATATAGTTAACACTTATAGCTAATAGGCCGATAATACGTATAGCTAAAATAATAGGGTAAATAGTATGGCTTCAAGCTTATCTTTTCAAAATATCAGTATCACTAAAAAAATTCATGCGATCACTAGTATTGCCGTGATTGCATTTGTGGTGATAGTGTTGAATAACTATATTGCCATGGATGACAATCGTGTTTCATTAGATGAATTAGAAAAAACATCTTATCAGGTCGTTAAACTAACATCTGCTAATGTAGGGCTTCTTGAAAAACTTGATGAGCTTTACACACAGGCGGTTACTTTTGGCGAACAAGATCTCGTTGATAAAGCCACCAAAACATATTCAAATTTAACAGAGAATCTGGATTCAATTAGTTCTCTCAGTTCAAACTATATTGATAATCAGGCTCGTAATCAGTTGTCTAATTACTCAAAAATATCATCTCAAATTGCAAATGATATGATCAACGGGACAGCTGACTTTGAGAAAATTCAGCAACAGGCAAAATCAAAAACAACGATGTATAACTCGGTACTACAAAGTTTTAAATCTGCGCAACAACGTGCAGATGATCGCTTCTTTGAATTAGTACAAAGCACTAAGTTGCGCTCAGATAATGCGTTAACGTTAATGTTAGTTGTTTCGTTTGTTTCTCTATTACTATTACTTTTTATGGCAATTTTAATTGCAAGAGGAATAGGTTCAGCTGCAAGTGATGCTGCAGATAATTTACGTCTCCTTGGAGAAGGTAAAGGGTCATTAAGTACTCAGCTCGCAGTGCGTTCAGAAGATGAGATAGGTCAAGTTGCAATTAATTTCAATATTTTTATAGCGCTATTGAAAAAATCAGTTCTCGATGTAATGTCAGTGTGTGAACCCCTCATGGAAAACTCAACACGCTTAGTGCAAGGTATGGAACAAGCTGAAAAAGCAACCGCTAAACAAACTACAGAGGCTGAAGTTGTAAAGCAATCTATGGAAGAAATGAAGCAAAGTGTTGGAGATATCTCTCAATCTGCTGCGAATGCATCGAGGGCTGCGCAAACGGCTGAAAAAGAAGTAGAGCAAAGCCGCTCTCAAATAGAAACGGCTGTTTCAGAGTCTAAAACATTAAGTAATGAGATAAACCATGCAGCTACAACGATTAATAAATTGGCTGACGATACGAAGAATGTAACGCAAATTTTAAATGTGATTACTGCGATAGCAGAGCAGACTAATCTTCTTGCGCTTAACGCTGCGATAGAGGCGGCTCGTGCGGGTGAACAAGGGCGTGGTTTTGCTGTAGTAGCTGATGAAGTTCGTGAGCTTGCTTCACGTACAGCAAAATCAACAAATGAAATTCGTGAGCTACTAAACACTTTAACAAGTGCTGCTAATGAATCAGTAAGTGCAATGACATCAGCGCGAGATATGGCAACAAACAATGCAATTGCGGCAGAGAGTACAGGTATATCGATTGAAAAAATTGCCGAGCAAATGCTTGAAATCAATGGAATGAACTCGCAAATTGCCGCTGCAACAGAAGAGCAAACATCTGTGGCTGCAATGGTTGTTGAGAACGTTTCGAACATGCATATGTCATTTGAAGATACAATGCAGTCACTTGCTGCAGTAAGAGATGTGGCTAAAAATCTACATTATCTATCTGATAACTTATTAGATGCTACTGCTAAATTTAAAGTTGAGTAATCTACTTAAGTATTAAAACTTTAATAGGTTAGGGCGTGTTGACCTTTCATGATTGATTTTGCAGCAGTCTATTTAGTATTTAGGCAAGGCAGCACCTATGGTGTGGGGTTGTTCCCCATAAATAGGCGATAACGCAGTATAAATGCCTTTAAAATCCAATACCTGAGGGTATTGGATTTTTTACGTCTATAGACTGAAAGAGCGGTTTATTTTATTTAACCTGAACTTAGGTTATTTAGCTCTCAACACTGACAGCTTGTAGTGATTCACTTTGATAACAACCTAATATACGCACATACTGGGTGTGCTTTTTGAGTTCTTCAAAGGCTTGTTTTACTTGGCTGTCGACTAAATTTGCTTCTAGATCTACATAAAATACCTCTTCCCATGGATTACCAGGAACAGGGCGGGATTCTAATTTCACCAAATTAATATTGTGGTGTTTAAAAATCATTAAGGCATCAGCAAGTGAGCCTGCTTGCTGCTTTGTTGCCATAATCAAGCTTGTTTTTGTTGGGATCTGTTTTGATACTTGTAACGGTTTACGTGCAACAACGATGAAGCGGCTATGGTTTTCACGCTGATTAGCAAGGCCAGACTTTATGACTTCTAAACCTACGTTTTTGCCTGCCTGAGCTGAACCAATCGCTGCGCTATTTGGTGTATCTAAAGCTAACTGTAGAGCACTGGAAGTTGAATCACAGGTTTCGTGTTGAATATCACCTAGCCCTTGTAAAAAACGGCTACACTGCGCAAATGGCTGTGGGTGAGCAAAAATTTTAGTGAGTTGACTAAGTTCAGTCTCAGGGGTCACTAATAAACAGTGTTCTACGCTATGTGTGACTTCACCAACAATCGACACTTGGGCGTGCTGTAATAAGTCAAACACTTCATTGATACTACCTGAACTGGTATTTTCAATGGGCAGTAGACCGTAATCAGCTTGGCCACTCTCAACTTTTCCAGTTATCTGCTCAAAGCTAGAACACCCCATTTCGACTAGTTTACCTGGGCGACGACTAAAGTATTTATGACACGCTAATTGGCTATAAGAACCTTGCCCACCTAAATAAGCCACGCGATGAGTTTCATTCATCACCCCAGGGTTAAGGTTTTTTTGTAACATAGCTTGTTGATTTAAAACTGAATCTTCAAGAATTGTTTGAAAAACGTTATTTACATAATACGCATCTAAACCAAGAGACTTACCATAACCTATAAGCTTCTCAAGTAAGGCGTGTTCACGGGCTTCGTCACGGATAGGTTTATTATTGGCAATTTTATATTCAACAACACCATGACTAATACGGCGGCGCTTTGCCAACAAAACGAGCAGGTCAGAGTCAATTTCATTGATATCATGTCTAAGTGAATTAAGTACTTCATTTGTCATTTTGGGTTCCTCATTCCAAAAGTTACCTTTGCAGGTAATACAAATAAAAAAGCCTCCCAGTTGGGAGGCTTTGCTATTCGGTTGATTAAATCTCGCAAACAGGTAAGCCTCTTCTATTCAATAAAGAAAAAGAAGCTAAAAAATGAAAAGGTAGTGTGCGAGAATTTTCTGTTCATGGCTTTAATGTATGGAGAGTAGGCTATAAAGTCAACACTCTATCGGACTTTTATCAATAACTATGAATGTTTATTTTTTTACTTGGTTTTTTTTAGCTATATTCACAAAAAATTTATAAATCTAAATAGGGATCTGGTATATTTCTTCTTGTTGATTCAAATAATAACAATTATTAATAAAAATAAGGTTGGCCTGTGGTATATCGACGCCCACCATCACGTTTTGGTGTGAATTCATTAAGTATGAAGTTATCACTACTTATCTCAGCAATTTGTTTGATTGCTGGTATTTGTGCTGCCGCTTTGATGCTTAAATCAGAAGAAAAGCAATTAGTGTTTGAAGAGCATGAAATGCTCAAACACTCTAGTGAACGTTTGATTCGTCAATTTAATAACTTAGTCAAAACAAAAGTTAATATAGCGGAGCAGGCAAATAACGTTGTCACCAATCAATTATTTTATGATTCATCTCAGTTGGTCAGCAATCAAAATGCTAAACTAAGCTTTGATACCGACGGCACTATTCGAAGCGCCGCTGAAGATGGTTTATCGGCGGCTTTTATGCCGCAGTCTAAATTTACTCCTTTTTATAAAAAGCTAATTAACGACTCTGAATCACTTTGGAAGATCGTATCACCAACATTAACTCAAGATTTTTTTAACTTTTATCTTGTTACTAAAGATAACTTTATTCGCATAGCCCCACCAAATTGGGCATTGAATGTCACAGGAAGTCATCAATTTACAAGCCGCACTAGCTTTAATTATGCACAAGAAGCACTCAATCCAACACGTGAGGCTGTCTGGTCAAAGGTTTACTACGATGAAATTTGGCATAAATGGGTTATCAGCGTGCTTGTGCCAATTTATTTGGAAAATAATTTTTTAGGTGTTACCGGCAGCGATTTGGCATTAAATACGCTGATCTCTCAGTTACCAATAGGTGACAATGAGCAGCACTTATTTGTGTTTGATGGGCAAGGGCAATTATTGGCACACCCAAAGTTAAATGAAAGTATTTATGAACAATATGGTCAGGCTGGGAGATCGTTATTAACGAATGATTTTGTTAATGGGTCATTACAGGAGCTAATTAATCAAACGATCAAAATGCGCCTACCAGAGTATGCTGATTCGTTTATTCAAGACAATGAAACACATATTATCAATATTAGAAAAGTTGAACATTTAGATTGGTATATAGGTATTTATAAAAAACGTTCATCTGCACTGTCAGCATTAGAAGAATTGAAAGTGAAGTTTTTTGGATTGTTTATTCTCTATGCAATACTTGTCGCTTTATTATTACATCAAGCACTTTACCAGCTTGTGCTGCGTCGTATTCATTCACTGGTAAATGCTGTAACAAGTTTTGGTAAAGGTCATTTACAAATAGAGTTTCCAAAAGCGAATAAAGATGAAATTGGCACGCTTAATGGCTCGTTTCGTGATATGGCGGTTGAGATCCGTAAATTAATAGACGGTTTAAACCAACGTATCACAGAGAAGGAAATTGCAGAAAAAGCCGCTAACAAGTTATCCAAAGCGGTAGCATTCTCTGGTACGGGGGTAGTGATAACAGATCAAAATTTTGTCATTGAATATGTAAATCCAAAAATGCTAGAAATGAGTGGCTTTGATGAAAGTCACTTTATGCAATCACCTTTACTAAGTATTATTGCCACTGAAATGGCTATTTTGGTTGATGATATAGATGTTGATTTACGCAGCCGAAATTATTGGCGTGGCGACACCTTGATCCAAGGGCAAGGGAAAAAGCCAATTTGGGTATCCTTGAGCATTTCCCCAATTAGAGAAGAGGGTGGGTTAATCTCAAGCTATGTTGCATCTGCTCAAGATATTTCATTTGTAAAAGAAAGCCAGCGAAAAATGGAGCAGTTGGCATACTTTGATACGTTAACAGGGTTAGCTAATCGTACTTTTTTCAGAATGCAGCTTCGTAAATCAATGGCATTAGCAGAACGAGGGCATTATGCTTTTGCTTTATTTTATTTTGATTTAGATGAGTTTAAACGCATTAATGACACGCTAGGGCATGATGCGGGAGATCAGCTACTTGTTGAAGTTGCAAATCGCTTAAAGAAACGACTTCGAGCTGAAGATACCATTGCGCGTTTAGGTGGCGATGAATTTGCCGTGCTACTAAGTGGTATTGAACGCCAAGAGCATGCAATGGATGTAGCCAACACGATTCAAAAAACCCTTAATGTGCCAATAATGCTTGGAAATAATGAAGTAATTATTAGTGCCAGTATTGGTATTACAATGGCGCCATATGATAGCCAAGAAGAAGATCAATTATTAAAGCATGCTGATCTGGCAATGTATGAGGCAAAAGCAAAAGGGCGAAATACTTACCACTTTTATAGCCAAGAACTCAATGCAGCAGCTAATGAAAGGCTATTCATTGAAAATGAACTACGTTTAGCCCTTAAAGAGAAGCAGTTTGTGCTTTACTATCAACCTCAAGTTGACAGCAAAACACAACATGTAGTCGGTTATGAGGCACTTATACGTTGGTTCCATCCAACACAGGGCATGATCCCACCAACAAAATTTATACCAATAGCAGAAGCGACGGGCTTAATTGTAGAGTTAGGTGCCTGGGTATTGCAGGAGTCATGCGAGTTTGCTGCAAGATTAGCTGCACAAGGGCGAGAGAATAATATTTCAATAAACCTGTCAGCTCGTCAGTTTAAAGACGCTAATTTAGTGCCCTTGCTAGCATCAATGATAAGACAAACAAATGTACCAGCTAGGCGATTGCACTTAGAGCTGACTGAAAGCATGTTGATGGGGAATGTTGAAGCGGCAATTACGCAATTACATCAATTAAAAGCGTTAGGGGTGTCAATTTCTATTGATGATTTTGGGACAGGTTATTCGTCACTGAGTTATTTAAAGCGTTTCCCGGTTGATATTCTAAAAGTAGACCGTTCGTTTGTAAAAGATATACCCGAAGATACAAACGATATGGAAATTACCGCAGCAATCATCGCAATGGCGCAAAAGTTAAAACTAAATGTTGTAGCTGAAGGCGTAGAGACAATAGAGCAAGTGGCGTTTTTACAGAACAACAATTGCTTCATAGTTCAAGGGTATTATTACAGCCCGCCAATTCCTGAAAGTGAGCTTCCTAAGTTATTTGAAAAGCTCAATGACACAATAAGATAAGCACTTTAAAAGGCACCATGCAAGGTGCCTTTTTCATAGATATACCCAAACCAACTCAGGATGTAGACTTCAGCGTTTCACTGGTGTTTATAATATCAAGGCGTTACTTTGCAACAATGGCAGTCCCTTTTAAGAAGTAACAACGATGAGAGTAAGCGCCGGTGAAATGCCCAAAGGATTGGTTTAAAAGCGATTTATTTGCAATCAATGCCTTGCCTAAATCGCTTTTAATTCCAACTGAAACTTGTATATTGAGGTGGTTAGGGTATAAAGCAGGTTTACCCAATTGCTGGAATAAGTCCCGCCATTTGCAACCCCTGAGCACTAATTATGAGCACTCCACATAGGCCCGCTACCATTAGCCCTATGTTACCGCCTCGAACTGTGTAGCCTTTACGGTTGTTGTTGCTATTACGTTGCTTATAAACCATCGTAACAGGCAAAAAAACAGCCAATACAACAAGTGCAATAGCAGCATAGCCCAATGCCATTATAAACCCTTGAGGATAGAAAAGTGCAAAGCCAAGAGGTGGAATAAACGTGATTAAAGCGGTTTTTATTCTGTCTCTGCTGCCATCACCTTTTTTAAATGCATCAGCAAAAAAGTCAAACAACCCTAAGCTCACACCCAAAAATGAAGTTGCCAACGCTAAATCGGCAAATAAATTAACGGCGGTTGCCACGGCTGAATTATTTGCAATATTTGCCATGCTAGCAACAAAACCGGGTAACCCTGTACTTTTTAGTAACTCTGCTTGGCTCATCATACCTTGGCTAATTAGCTGCCAAAATATATAAATCACTAAAGGCAGCGCAGCGCCTGTTATCATTACACGACGAAGTGTTTTAATATCAAGGCCTACATATTTTACGATAGACGGAATAGAGCCATGAAAACCAAAAGAGGTAAATATAACAGGAATAGCGGATAGAATAAGCCCTTGTTCAATTGGCATTTCAAGTAAATGCTGGCCATGAACATAAGGGGTTAGCATGTAAAATAGGCTAGCAAGTACAACTATTTTAATGCTAAACAGCACACGGTTTAGCTTATCAACCTTGCTTGTGCCCATTGTAACAACTGTGCCGATAACAATTGCGAGAATGATAGAGCCTATTTGTGGGGCAATATCAAAATTGAAAGCATTGTTTATTTTTTCTTGTAGTTGCGCGCCGCCACCGGCGATATAAGCTGCACAGAGCGCGTAAAACAAAAACATGACAGAAAAGTTAGCCACGTATTGCCCACGCTTGCCAAGCCAAGATTTAGCTAACGTATTGAGCGTAGCATCACGATCGGCATGTTGATGTAATTCCAGCATGAGTAGCGCCGTATAGGTCATTAGTACCCATGTAGCAATGATTAAACTTAATGCAGTTGTAAACCCTAATCCTGCGGATGCGATAGGAAGCGCGAGCATCCCTGCGCCTATAGTGGTACCTGCAACAATTAACATGCTGCCTATTGTTTTATTTTTAAGCACTTTTTGCCCCTAAAACTACGTGAGAGGCAGGCAAGATATAACTAGTTGAAGCAAACTTAAATAGTTTTGTTATAAATCAAAGAAATTAACTGTAACTTATGATTTACAAGCATAGTATCTAGTACGCGTTTTTAGCGACTGCGTGGCATAATAAAAAGCAGTAAAGAGTGTTGACTTATTAACCAGTTCTGGTATTTCTATTAGTTCAAAATAATATTTGTTTAAGATAACTATAAACATGCATCAAACTAACCGACTACTAACTCTATCATGTTCATGGCTGGCTTCATCAGTCATGTATGTGCGTATGGGTAGCGGTCTGGTATAGTTTTTATATTTTAGCCGCGATTTCAAAGCGGTTAGAATTATCCTCCTTTCCTCTTTTACATCGCTCTTTAAAGGAATTATCGTGTGAACGTAAAAGCGTCGTATTTGTTGATGGTGTTGATTTGGTCAACAACGCCTTTAGGCATTGTTTTTAGTAGTGAAACTGTTGCGCCGACTTTAGCTGTGCTCATGCGCATGCTAATAGGCTTAGTTTTAGCCGCTTTTGTTGTTGCTATAGCAAATATTCGTGTGCCATGGCATCGCCGCGCATGCTTTTTATATGGTTATTCGAGTATTGGCATCTACGGTGGCATGTTACTCAGTTATATGGCTGCCAAAACAGTACCATCAGGCATTATTTCTTTGATGTTTGGTTTAGCCCCCATATTGTCGGGCTTATTGGCACAGCGCCTTTTAAACGAGCCAAAATTTAGTCTTATAAAAATTATCGCTCTTGGTTTTGCTCTACTTGGGTTGTTTTTAGTGAGTGCAAAGCATATTCAAGGTTCTTTAATGCAGCTACAAGGTTTACTGTATGTGTTTATGGCAGTATGCTTTTTTAGCCTCAGTGGCGTGATGATTAAGCGCGTAAAAATAGCAATTCATCCGATGGCAACAACCTTTGGCGCATTAGTATTTGTAACCCCTTTATTTTTTATTACATGGTGGATTGTTGATGGGCAATTACAAAGCCATTTATGGAGCGCAAAATCGCTCTGGTCAATAGTCTATTTAGGTGTGTTTGGCTCTCTTATTGGCGCTTTGGCATATTTTCATGTGCTGCAAAAGTTGCCAGCAAGCACGGTGGCCTTAACAACATTGATCACACCAAGCTTCGCGATTGGTTTAGGTGCATGGTTAAATGATGAATCAGTTGATCAACAGCTCATTATAGGTGCGGTGATCATATTAATGAGCTTGGCGGTGTTCCAATTTGGTGAAAATTGGATGAAAAAAAGAGTTAAGTTTAGAAAACTTAACTCTTAAATATTATTGAAAGTATAGTTAGGGCGTGCCTTCAGCGCGATTTAATCACCTCTAGATTGAACAAGCTTTAATCATTGAAGGTTAGCACGTCCTAATTTTTAACTACATTTTTGCTATTTGAATAACTAAGCGTCGGTTTTTGTCTCGACCTAAAATATTATCGTTAGTGGCTACGTGGCGCTTTTCGCCAAAACCTTGGGTTTCGACCTTGGCTTCATCAATACCTAAACTGACCATATAATCTTTTATAGCTTTAGCGCGTTTTTTTGAAAGCTCCAAGTTGTTCCAGCGTCCACCGTAGCTGTCGGTATAGGATGCAATAGAAATAGACGCAATCCCCGTATCGTACTTTAAATACTCAGCAATTTTGTCTAAGCGCTGTTGAGATGATTTTGTCAGCTTACTTGTGTTTGGTTGGTAATTCATTACGGTAAATGAAATGTCCTCAAAGCTATAAGGTAATAACTCGTCGCGACATTGTAAAAAAGCCCAATAGGCTTGTTTGAAATTGATGCTTGATAAACCAACGGCAATTTTATCGGCACTGTTTTGCCAGTCTTGGTAATAAAAAGTTGGATAATAGCCTTTCTCAAGTTCTGTGAGCATTTCCCACGCTGTTTTATTTCCAAGTTCACCATCAAACTTTCTAAGTAGTTTCATATTAGCTAAGTCGCGAGCGGGTAATCCTGCTCGCCAAGTTGGCGGCACTGCTTTTAATCCTGCAATAGCGTAATTATCTGGGCGCACAACCATATCAAGATTGAAAGTAACATTTTTGTTTTTACTGGCATCAGCACTGAAAATTGCCTCACCATAGTAAGGAACCTCATGATTTAACTGACATTGTAAACGAGTGGTTTTAACGACTTCCCATTGTGAGTTATCTGCCGTCGCAGTGTATTGGCGCATCGCAGCGCTCGCAGTATTTGACAGGCATACAGTTGCAATGCTTAGACTGATAAACAGCATTGAAAGCTTCATCGCGGGATCTCCAACAATTTATTTACGCCAATATCTTGGCAAAGACTGCATTTACAAAGGCACTAAGCCATCATAATGTCGTTAGCTAGTTAAATAAAGCAAGTTATATGCCTAAATGTAAGCGTTAAATTAATCGGTAAAGCCCTAGCACAGGAGCTATGATTTTTGACATAATAGCCAGCTTACTCTGGCAAACCAAGAATACTATGGCAAATACTGAACAAACTCTTTTCGCAAAACGCTTTCGTGGCTTTTTCCCGGTGGTTATTGATGTTGAAACTGCGGGCTTTAATAAAGTAACCGATGCACTGCTAGAAATTGCGGTGTCAGTATTAAAAATGGACGATGATGGGCTGCTAAGCATTGATCACACGGTTCATTTTCATGTAGAACCATTTGAAGGGGCTAATATTGAACAAGCCGCAATTGACTTCAACGGTATAGACCCATTTTCGCCATTACGCGGTGCAGTACCTGAAGAAGAAGCAATTAAAGAAATTTGTAAAGTTGTGCGCAAAGCTCAAAAAGCCGCAGGCTGTCAGCGATCAGTGATTGTGGCTCATAATGCTGCATTTGATCATGGTTTTTTAAATGCATCAATTGAGCGTAACAATATTAAACGTACGCCTTTTCATCCTTTTGTAAGTTTTGATACTACTTCACTGGCAGGCTTAGCACTTGGTCAAACAGTATTAGCAAAAGCATGCAGAGCGGCAGGTATTGAGTTTGATAACCAACAAGCTCATTCAGCACTTTATGATACAGAGCGTACTGCTGAACTTTATTGCTTCATTGTTAATCGTTGGCAAGAACTCGGTGGCTGGCCGCTAGCAGAAGAAGTGCTAGATGATTCAGAGGGAAGTATTTAAAGTGATGAGTAAAACTCAGTCGTTAAAACGACTGAGTAATTTTTCCTTCAGTCATTTTGACTAAGTGGGGTGGGTAAATTCGCGAAAAGTGCTTTGAATCTTTCGCAATTTTAAGCTCCACACCAGGGTGCATTAGCTCATTAATTTTTAACCGACTGGTTGCTAATAAACGCGTTATTTTTTGTTTTATCAAATGTTTTTTACGTTTGGTATTCGCGATACGAATATCAATTTGTTGCTCGCTGGCTGATATTTTATCTAAAAATAGTTGTCGCTTAACGGGTAGTGGAATTTTAACTGCTTTTTTACGCGCTTGCTTAAGTGCGACAGATTTAGTGGCGAGCAGTTTTTCAAAATCGGCAATTTGTTGTTGTTTTTGACGTAAGTCATGCCAATATTGCGCAAGATAAACGCGGGTTTTAGTACCTGATGGCGCACCTAATTCGCCGGTTTCAATCCGCATTGCGTCTAGTATATTGCCACCAATTATTTTACCTCTGGGATTATTGGCTTTTCCTACACGAATTAACCGCCGCGCACTTAAATCACAATGCAATGCCTGACGTTCTATAAATAAATCTTGCTCAGTATGAATATGACAATATTGCGCATAGCCAATTGAAATAGTACGAGCTGCTTTAATTTTACAGGTAAAGGCTTCGCTACCTTCACGCTTTCTGCCTATCGCGCCCAACATGATAGTAACTGCACTCGCACTTTCGATTTTTCCGGATTCAACAAACCCGAGTACAGTGATATCACCACTTGCACGAACACGCATACCATCTTTAATATCACCGCTAATGATTACACTGCCATCAAAATCAACATGGCCAGTGCCAATATCAACATTATCAAAACAGAGAACATCATCAACCCGCATACCTCGCGGCAGAGCAACGGGTACGCCTTTACAGTCTGCTATGAGAATATTGGGGTTTTCCGGGTCTATTTTAGTCCCTTCAAAAGGTTGTAATGCTAAATCTTTTCCTGGGTTGGCGGGAAGAATATCACCAAAAACAGTGTAACCATCTTCACCTGGCGTTGCAGCAACACGCTGCATTAGAGGGGTGCCCGGTTTTACCGTAATAATGGCGCCTAAATCACGCATGTCGACCTTACCGCCTTCTTTTGCTTGCGGGCTTAAAACGCGGTCTTGGGCTGTAGAACACAAACGCACAAATTTAGCATCACTGCCTTCTTTAGGCCTGCGCCCGTGAGCAACAATCGCCTTATAAGAAACACCAGCCGGCTTTTCAAACTGTTGGCCTAAAAAATTATCCAGTGCGCGAGTGCTAACACCTTGTAATACACCAGCGTCAGCTAACACCTCGCGCGCCAGTTCCATAGACATCAACGTGCCGCCCTTAGCGGTGGTCAATGTTGCCTCTGCTACCATATTTTTTTCATCAACTTGAATGAGTAATGATGCATCAAGTGCACGGGCTATAATGAGAGGATCAGCTTGATAGTTTTTGCTAGGAGAGAACAACTTACCGATATTTGCACTGACTATTTCAAAATCAGCATATGCAGATTCTTCTATTAACTCCATAAGTTGAGAGCTAGTGGCTGGAAAACCACTGTTTTTTGGGTGCTCAAGCAATGAAACAAAGCCTGTTTGCATATCATGGGTAAACAACGACATTTAGAATACTTCCTATTTAATATGCCTGTTTTTATTATTTTTTATCCCCAAACCAAATAACTAAAATGAGTTTGGTGGTTTAGCCAAGCATTTGAGCATAACTTTGAATGTATGTTAAGCAATTGTTCTATTTTATTTCGTTTCTCGGCATTTTGTTAACATGTTTGTGTGTATTAAATGAGCAGTTGAATAAAATGCTTAAAATAAAGCGCAGAAGGGCCTTGAGTATCAGTGCGTTACTCAGTTATACTGCCTGCACGCTCTGAATGAGTTTACTAATTCAGGGGCTGATTAGGATTCGACGGAATTCAAGAAGCCCAAGGTGCATGTCGAGGTGCGGTTTGCCTCGTTAAAAAGCCGCAATCTAAAGTAATCGCAAACGACGATAACTACTCTCTAGCAGCTTAGGCTGGCTAGCGCTCCTTCCATGTATTCTTGTGGACTGGATTTTGGAGTGTCACCCTAACACCTGATCGCGACGGAAACCCTGGCCGGGGTTGAAGCGCTAAAACTAAGCGGCCTCGCCTTTATCTACCGTGTTTGTCCGGGATTTAAAGGTTAATTAAATGACAATACTAAACATGTAGTACCGACGGTCGAGGCTTTTCGGACGGGGGTTCAAATCCCCCCAGCTCCACCAATATAGGTTTTTAAATTCGTTGATTTAAAAACCCTAAAAAACCCGCAAATTTGAGTAATCAAGTTTGCGGGTTTTTTTATGCAATTCATTTATATAAACAATGGGCTGACTGTACAAATAAAGTTTGAAAGTGTTACTTTATCAACCACTGCTCAATTTAATAACCTAATTAATGAACTTACAAAATGGCCAAATACGCACCGCCTTTTACGCTATCAAATAAAACACTCACATTAGTTGCCAAAATTAGTGAGTCTATTGGTCGACTCACAGTGCAACAAGAGCAAGCCAAGTTACTGCGCTTACGTAAGGTTAACCGCATGCGAACCGTGCAAGGTTCACTTGCGATAGAGGGAAGCACCTTAACGCAGCAGCAGATAACCGCTATTTTGGATGGCAAACGTATTATAGCCCCACCTAAAGAGGTGCAAGAAGCGCATAACGCGACTAATAGTTATGACGCGCTAACTCAGTGGCAGCCAACAAACCCTTCAAATCTTTTAAGTGCGCATTTATTGATGATGACAGGCTTAGTTAACGATGCAGGCATGTACCGTCAAGAAGGTGTAAGTGTAATGTCGGGTGAGCAAGTTGTACAAATGGCACCGCAAGCTGAACGTGTACCAAAATTAATGGCTGAACTATTAGAATGGCTAGAAAGTAGTGATGTTCATCCACTTGTTGCCAGTTGTGTATTTCATTATGAGTTTGAATTTATTCACCGTTTTCAGATGGCAACGGCCGAGTAGGGCGTTTATGGCAAACGTTGATACTGTCTAAATGGCATGACGTGTTTATTAATATTCCTGTTGAAAGTATGGTGCATCAACATCAAGACACTACTACCTCGCTATTCGCCAAAGCACCCAGCAAACCGATAGCGCTCCATTTATTGAGTTCATGTTACAAATGATTTTTGATGCAATAACTGAGGCTAAAACGTCAGAAGCTGAGGGTTTAAATGCGGGCTTAAGTGAGGGGTTAAAACTATCTGACGTTGATAAAGTCATTTTGGCGTTTATCGAACAAGGCCGCTATATGGCCAATGCACAGCTTGCTGAGAAATGTGGTAAGTCGCAAAGTACCATTGAAAGGCGCATAAAATTTTTAAAAGGTGCGAGATTAATAACACGCATAGGCGCAAAGAAAACAGGCTATTGGCAAGTAAAGCAGTAGCAGCGAGTTAAAATAACTGCTGTAAATCTAAAAACGCTTGATGTGCTTTATTGGTATTCAGTTCGTTCTCAGGATGAATTTTTTCATAGAGCGTTAAGCTTCTCCCATTCATTGGAATAATAGGATTATGACCGTGGGGAAGTGCATTGGCGTAGATAAAACGCCTATGCACTTAGTTATTAGTTTAACCAGCGAATTGCATGGTTAATACGATCATTGTAGTTTTGTAGTGGTGCACCGAGGCTGGCGACTAAAATAGTATCAGCATCCGGGCCACGATTAATATGGCCTTCAAAACGGTCATCTTGGAAGTCATCTTGACCAAGACCAAATGATTGTTGCTTCGATGGCACAATAAATACAGTCATAGGTCCGTGATCAGACTCAAATATTAAATGTAACCCTTTTTGACCTTTGAAGTCGCAAAACATCAAGTAGGTGACTTTGCCGGGTAACTCATCTAAATGACCACCTAATACGGCAAATTTTTCGTTGACCGTTTGTAAGCTGATTTCGGCAGTTTTTTCTAATGCATTAATTTCATAGTAAACGTGAGCAAGTGCATGTTCGCCAGCACCATAGGCTACACTTTGTTCACTACTAAAGAAAAATGCACTGACCGCTACTAATAATGAGGCGGCCATTGCTAACGGTAAACGATTACGTTTAAAGCGTGAACTGGCATCAACAACATTATTAGTAGGTTGCTGTGTTTGCGTTACTGCGTTAGCTTGCTCAGATTTTGTGTGCTGTGTAGCAGTAGACTCATCTTGAGTATGCGCAGCGGTATTCGCTAGAATACGCTCTGAGAGCCCTTTTGGTACAGGTATATCAAGTGCGCCTGAAAGCTCTAAATCAAAAGCTTGCATTTCATTGATTAGCTCTTGTCGCTCAGGGTGTTGCTCTGCAAATTCCAATAGCTCCTCATCGGTGCTACTTGGTTGTGCAAAAACTCGGCGACGAAACTCGAGATCATCCATTATTTTGATGCCCCTTTAAGTTGTTCATCATCACGGCTTAATGCCTCTTTTAACTGGTTTCTCGCACGGTATAAACGTGTCATAACCGTGTTCTTATTTAAATCTAATATTTCTGCTATCTCTTCACCTGAGCAACCCATTACAACTTGCAGCAGTAATGGTTCGCGGTATTCATCGGATAATTTAGCAATTTGACGTTGGATCACTGTTTGTTCCATTTCGTCATCCAAAGTGACGCTTTTTTCGTCAACTAAGGTGTCATTTTCAACATCACTATAATCAAATTGTTTGCGTTCAAAACGGCGGGCATTTTCCCGGCGTAAAATCGTCAATAGCCATGGTTTAGCTGCTTTTTGATCTAATAGTGAGTCAAGAGCGCGCCAAGCACGTAAAAACGTTTCTTGAACAAGATCTTCGGCAATATTAGGGTCACGACATAACCAATAAGCAAAGCGATATAGTTCACTATGATAAACATGAACAAGTTTCTCATAGCGTTTTTGTTTCTCTGCCATATTTACTAAGACCTGATCATTAGAATTTTTATTTCCAAGCATAAGCACTTTTTTATTTTAAGTAATTCTTTGTTTAAGTCGAGAATAACACCTCATTACTCAAACTCTATTTATAAAGTCCTTTTAACACCGATTCTTGTGATGTTTTTTGTATTTTATGTTGCTCTTGTAATAGGTTTACAATAGCAACCATATCAACATCTGTATTGTTAGGACTATAGAGCGCAGCCCGCAATTTAGCAATGTGCTGGCTAAGCAAAGCATTATCGGCGTGCAGTTCTAGCTTGTCTATCGCACTATGAGATTGTTTTGTTGTTTGTACCGCGTAACGATTTAGAGCCTGATAAAAAGCGCTTACATCGTTATTTTTACTGTGGCGTTTTAATTCATCCAAAAATAGTGACGATTTATTTGTTACTTTTTTAGCGGGGGCATTTATCAGCTCACGATGAGATTTACTACGCCACCATAAAATAAGTGTTATAAGCCATAATAAGTAACCAATTACACTGATAATCACGAGCCATAACGGATATGAGTTTATATACACTGATGAGGTAGATATTGGTGTACGTGAATCTGCCGATACGCCTTGATCTGATTGTGCAGGCAAGGGTGGGTTTAGCGTTGTGGTGCTGCTAGGTATCACAGTGATTGTACGGGCAGGTAGCGTAGCATAGCTAATTCGATTTATTTTGGTGTTATACCAAGGCACGCTTACCTCAGGTAATGTGTATGTGCCTGGTGTTTGTGGTAATAGTGCGTATGAGGCTGTTTGTTGTGATATTACTCGACCATCACGGACTAGGTGGTTATTCTCTTTTTCATCAGGGTAGCTGCGAATGCCTTGTATTTCAGGTAATTTAATGTCAGGTAATTGCTCTTTAGTAATACCAAGGGCTGTTAAAGTTAAAGTCCGTGTAATCGGTGTGCCAACTTCAACAGTATCGTCAGTTGGTTGCCACTGTTCATCTAAATTGACTAACTCACTTGGTAACCATGAACCTTGGTAATCACTCGGTATTGGCTTTATCTCTACATTGACGCTTTCACCTAGTGCGGAGATTTCTAGTTGGCGGTAATTCTGGCGAACGCGGCCTTGAAACGCAGGCGCTTCAATAGTATAACTGCCACTTTTTTGTGGCTGGACTAAATACTCTCGGGTGATAACTAAGTAACGTTTTCCATCTATAAGTTCATAGTTTTCCGTTTGCTTACCGATTTGACTCAATTGTGCATCAGGCATGCTTGGTGCCGTTAAATTGCCATCTAGCAGTTCTTTAGCAAGGTAGAGCTTAATCGTGTATAGGCCAGCTTCTTGCACGAATAAACTTTCACTAGAAAGCGACGCTTTAATAAATGCATCACTACTTTGCTCAGTATCCTTGCTGCGCTGCGCCACTTTTAAAGTGATGGGAATAGAGTTTACGCCAGCAATACTAAATGCAGGTATTGTATATTCACCCGCACTTCGGGTCATTAGCTTAACTGACCACGTCGTTTGCTTTGAAATACTGCCATTGACGATATTAGTACGAGTACTAACACTGGTTGGCCCAACGACAAAATCCTTTAACAACGCAGAGGTGTCTGGTTGTTCGTTTTTTATGGTGTCGTCAGCACTGATACTGAGAGTAAAAAATTCACCCGCGAGTACCGGGTTTTTATCAACACTGGCTTGTAATTGAGTAACAGCCCACAGGGGCATAGCGCTGATAAGCAACAAACAACAGATTAATCGCATTACCATGATTTTTCGACTCCTTGTGGACGGCGTTGACGGTTTCGTTTTTGGGCTTCTAATTGCATTTTATTGCGTAATAAAATAGCAGGGTCATCGGGGACTTTGCGCAACAGTTGATTTAATTGCTGTGCTTTTTCTTTTTCTTCATTAGTGAGCTCTGCAGTTTGCGCTTGCATAGCTTGTTGCTTTGCAGCTTCTTCTGCTTGTTGCTGTTGCTCAGAGGTCATTTGCGGTTGTGCTTGCTTGTCATCATCTTTAGCGGCGTCATCCTTTGATTCGTTCTGCGCACTTTGCTGCTGCTCTTCGCTACTTTTATCGGTGTCATTTGGTTGAGCTTCCATTTTTGGGTCATTTTGCTCATTCGTTTTTTGATCAGAAGGTTTACCATCTTTTTGCTTGTCATCAGCTTGCTGTTCATCACTTTGCTTGGATTCATCACCTTGTTGAGGTTGTTGATCTTCAGATGGTTTGTCCCCTTGTTGTGATTTATCTTTATTTTCTTTGTTTGGCTGATCTTGGGCTTGCTCGCCATCTTGGCTTTGTTGCTCTTGATCTGAGTCCTGATCTTCTTGCTGTTGCTGCTGATCCTTTAATTGCTCAACAAGTGCTTTGTTATCTTTTGCTTGGGTAAAGTCGGGGTCTATTTCAAGGGCTTTTTTATAAGCTTGTGTTGCTTCTTCTAACTTTCCAGCTTTGGCAAGGGCGTTGCCGTAGTTATATAAACCCGTTGCGGTTTTATCTTGACTGAACTGTGTCAAAGCAGCATCAAAATTGCCTTGCTGGTAAAGCGCCGCGCCTTTTAATTGACTTGATTTTGCTGTAGCTGCTTGATCATATTCACCTTTCTGGTAAGCATCTAATGCGCGTTGATCTTGATTTTTAAATACACGCGGCACCTCTACAGCATATGCATTTTGTTGTGGTAAAAAGCATATGACTAAAAATGCAGCGGCAAATGCACCACGGCGAAAAATCCACATCATCATTGGCAGTAAAATAAACAGGCCATAAATACCGGCATCAATACGCCATAATGCTTGGCTTTGTTTTTCATTTTTTAACATTTCGCTGTTGGCACTGGGTGCAAAAATTTGAATGTCACCAGCACTAGGTTGGTAAGTTGCAAACTTGCCACCACTGTTTTTGGCTAAGCTATTAAGCATGCTTGTGTTGATGGTTGGGATCACAATTTGGCCGTAGCTGTCTTTTAAAAAACCACCTTCAGGGAGCTTAATGGGCGCGCCTTGCTCTGTACCCACACCATAAATATTCAACCGATAGTTATTTGCTGCAGTAAATTGACTAATGTCTTGTTGCTCACTTTGCTCCACGCCATCTGTAATTAAAATAATGTCGCCTTCAAGGTAGCCTGCTTGTGTTAATAGCTCTTTGGCTACATCGAGGCCGGCAAGTACGTTTGAGCCTTTGTCGGGCATAATATCAGGGCTTAAACTTGGGATCAGATTCTCAAGTGTTGCAGCATCATTGGTTAAAGGAGAAATAGTATAAGCAGTGCCAGCGTAAGCAACAAGTGCGGTGTCGCCTTCTTTAAACAGTTCAATCATATCCAGCGCTTTAAAACGGGCTTGCACTATGCGACTTGGGGCAATGTCGGTGCTGTACATTGACAGCGACATATCCATTACAATTACACGGGCGTTTTTACTTTGAAATACCGGTACTTGCTTTTCTTCAAAGCTAGGGCCAGCGCTAAAAACAACGGCTAAAATAGTAAAAAGGGCAATTAGCCACATAGGTTGCGACTGTTCTTTGCTATTGGTGTTGATCACAAACTTTGCAAGGTGCGGTGCGATTAGTTCACTTTGGCTCGTTTTTTTGTTTTTGATCATTGCAATCATAAACACTAAGCACACAGGGATTAATAGCCACAAAACGGCTGGGCGGATAAATTCAAAGTCCATTAGGCCTCCTGTCTTAGTGTTTTTGCCGTAATGAACATAACGCGCAGGCCAATCAAGGCCAATGCAATTAATAACGGGTAATAAAATAATGCACTTTGCGGGCGAAAAGTTTGCTCATCAGCGCTGATAGGCTCGAGTTTATCAAGCTCTTGATAAATTTGTTGCAAGCCGGCCACGTCTTTTGCGCGAAAGTAGAGTCCGCCAGTTTGTTCAGCAATACGTTTAAGTAAGGTTTCATCTAAACTTCCACCGCTCATGCCACCCATATTGAATAAGCTAAAACCGCGCGGATTATCAGAGCCCACACCTATGGTATACACTTTAATGCCTTCTTCGCGTGCAAGTAATAAGGCTTCTTCTGGATCTAAATTACCGGCGGTATTTTGGCCATCGGTTAAGAGTACTACTATGCGGTTACTTTCATCTTTGTTAGCAAAGCGCTTTACTGATAAACCCAATGCATCGCCAATCGCAGTTGCGCGGCCAACTAAGCCAATTTGTGCCTCTGAGAGCATTTGACTCACGGTTTTTACGTCCCGGGTGAGTGGGGTTTGTAAAAAAGCCGTGTCGCCAAATAAAATCAGCCCTAATCGGTCACCTTGGCGTTGCTCTATAAAGTCACTCAATACTGCTTTCACCATGGTTAGACGATCAACATATTGGCCTTGATATGCCATATCTTGCTCGGTCATCGATCCAGATAAATCCACGGCAAGCATAATATCGCGACCTTCATTAGGTAATGTAATTGGGTCATCGAGCCAAGTGGGGTTTGCCAGTGCGGTGACTAATAAAGCCCAAATTAACCATTCAAATAAGCTAATACCGCGAGTTTGCTGCTGGGCAACTTGCGTGGCCAAATTGTGTTTGGCAAAACTGGGAATACGTAATCGGGTGTTACCTTCGCTGTGTACGGGTTTAAACAAGCGTAACAACCAAGGTAGTGGCAATAATAAAAATAACCAAGGCCAGCTAAATTCAAACATTTAACGGCTCCTTTACTTTAAATTGCACAATGGCGAGTTTTAATTTATTCGCTAGCGCCGCTTGATTGGTTTGCGGTTGATATAGGCTCATGAGTTCAAGTTCAGTGAATTGTTGACCGGTCAGCTTATTTAGTGTGTTACACCATTGCTGCGTGCCTTGCGATGCCACGCGTTGTTGATAGTAATGTAATGCCAGACGTTTAATTAAAATATGTAATTGCTGGGCATCATTATCGCATTGGTTACTTAGTAAAATAGCCTGACGTTTGGCTTTTTTAAATTGGTAAGTCTGATACAACTTGTAACTGATAAAACTAATAGTCAGTAGCAGTATAGCCATTATAACCCACCAAATAGGTGCTAATGGCCACCAAGAAACGTGGGTTGGTACAATTACATCATGTAGGCCATCTAATGGAGAGGTTTGCATGTTACTTTCTCACTAATTGTAGCTCAAGGGGTGTAGCTGCATTGAATGATATTAAATTAAGACCCGATTTAGTTAAACGCTCTAAACGTGAAGCAAATGCTTGCTCAGCAGTTTTAGCAAACTTATCACGAAAGCCTTTGTCCATAAGCGGCAGGGCAAAATCACTACCATTGGCACTGACTGTTACCGTTTGTTTAAACGCAGGGAGCTGGTGCTCAAATGGGTCGCTAATATGGCAGCCAATTAGCTCACAGTGACGACTCAGTATTTCTAATTGCTTAAAGCTGGCATCATCAAGGGTGCTAAAATCAGACACCAAATACACTAAACTACCTGGCTTGGCTAAATGGTTTAAGCGCTTGAGGTTATCGCTGAGTTTATTTTCGGTGGGCTCGTCAATGCGTGTCAGTGCTTGCTGGTGGTTATCGCATAAATTGTGACACAGTTTTAATACTGCTTTCTCACGGGCGGTGGGTTTTAGTTCTAAATGACCATGTTGATTAAATACAATACCGCCGATACGATCACCACGTTGACATGCAGACCATGCAACTAATGCGCTAATATGCGCTGCTTGCACAGACTTAAGTAACAGCTTGGAGCCAAACAGCATCGAATTAGAAAAGTCGGTAAACACAAACACTGGGCGTTCTTTTTCTTCTTGAAAAAGTTTAGTGTGGGTTTCACCAGTACGTGCGGTAACACGCCAATCAATTGAGCGAATATCATCGCCTTGTTGATAATGGCGTACTTCGGCAAACTCCATACCACGGCCTTTATGAGGCGTAAGATATTGGCCAGTTAGGCTGTTTTTAATTTTAGCTTTTGGGGCAAGCTCAAGCAAGCGGGCTTTAGCTTTGTAATACATCAGCTCTTTAAGCCCTAAGTCGACCCCATGACTATGACTTAAGCTAAGCCATTGTTGATTATCTAATTGGCTTTGCATAGTTTATGGCACGGCAACAAGTTCTAGGATACGGCTAATAACCTGATCTTTAGTCACACCATCAGCTTGTGCTTCGTAACTTAAGATAATGCGGTGGCGCAGCACATTATGCAGTACCGCTTGAATGTCATCAGGTGCAACAAAGTCACGGCCTTGTAACCAAGCATGTGCGCGGGCACATTTATCAAGGGCAATCGTGGCACGTGGGCTTGCGCCATACTCAATCCAGCTGCCTAGTTGAGCATCTAATTTAGCGCCTTCACGCGTGGCAATAATTAGCTGTACTAAATACTGTTCAAGTGGCTCAGCTAGATGCAAGCCTAAAATCGCTTTGCGTGAAGCAAATAAGTCGTTTTGACTAATTTGTTGTGCAGGGGCTTGATGTTCGCTCAGTGCTTCGCCGCGAGTCAGACGTAAAATGTCAAGCTCATGCTCTGCGCCAGGGTAACCAATACTTAGGTGCAATAAAAAGCGATCAAGTTGTGCTTCAGGTAGCGGGTAGGTGCCTTCTTGCTCAAGCGGATTCTGCGTCGCCATCACCATAAATAAATCAGATAGCGGGTAAGTATTTTTGCCTACCGTAACTTGGCGTTCTGCCATCGCTTCTAATAAGGCTGATTGGACTTTAGCTGGGGCACGGTTAATTTCATCGGCTAAAATTAGGTTATGAAATAATGGGCCTTTCTCAAACACGAACTCACTGGTCTGTTGGCGGTAAATATCTGTGCCAGTGACATCCGCAGGTAATAAATCAGGAGTGAACTGCACGCGTTGGAATGAACCTTCAACGCCTTTGGCAAGTGCATTTACTGCTCGGGTTTTAGCAAGCCCTGGAGGGCCTTCTACTAATAAGTGACCATCGGCTAAAATAGCGATAAGTAGCGCTTGAGTTAATTCTGGCTGGCCAATAATTTGGCTGTCTAAATAAGTTTTTAATTGTGAAAATACGTTAGCGGCCATAATAAAAGACTGTCCTGGTTAGCAAGGTTTATAAAAAGCTTTATTAGTTATTGGGATTATTGTTCTATAACACAAGTGTTAGACCCTATTTTACAAAATAGTTCGTTATTTTTTAACGGTTTTTACCCTAGCATAGAAATACAGGTATTTTTTGTAAATACGCTAAAAAAAGCCTATTGTTGGTAACTAATTATACTATTTTCAATTTCTCTATTGGCTTTAGTACACGGGTTGTTTAGAATCGAGGAAAATAAACAGGTCAGACCTGTCAGCGGGAGAGCATTAATGTCTGAGCAAAACATACTAAAAACAGCAAAGGGCGATCGTATTGCCATCGTCAGTGGTCTACGTACACCATTTGCTAAACAAGCAACTGCATTTCACCATGTACCAGCCCTTGATATGGGCAAGTTAGTGGTTAACGAAATGCTTGAACGCCTTAACTTTGATAAATCTGAAATTGATCAATTAGTATTTGGCCAAGTAGTGCAAATGCCAGAAGCGCCAAATATTGCCCGCGAAATCGTATTAGGTACTGGTATGCCAGTATCCGTTGATGCTTACTCAGTATCACGCGCCTGTGCAACTAGTTTTCAGGCAATTGCTAATGTAGCTGAGTCGATTATGGCAGGCTCTGTACAAGTGGGTATTGCGGGGGGCGCTGATTCGTCATCGGTATTGCCAATTGGCGTAAGCAAAAAACTAGCTGGCAGCCTTGTTGATTTAAATAAAGCGCGCACACTTGGACAACGCTTAAAAATATTCTCAAAATTGCGTTTAAAAGATTTACTTCCTGTACCACCTGCTGTTGCAGAATACTCGACGGGTTTATCTATGGGTCAGACTGCTGAGCAAATGGCAAAAACTCATAATATTAGCCGTGAAGATCAAGATGCGCTTGCGCATCGCTCACACACACTTGCTAGCCAATCATGGGCAGATGGCAAGCTTGCCGATGAAGTTATGACTGCGCATTTACCGCCGTATAAAAGTTTTATCGAGCAAGATAATAATATTCGTCATAACTCAACGGTTGAAGGGTATGCTAAATTAAAGCCTGCATTTGACCGTCAACATGGTTCTGTAACCGCTGCAAACTCAACACCACTAACAGATGGTGCGGCTGCGGTACTGATGATGAGCGAAAGCAAAGCTAAAGCATTAGGCTATAACATTTTAGGGTATGTGCGTAGTTTTGCGTTCTCTGCTATTGGCGTAAATGAAGACATGTTAATGGGGCCTGCACATTCTACGCCTATCGCATTAGCAAGAGCAGGTATTACGCTTGCAGATCTTGATTTAATTGAAATGCATGAAGCATTTGCAGCGCAAACGCTAGCAAATATGAAAATGTTCGCCTCTGATAAATTTGCACAAGAAAAACTCGGTCGCAGTAAAGCGATTGGTGAGATTAACATGGATAAGTTTAATGTTATGGGCGGCTCGCTTGCATATGGGCATCCATTTGCAGCAACTGGCGCACGACTTATCACCCAAAGTTTACACGAACTTAACCGCCGAGGCGGTGGCTTAGCACTAACAACTGCATGCGCCGCAGGTGGGTTAGGTGCAGCTTTTGTATTGGAGAGTGCGTAATGACACAGTCTGTATTTAGTTTAGATGTTGATGATAACGGTATTGCCGTAGTTACTATTGATGTGCCGGGTGAAAAAATGAACACCCTGCGCGATACCTTTGCCGATGATTTAAAAACGTTGCTTGATGACGCGAAACAGCAGTCAGTTAAAGGCATGGTATTTATCAGTGGTAAAAGCGATAACTTTATCGCCGGCGCCGATGTGAAAATGCTGGATAGCGTAGAGCGTCGCGAAGATGCATTAGCGATCAGCGAGCTATGTCACCGTGCCTTTTTTGATATGAAAAAACTGCCGTTTCCAACCGTCAGTGCTATTCATGGTGCAGCGCTTGGTGGTGGTTTGGAGTTTGCTTTAGCGTGTGATTACCGCGTGTGTACTGACAGCGATATTACCAAGCTAGGCTTACCTGAAGTGCAGCTTGGTCTATTACCTGGTGGTGGTGGTACTCAGCGCTTACCGAAATTAGTTGGTTTGCAAAAAGCCCTAGAGTGGACACTAACAGGTAAACAAATACGCGCTAAACAAGCTAAAAAGTCAGGCTTAGTGAATGATTGTGTCCCTCAAACTGTATTGCTAAAAGTGGCCAAAGAGTTTGCGTTAAAAGGCAAGGCAAAAGCGAGTAAGCCCAAGCTTGATCGTGTTAGCCAATTGCTTGAGTCAAATCCATTTGGTCGCAATATCATTTTTAAAAAAGCACAAGAAAACGTACTGAAGAAAACCGGTGGTCATTACCCTGCGCCACTGGCTATCATTAAAGCAATACGCGCCAGTGTAGAGCTTGATGAGCTAAAAGCTTATAAAACAGAGGCAGAAGGGTTTGCTACGTTAGTGATGAGTAGCGAGTCTAAAGCATTACGTGGGATCTTTTTTGCTACCACCGAAATGAAAAAAGAATGGCGTAACGATGACGCACCAGCGATCACCAAAACAGCAGTGTTAGGTGGCGGTTTAATGGGCGCAGGTATTGCCCATGTTAGTGCTGTAAAAGCGGGTGTATTAGTGCGCATTAAAGATGTAGCAGAGCAGGGCATTAGTAATGCCATGAATTACAGCTATAAAATTTTAGATAAAAAGCAAAAGCGTCGCATTTTATCTACAGCTGAACTGCAACAAACAATGAATCGCATTACTGGCACAACTAATTACAGTGGTTTTAAGCACATTGATTTAGTGATTGAAGCGGTATTTGAAGATTTAAGCCTTAAACAGGGCATGGTTGCTGATGTTGAACGTGAATGCCAAGCAAACACTATTTTTGCTAGTAACACGTCATCATTGCCTATTTCACAAATAGCGGCAGAAGCGGCCCGTCCAGAGAATGTGATTGGCTTACATTACTTCTCACCGGTTGAGAAAATGCCATTGGTTGAAATCATTCCACATGAAGGTACGTCGCAAGAGACCATCGCGCGGATTGTTAACTTTGCCCGTAAGCAAGGTAAAACGCCGATTGTGGTAAAAGATAAAGCGGGTTTTTATGTAAACCGTATTCTTGCCCCTTATGTGAATGAAGCTGCAAATTTATTACTTGCAGGCGAGCCAATTGAAAAAATTGATGCTGCGCTTGTTGAGTTTGGTTTCCCTGTTGGGCCGCTCGCTTTACTTGATGAAGTAGGGATTGATATAGGCTCTAAAATTGCCCCAATTCTTGAAAAAGAACTGGGCGATCGTTTTAAAGCGCCAGATGCATTTTCGCGTTTAATTGATGCGAAACGCTTAGGCCGTAAAACGGGTCGTGGTTTTTATCTATACGATAAAAAGAGCAAAAAAGTGGACGAATCAGTTTACGAATTACTTGGCGTGAGCCCTTCACCACGTTTAAACAAGAGTGAGATAGCTCAGCGTTGCGTTGCACAAATGCTTAACGAAGCAGCGCGCTGTTTAGATGAAGGCATTATCGCCAGTCCTCGCGATGGTGATATTGGTGCTATATTTGGCATTGGCTTCCCACCATTTTTAGGTGGTCCATTTAGTTATATGGATAAGCTTGGTGCGGATAAAGTAAGCTCAGAAATGGCGACGTTTGCTAATTTTAATCCGGTATTTGCGCCGTGTGCACCCTTGGTTGCAATGGCTGATGCTGGTGGGCGTTTTTATCAAGTAGTACCAGCTCAAACACAGCAAAATATTGTTGAAACAACCGTAGTTGATGACGCAATTAGCAAAGATGAAACTACTGACATTGAGAGCTCAGAAGCGACTGTTACTAACGCTGAAAGAGAGGACGCTGAAAATAGTGAAACTGATACTAATGTCGTAAACTCAGCGTGTGAAGGTACCGATAAAAAGTCTTAATCTTTAATTTTTATTTATAAAAACGCACTTTAGTATTAGTGCGTTTTTTTATGCCTTTTTAAAATGACAGCTCAAAAAACCACTAAAAAAGTTTGTACTATTAAGGATATAGCGAACTATTTTAGGGAACACAGACAGGAGAATAAAAAATAATAAAAAGTTCTATTTTTCACATATAATTACAAAGTAATTAATCGTGGAATATTAAATGTTTAAAATGGGCTTTCTTAAATCAAAAAAATTATTAGCCGTTGGCTTTTCGCTTACTTTAGCAACAGTCGCTTTTGTTATTTTACGGTTTGATCAGCCCTTAATTGCACAGCTTTCTTACGTGGTGTTTTTAGTAACTCTTGGCTTAGCTTTTGCTCTTTCTAATGTGCGCTATAAACAAGGTTTAGCTGCAATATCCTTTTTATTTATTTTTATGGTGGGCTTATTATTCCATCTTGATATAGAAGTAATAGAAGAAGTGTACTTATTGATCCCATTATTATATTTAATGGTTTTCCCGGGTTCCATGCTTCCTATCCCTATTGCTGTTTTACTATTAAGTGCGTATGTCTCCTCTATTAATGCGGCTGAATTTTTAGACATTATTGAAGATGGGGTCGAGATGATAGTTATCACCTCATTTGCGACAATCATGACCTATTTTCAGCGTAAAACTCACTCGCAAATGGAGTTGTTTCGTACTGAGAGCTATACGGACTACTTAACGGGGTTGGGTAATCGAAAAAAGTTTTTTGAGGTATTGCTGTTTTTTAAAGAGCAATGCCGAGAAGATGCAACGCTAAACTTTTCATTACTAATAATCGATTTAGACGGCTTTAAAAAAGTAAATGATCAGCTAGGTCACCTGACTGGTGATAGTGCATTAAAAATGGTGACAGATCGTTTTAGTCAATTGATAGATGAAGATTCGCTATTATTTCGTATAGGTGGCGATGAGTTCGCTTTTATCACAACACCAAGTAATAACTCCAAACAGGTTGCTCGTGCATTAGCCAATGCGATTCACACATTGAGTAAACCGAGCTACTTATTAAAAGCAAAAAACTACCAGTTAACGGCAAGTATCGGTATCGCAATCTTTCCTGAAGATGCGACTGAAATAGAAATTTTATGTAGCAATGCTGACATGGCCATGTACCATGCAAAAGCTGTGGGCAAGAATGATTTTTCGTTTTATCAAAGCCAGCTTACAAAGCAAACGCTACGACGCTACCGATTAGAGAACGATTTAAAGTTTGCGACGGAGCGTGGTGAACTCGCTCTTCATTATCAGCCTAAAGTGTGTATCACGACCGGTGAAGTCAAATCGGCTGAAGCCTTAATTCGTTGGTTCCACCCTCAATTGGGGTTTATTAGCCCTGTTGAATTTATTCCAATAGCAGAACAAACTGGTTTAATAAACCCGATTGGTGAGTGGATCACCGAAACAGCCTGCCAGCAAATAGCTCATTGGAAAAAACAGTTTAACATTGAAAGTGTTGCAATTAACGTGTCAGCGATACAACTACAAGACCCACTGTTTTTAGATAAGCTAACAAGCGCATTAGCACGTAATAATTGCACTACAAGCTGTTTAGAAATAGAGCAAACAGAAACTGCTTTGATGGCAAATGCGAATGACAACATTCGTGTACTGACTGCGTTGAAAAATGCTGGTTTAACCCTGTCGCTTGATGATTTTGGTACTGCTTATTCTTCACTATGTCAGCTGAGCTTGTTACCTCTGGATATTTTAAAAATAGATAAGCGCTTTATCGATGATTGTACGACCAATCGACGAGACCACATGGTGGTGCGAACTATTATTCAACTTGCGCAAAACTTAGGGATGGGCACTATCGCAGAAGGCGTTGAAACACCAGAGCAATTAGCATTACTGAAACAAGAGGGGTGTCAATTGTATCAGGGGTACTTTTTTTCAAAGCCTCTCAGTGCTGAAGATTTTACAGCGTTACTCAGGGCGTGTTGACCTTTGTAAGGCGCTATGGTTTGCTTACCATAATGGCAACCTCTGTAACGTAATTTTGAGTGGTTTGGGTGTATAAGCTAATTCGTATTTTTTTACTCTCTAATGTATAAAATAAAGTACGGCGCAAGCTATCGCCTTTTATAAGATCAGGGTTACCAAGTGTTTTTTGATAAAATGCACTTACTTCACTCACTGATTGTGCCACATAGCCTGTTTGTACTAACGGGTAGTCATCAGCAACTGTTAATGAGAGTTTAAAGTCAGCAGGTAACGGTACGCTTTCTAGGTTTGCTGCACACGTAAACGAACTCAAACTTATAGCTAATAATAATGGCGTTATAATTTTAGTCATTAGATCCCTTAAAAAATTTATCCCAGTCTTTTATCTGATTGTGTCTAAATTTTAGCTTGTTGTCACCTAACTTAAATTTTATTACGAATTAAGTCTCTTACAATAAAACGGGCAGGGTGAATTGCCTGACTTACTCGTTCACTTAAAGGGTGTGGTTCATCGTTAAGTACAGCCACTAATTGCTCCGCACACAGTGGCGCGCTGCATAAACCTCTAGCACCAAAGCCAGTAAGTATATGTAAGCCTTGTAGCGGCTTTTGTAATGGCTGGTATTGATAGCGCTTTCCTGAGCGTAAGTTGGCAAACGCATGTATATAATCACTTTGCTGTGCCCATTCCCCAGCCATTGGAAGGTGATCAATAAAACTACAGCGTACAGCGGCTTTGGCGGCCGTGATAGCACCTAAGCTACTAGCAAACTCTGTTTGTCCATAAAAGTTAAGTAACTGCTCGCGATTGGTGGTGTTGTCTTGCTCTGTAACGGCACGGCTTTTGGTGTTTTTTTCAAAGGTTGCGCCCATACAATGGTGGTCTAAATACGCAGGGGTAAAATAACCCTTATGACAGAGTACAGTTTTGAGTTTTGTTGAGGCTGCACTTGCTTGTACGTGCGAGACTTGACCTCGCACACCAACAATAGGCAGTGACTTAGTTTGTTCAAATCGGTCACTGTGCTCACCGGCACAAATAATAACGTCACTAAATGGGCCAAATTGTTGCCCTTGGCTCTGTAATAGCCAACCTTGTGGTGTTTTTTCAAGCTTGTCGATATCACAATTAAAATGGCTTTGGATCGGAGTTAGTGCATGAGCTTGTTGGTAAAGGGCATTGACTAACTGGGGGGGATTAACCCAGCCTCCTAATTCAAAGTACACGCCAGAGTAGCCAGTGCTGACACCTGCAATTTTATCGCCTTGAGCTGGGGTTACACTGTGCATTAATTCATTTGGCCATAGCTGCTTATTTTCAATATTTTGATGACGCTCAGCTAATGGCTGTTTTATCGCATGTTGTAATACGCCACACCATTGATGGTCATAATTAAAGCCATTGTCTATGAGCTGTTGATAGAGTCGTTTAGCGTATAAAAAACTGTGTGCAAAAAGCTCACTGTGTGGGGAGTTCTTTGCTTGTAAATGCGGGTAAATCGCACCTTGTACGTTATGAGAGGCGCCCATTGCAAGTTGCGGATCTTGGCAAAATAGTTGGCTGTTACAGCCGCGTTTAGCCAAGCTATATAAAACAGCACTGCTGGCAATGCCTCCGCCAATAACAGCTACATTTTTAAGCGAGCTTTGCTGGTGAGTAAAGTAAGCTGGAGCAGAGTGTGCTTTATTAGCATGAGGCAAATGGCCAATCAGCATTTCATTTTTACTGCCATGCCCTTTCGCCTTTTGTACTGAAAACCCAGCGTCTGAAAGGCCTCTGCGTACAACGCCGGCAACTGTAAATGTTGCTAATGTGGCATTAGTGCGAGAAATATCTGCCATTGCATTAAATAAGGCTGGTTGCCACATCTCGGGGTTTTTACTTGGTGCAAAACCATCTAGGTACCAGGCATCTATAATACCTGTTTGCGGGTAACTTATGCCAGCAAGTGAATCTAGAACATCGCCAAAGTATAAATCGAGTACAACTTGACCATTTTCAAATTCAAGACGGTGACAGCCGGCTAAATTTATAGGGTATTTTGCGAGTAACTGTTTACTCTGTAACGCTAAAGTCGGCCATACTTGCAGCGCTTTTTTTAGATCGTCAGCTTTAATAGGGTACTTTTCAAAAGAAATAAAATGTAAGCGCTGAACATTTTGTTGTACTGAGTTGTGAACTTCTAGATTATGATGTTGCCTACTGGTTAGATAATTTTTAAATTGCAGCCATGTATTTAAAAAGTTAAGCCCAGTGCCAAAACCTGTTTCACCAATAACAAAATGAGGTCGGTCATGATTTTGTAATCGATGAGGCATATTATTTTGCTGATAGAAAACATAATCAGACTCTGCTTGGCCATCATCGTTTGAAAAATAGACATCATTAAAGTTGTCTGCAATAGGTGTACCTAAGTGATTAAAGTGAATTTCAGCGTTTTTGATCATGGTATGCAATTAATGAGTACTTTTTTTCATTATTTTACGTGTTTTCTTTGAAATAGTCTGGCGTTATTTATAAGCTAGAGGTTCAGAGTACAGGTGTACGCTAGAAAGCTGACCACTTCGTTGTACATTTCAGCGTAAAATAGAACACAATTTAGTATTAAGCTAAGGTAATTACCCATGAGAAGAGCCGTTATTACGGGCATCGGTGTTGTATCAAGCATCGGTAACAACAAAGAAGAAGTATTAGAATCGTTAAAAACAGGTAAAAGCGGCATCGCTTTTAACCCAGAATTTGCTGAATATAAATTACGTAGTAATGTATCAGGCAAAATTGATATTGACGTTAAAGAGTTTGTTGACCGTAAAGCTATGCGCTTTATGGGTGATGCTGCTGCTTATTCGTATATTTCGATGGCACAAGCAATAGATGATTCAGGTTTATCTGATGATCAAGTATCAAATGAACGCACTGGTATTATTGTGGGTTCTGGTGGTGGTTCATCTAAATGGCAAGTAGAAGCGGCCGATATTTTACGTGAAAAAGGCGTAAAACGTGTAGGCCCTTACATGGTACCACGTACTATGGCAAGTACCACGTCAGCATGTTTAGCAACACCGTTTAAAATCAAAGGTGTTAACTACTCAATCAGCTCAGCATGTGCAACCTCTGCACACTGTATTGGTAATGCCGTAGAGCAAATCCAATTAGGCAAGCAAGATGTTGTTTTTGCTGGTGGCGGTGAAGAGTTACATTGGACGCTAGCAATGGAATTTGACGCAATGGGCGCACTTTCTACTAAATATAACGAAACGCCTGAAAAAGCGTCACGCACATATGATGCAAACCGCGATGGTTTTGTTATATCTGGCGGTGGCGGTATTGTTGTTGTTGAAGAGTTAGAACATGCACTTGCTCGTGGCGCACATATTTATGCTGAGATTGTTGGTTACGGTGCAACATCTGATGGCTATGACATGGTTGCTCCATCAGGTGAAGGTGCGGCACGTTGTATGCGTCAAGCAATGCAAAATGTAGATAGCATTGATTACCTAAACACTCATGGTACATCGACACCTGTAGGTGATGTGAAAGAATTAGGTGCAATTCAAGAAGTATTCGGTGGTAATTCACCAATGATCAGTGCAACTAAAGCAATGACCGGGCATGCACTGGGCGCTGCTGGTGTGCATGAAGCTATTTTCTCTCTACTGATGTTAGAGCACAGTTTTGTTGCACCTTCAATCAATATTGATGAACTTGATGAACAAGCTGCTGGCTTAAACATTATCACTGAGCGTAAAGACGTTGAGCTAAATACTGTTATGTCTAACAGCTTTGGTTTTGGTGGCACTAACGCCACGCTAGTGATGAGTAAATATAAAGGCTAATTAGTCAAAAGTTAGTTAGTTTAGAAGCCGAGCAACTTGCTCGGCTTTTTCGTTTTCAAAGCCGGCTATGTTCGTTACAATGGCGGCTCTTCGTGCCAACAGGATTTGTTAATGAAAATACTTGCTGATCAAAATATGCCACTTGTTGAGCAATACTTTGCTGATTTTGGTGAAGTAACGCGTTTCGATGGGCGTACTTTACAAAGTGAACAGTTAATCGATGTTGATGTATTACTTACGCGTTCAGTTACGCAGGTTAATAGCGCATTGCTTCACAGTGCAAATAAATTGAAGTTTGTAGGTACTGCAACCATTGGTATCGATCATATAGACACCGCACTTTTAAAAGATCGTAATATCGCATTTACAAGTGCGCCTGGGTGTAATGCAATAGCAGTTGCTGAATATGTAATTAGTAGTATTTTTGCTTTGAGCCAAGAAAATGCAAGTAGTATTGAAGGCAAGACAATTGGTATTGTTGGGGTTGGAAGCATAGGTAGTTGTTTGCGTGAAAAGTTAAAAGCGCTAAATGTCACCGTATTAGTGTGCGATCCACCTAAATATGAAGCCGGGCAGCTTGATGAACATCAAGATCTAGAGTTGCTACTAACTCAATCTGACATCGTAACATTTCATGTTCCTTTGATAAAAACAGGCAAACACAGCACGTTGCATTTGCTGAATAAAGCACGTTTGTTAGCGCTCAAAGCCGGTACTATTATCATCAATGCTAGCAGAGGCGACGTTATTGATAATCAAGCCTTGCTTGAGGTAATGCAAGATGGTGCACAACTTGATTTAGTTATTGACGTATGGGAAAACGAACCCACAATATTAACTGAGCTTCTTGAATATACACGATTGGCAAGTGTGCATATTGCAGGGCACACACTTGAAGGTAAAGCACGTGGTACACAAATGCTGTATCAAAAGCTATGTGAACTTGAAAAGGTCGAAGCGAAGAAATCCTTAGCTGATTTTTTACCTGTACCAAGTATTACGGATATTAACCTGCAGGAAACATTTGATATACCTGATCTTGGTCAACTTATTCATCTTATCTATGATGTGCGCCGAGATGACGGTATTTTACGACGAGATTTGGTAAATCAAGGTTTTGATAGCCTTAGAAAAAACTATCCAATTAGGCGTGAATTCAGCACGCTAAATATCACAGGCGCAAATCAGCATGCAGATGTACTAGCGGCGCTCGGGTTTAACTTAATATAATTTAGACAATGGCCATAAGGGCGGTTGTTAATAGAGGAATACACATGTCACAAAAATATAATGTTGCCGTACTTGGTGCTACAGGTCTTGTTGGCCGCCAAATTATTGAAACGTTAGAAGATCGTAAGTTTCCTGTTGATCAATTATTTTTATTGGCAAGCAGCCGCAGTGCCGGTGAAGATATTAAGTTTCGTGGTGAAACTATCGAAGTGCAAGATGTTGAAGGTTTTGACTTTAGTCAAGCGCATATTGGCTTGTTTTCAGCAGGTGGCAGTGTGTCAGAAAAATATGCACCGATTGCAGCTGATGCGGGCTGTATAGTTATTGATAACACATCACATTTTAGAAATGACTTTGAAGTACCATTGATTGTGCCTGAAGTTAATGCTGCAAGTTTGGCTGATTTCAGAAACCGCAATATTATTGCCAATCCTAACTGCTCAACGATTCAAATGATGGTGGCATTAAAGCCGATATACGATGCGTACGGTATTGACCGTATTAATGTATCGACCTATCAAGCAGTATCGGGTGCTGGCAAAGAAGCCGTTGATGAGCTTGCAAAACAAACTGCAAATCTAATGAATGCGCGCCCAGTTGATAGCCAAGTATTTCCAAAGCAGATGGCATTCAATGTAATCCCACAAATTGATGTGTTTGAAGATAACGGCTATACGCGCGAAGAAATGAAAATGGTTAATGAAACCCATAAAATATTGGGTGACACTACTATTGCAGTAAACCCAACATGTGTGCGAGTACCTGTGTTTTTTGGTCATTCTGAAGCGATAAACATTGAAACACGCATGCCATATGATTTTGAACATGTTAAGCAGTTACTCAAAGATGCCCCGGGCCTTGAACTTATTGAAGATGAAGGTGATTATCCAACGCCAGTATCAGATGCAAGCGGTAATGATACTGTTTATGTAGGGCGTTTACGTCAAGATATTTCGCACCCGCATGGATTAAATATGTGGGTTGTTAGCGATAATACCCGAAAAGGCGCAGCTACTAATAGTGTACAAATAGCTGAAGAGCTTATTGCAAATTATCTTTAAGAATAAGTAGAAATAGCGGCAAATTGCCGCTTTTTTATTTTTAAACTGCCAAATAATTGCCGCATGATGGCTAAAAGCGTATAAACTTAACAATAACTATAAAAACTCTTCCGGCTGATAAAATTTAAGCTATTAAGTATCAAAGTGTTGCGATAGATATAAAGACGCAACTGGTTTATAGTTTGCAACTGGAATAGAGCTTGCAAGAAAATTGAATTAACTATTTTATTTATGTCAGTTATTTCTGCAAGAAATAATCAATGTTTAAGCGCCTGTTTTTTAGGTGCTGCGTTAACATTTAAACATTAAAGGATCAGCATGCGCGGTTTAGCTACACTCCTCTTATTAGCGTCTGCATTGGTGGCAACACCAATATACTCCCAAGACGGCACCCAACTAAAAGGGCCTAAAGGCGTTGATTACGGCGTTCAAGGGCGTTCAATTGGACCAATAAAGCCAACCGATACGTTATGGCGTATTGCAGCGAAAGTGCGACCAGATAACTCAGTAAGTATTTATCAGGTGATGCAGGCATTGTATGAGAAAAACCCCAATTCATTTTTAGATCAAAATCTAAATCATATGCGTGATGGCGCGTACCTCAAAATACCTACACTACGCGAAATTCGTAACATTAGTCCTCAATTAGCAAAACAACGATCTGAGCAAGATGATGACTTATGGGATAAAAAGAAAAACGGAACATTAACCCAAAGTGATATCGAAAGCTCCAAAACAAAAGTAACACAAGCGCGAAAAGTTGATGTTGATGAAGCAAAAAAAGAATTAAAACAAGAAATCAACACGATAAAAACCGAGCAAGGTACGCAACTTGTTGAGTTGCAAAAGCAATTTAAATCATCAGTTGAAAATGTTGAAGAGATCTTAGTTGAAAATAATAATTTAAAAAAGCAGCTAACCGGTATTTCTAAAGAGCTCGAAAAAGTGCGAAATCAGCTAGGACAAGATAGTGAAATTCAGCAGCAACTAAAAGAGTTAATTGCAAAGCAAAATGAGTTTATAGAGCAGCAAAAGGTAAAAAAGCAACAAGAGGAGAGTGAGTTTGATTTTGCCGCGTTATTGGCAAATCCGTTTGTTCTTATTTTACTAATGACGATACCGGCTTTATTAATTGTTTTTGCAGTGGTGATGTTTTTACGTAAACGTAATAAAGAAGATGAAGTAATTGACGACGATGAGTTTTTACCACAAAGCCCTAGTTATGTTCCAGACGAAGATATTGATTTAGGCCCCTCAATAGATCCTATCATTCCTGATCCAGTACAAGATGATTTAAGTGTCCAACTCGATGATAACTTAGACAGCGATATGCTGCCTGATGATGACATTATTTTTGATGACAGTATTGATGATGAAAGTATTGATGACGATTTTGAAGATGGCGACAGTCTATTAAATCAAGACGAACTCGATGGTCTATTAAGTGATGACATTGTATTTGATGATGAAGTCAAAGAAGATGATGAGTTAGATATCTTCATGCAGCAAGATTTTGACCAACAAGACGATGATAGTTTAGGCGATGATATCGACTTGGATCTTGATGCCGAAAAAGGTGACGGGGATATTTTAAGTGCAGAAGACCTAGATGACTTATTTGCAGAAGATGCCGTTGACAGCTCTTCTGCGCCTGCAAACGGGGAAATTGATGATTCCCTCGATGAGTTAGAATCAGATGATGCCCTTGCTGCGCTCAGTGAAGAACTTGCTAGTGAAGATGATGACTTTGATATAGATGAACTCATCGATGCACAAAGTTCTGTTAACGAAGAGCCAGAACTTGATGTACTTAATAATAACGATGAGGATTTTGACTTAGACGACATTGACAGCTTAATCGATGATGCTGCCGCGGAGCCTGAAAAACCAGCCGAGTTAGTTGATGAAGACGACACTGATTTTGATTTGGACGACATTGATAGCCTTATTGATGATGCTGCCGCAGAGCCTGAAAAACCAACAGAGTTAGTCGATGAAGACGACACTGATTTTGACTTGGACGACATTGACAGCTTAATCGATGACGCTGCCGCAGAGCCTGAAAAACCAGCCGAGTTAGTCGATGAAGACGACACTGATTTTGACTTGGACGACATTGACAGCTTAATTGATGACGCTGCCGCAGAGCCTGAAAAACCAGCCGAGTTAGTCGATGAAGACGACACTGATTTTGACTTGGACGACATTGATAGCCTTATTGATGATGCTGCCGCAGAGCCTGAAAAACCAACAGAGTTAGTCGATGAAGACGACACTGATTTTGATTTAGACGACATTGACAGCTTAATTGATGACGCAGCCGCAGAGCCTGAAAAACCAACAGAATTAGTCGATGAAGACGACACTGATTTTGATTTAGACGACATTGACAGCTTAATTGATGACGCCGCCGCAGAGCCTGAAAAACCAGCAGAGTTAGTCGATGAAGACGACACTGATTTTGATTTAGATGACATTGATAGCCTTATTGATGACGTGGAGCCTGAAAAACCAACAGAGCTGGTCGAAGACGACACTGATTTTGACTTAGACGACATTGATAGTTTAATCGATGATGTTGATCACAATACTGATTTAGATGAAGCCCTTTCTGATTCAATGAATGAATTATCAGGTGTTGAAGATGAGCTTAATCTAGATGAAGTAGAATCACTAGTATCGAGCTTAGCCGATGAGCCTGAAGTTGAACCAGAGCCTGAAGCTGAACCAGAGCTAGAGGCTGAACCAGAGCCAGAAGTTGAACCAGAGCCAGAAGTTGAACCAGAGCCCGAAGTTGAACCAGAGCCAGAAGTTGAACCAGAGCCCGAAGTTGAACCAGAGCCCGAAGTTGAACCAGAGCCAGAAGAAGAACCAGAGCCTGAAGTTGAACCAGAGCCTGAAGTTGAACCAGAGCTTGAAGTTGAACCAGAGCTTGAAGTTGAACCAGAGCTTGAAGTTGAACCAGAGCTTGAAGTTGAACCAGAGCTTGAAGTTGAACCAGAGCCTGAAGTTGAACCAGAGCTTGAGGTTGAACCAGAGAGATTTGCTTGGTGACAATAGCGTTTTGGACCCACCTGATCCCATGCCGAACTCAGTAGTGAAACGAAACAGCGCCGATGATAGTGTAGCATTTGTTATGTGAAAGTAGGTCATCGCCAGGCTCCAAATAAAGAAAGCCCGACTCACAGAGTCGGGCTTTTTTACGTCTGCAGGAAAGTAAAAAAGCGAGCAAGGTGCAAGGTGGTCAATGTCGCTCAGGCGTTCATCTGAAAGCAATACACCCCCATATATCGGTTGTCGCGATAAATCACGACCTACTGTTTTGCAATCAGCGTGCGGGTCTTTTATTGTAGGTCATGCTTTAGCCTGAAGGCAAGTAGCATATTCCCCAGAGCTATACATATCCACGATTCATGATAGATCACGAGCTACAGTTTGTGAGAAGTGAATTTAAAGATCGATGTTTCTATCAGTGTAGAAAATTGTCCAATTAAGCATGATGATATCTGATAAAATTATGGGAATGATAGTTCGTGATTTTTGGGATTTCTATGAGGCCTTTCACTAGTCGCATTTATTTGTTACGCCATGGTGAAATTGTTGAGCAAGATGTATTAGCTGGAGGGACTGATCTTTTATTAAGTGATGTTGGTTTTTCACAGTTGAGTCAAGCATGCAAATACTTAACTGATGTTGAATTGGTGCAAAGTTCAACATTAAAACGTTGTAGTGAATTTGCCACACAATTTTCTCACAACCATCAAATTCCTCTTTTACTTACTGATGATATCCGGGAGTTTAATTTTGGAGATTGGGATGGCCGTAAGTATGATGAATTGTGGGAGCTGACGCATTCTCCTAGTATTGGTGATTTTTGGCAAAGCCCTTGGTTAGTCACACCGCCTTGTGGTGAAAATATGGCTGACTTTTATCAGCGAGTATTTCTTTGGTGGCAAAGGTTATTGATGAATATTGTAAATAATCATACGCATAAGCAATTAGTAATTACGCATGCGGGGGTGATTAAGCAATTATTAGGCATTATATGTGAGCTACCAAAAGAATCTAATCAGCAGAATATGTTTGCTGTAGGCTACGGTAAATTTGTTTGTGTTGAGATTTATATTGATAATATGGGTAAAGCGTGGCCAAAAATTGTGTTTTAGAATGCTATTTAGTAGTTTTTAATTGCCTAGATAGATATTAATTGAAATATTTACTCACCTGCCCATAATAGAGTCTTATGTATTTTGGAATGAGGTGAGAGTCCTCAACTGTACCCGCAACTGTAAGTCACGTCAGTGATAAGTCAGATACAAAATACGTTAATTTGAACTAAATGAGCGGGTTAACTCTTCTATTATCATCCTATTGGTAAGTAGTGTATTGGGTTTACTATCGCCAGAGAGAAAAATACATTGCAATCACCTGTAGTAACTCAGCCACCATTACTTAAAGTCACAGAATTATGCTGGTCAGTGGGTAATACCACTATTTTGCAAAATATAGCTTTTGCTATCAAACCAGGTCAATTTGTTGGTTTACTGGGTCCTAATGGTGCGGGTAAATCGAGCCTGCTGCGTTGTTTATATCGTTATAGCAGACCAGGCAGTGGCGAGGTTACCTTTGCCGGACAGAACATCTGGCAATTAGGTGCAGATGAATATGCAAAGCAAGTTTCAGTGGTACTGCAAGAAACACCTTCGCAATTTAACTTATCCCTTTATGATGTTGTAAGTCTTGGGCTTACACCCCACAAAAGCTTATTTAGTTCTACAACCAAAGCGGATAAGCAAATAATATTACAGGCGATCGAACAAGTTGGCTTGAGTCATCATTGTAAACAATCGTTTGACTCTCTTTCTGGTGGCGAAAAACAACGAGCATTGATCGCTCGTTCTATTGTGCAGGGACCCAAACTACTCATTATGGATGAGCCTACTAGTCATTTAGATATTAAATATCAAATTCAACTAATGGAATTGGCAAAGTCTCTTAATGTGACCGTTTTAGCGTCGTTTCATGATCTTAATTTAGCTGCCAGCATGTGTGATGAGTTGCTGGTGATTAAACAAGGTAAATTAGTTGCAACAGGTACTCCAGAGCAAGTGATCACGGAAAAAATGCTGAGTGACGTATTTGGTGTCTGTGCTGAAGTATCAGCACATCCACAGAGTGAACAATTAAAAAAAGTAATTCCGCGAATCACCTACTTTTATGGCTATCAAGGGGGTAGTGCTAATGCAAAAAAATAATTATGCTGCTGTGATCGTTACTTTATTTTTTGGTTTTACGAGCATTTTTATTGCACTTAGCTTTGGTGCTGCGCCAAGTAAGTTCATTGATGTGTACCATAGCCTTATAGGGCAAGGGCATGACCCCTTTATTGAAAGAATTATCTGGCAACTACGGATACCACGTACCTTATTGGCTTTTTTAGCAGGGTCTGGCTTAGCGATTGCTGGGTTAATTTTGCAGACGGTTACACGTAACCCATTGGCTGATCCATATTTATTTGGTATTTCATCAGGGGCATCGTTTGGTGTGGTGTGTTTTATGACAATTACTGGTATCAGCGCTGGTATTTCCATGTCTGCAGCTGCGTTTGTTGGCAGTTTATTTACGATGTTATTACTGGTGTTTATTGCTGGGCGGGCTAGTCGTGGACAGGTTGAAACCATGTTGTTAGCAGGCGTTGCCTTATCGTTTTTATTCAGCGCATTTACCAGTTTACTACTTTATTTTAGTGATCCTCAGGCGATAACCGCTATTTTATTTTGGACGCTAGGTAGTTTTGCTCGTGCTCAGTGGGCCACGCTCTGGTTACCTGCTTTAGTTATTTTAAGCTGTACAGCGATAATGATGGGTTTTCGTCGTCAGCTCAATGCTATGTTATTGGGTGATGAAAGTGCCGTGACATTAGGTATACCGGTACAACGGTTTCGCTTATTAATGTTAATACTGAGCTCATTGATCACTGCTGTGCTTGTTGCCATGTGTGGTGGAATTGGTTTTGTCGGTTTGATGATCCCGCATATTGTGCGTTTTTTTGTTTCCCAAGGTACGCCCAGTGGCTTAATGATGACAGCTTTAGCTGGCGGCATATTCATGGTTTGGGTTGATGTGTTGTCGCGCATTTTACTTACGAATCAAGAGTTACCTATTGGGGTGATCACGTCTGCGATCGGCAGTATTTTCTTTTTATCATTACTTTATTTTCGCAAGCGAGAAAGCTAACCAATGTTCAATATACCGAGAATAGCTAACCAATTTAGCCACATAATCGCTGATAAAATAAATCAAAAAACTAAACCACTTAGCGCACTTGGACAGCTAGAGCAATGTGCCACGCAATTGGTTACTATATTTAGTCAAAAAGTATCAAGTGAAGCTGCCTTTAAAGCATTTACCCCTGTTCTTAATAAACCTACTTTGCTTGTTTTTGCAGGCGATCATGGCGTTGCAGCGCAAGGTGTATCAATAGCACCCAGTGATGTTACTTCACAAATGGTCACTAATTTTGTCAGTGGTGGTGCAGCAATTAACGTATTTTGCCAACAGTTAGGCTGGCTGTTAGAAGTGGTTGATTGCGGTATTTTACACCCAGTAGCTTCACCAAGTGTGCATAATTGCCGTTTAGGCAGCATTACACAGCCGCTTAATACAAATATGGCGATGTCAATTGAGCAGGTATATCGAGGTTTTGATAATGCCAAACAACTTGTAAAACAGCTTAGCCTTAAAGGCTGTAATACCGTTGCGTTTGGAGAGATGGGCATAGGTAATACAACCAGTGCCGCGGCTATTATGGCTGCGATGCTTAAATTACCCGCACAACAATGTGTAGGTAAGGGCACAGGTGTAAGTGATGATATTGTTGAGCGAAAAATTGCAGTTGTAAAGCAAGCACTTATATTACATAAGTCACAATTTGCAGATCCAATTACCTTGCTTGCGGCATTAGGTGGGTTTGAAATTGTGCATATAACAGGTGCAATGTTAGCAGCTGCTGAGCAGGGTATGGCAGTGGTGGTTGATGGCTTTATTTGTAGCGCTGCGGCTATGATTGCAATAAATATAAACCCCACAGTTAAAGAGTATTTAATATTCGCTCATTGTTCAAACGAGCAAGGTCACCGATTAATGTTAGATACACTTAACGTTAAACCACTGCTGCAACTTGATTTGCGTTTAGGTGAAGGCTCAGGCGCTGCGTTAAGTTTACCGTTACTGCAAGCGTCACTGGGTTTTTATAATAAAATGGCTAGCTTTGCTGATGCTGGCGTGGAGCAGGTTGTTAGTTAATGCACTCTAATCTAGATGAAAACAAAGTAACGCAATGGCAGTTACTGTTATTAGCAATCAGTTTTTTAACTCGAATACCTGTTGAATTGCGCTTTGATGTGAGTACTGTGCACTTAAACCAAGCAAGTCGTTATTTTGCTTTGGTTGGTTTGTTACTCGGTGGATTATTAGCGCTTAGTTACTGCGTTTTTCAGTTGCTGTTCCCGCTATCAATTAGCATCCTGTTAATGATGGCAATAGGGTTGCTGTTAACGGGCGCTTTTCACGAGGATGGTTGGGCTGATGTGTGGGATGGTTTTGGTGGCGGTTGGCAGGTAGAACAAAAACTTACCATCATGAAAGATAGCCGTCTTGGCACTTATGGCGCAGCAGCATTGTTTATAATACTGCTGATTAAATTTCAGAGCCTACTCTTGCTTAGTAACTCATTATTGGGTGTATTAAGTGCAATTTTACTCGGGCAATGTTTAAGCCGTATGGTGGCAACGAGTTTAATTATAAGCATGGATTACGTTAGTGAAGATGCCACTTCGAAAGTAAAACCGCTGGCGATGCACTTATCCAACTCTAGTTTAACTATTTTACTGTTAACCGCAGCAGTTTTGCTGGTGAGTTTAATCGCTGCAAGTCTTGTGTTATGGCAAACCGCGTTAATACTCATTGCGGTATTATTGATCTTAAGAGTGATTTTAATCCGCTGGTTTAAACGCCAGTTAGGTGGATATACCGGTGATTGTTTAGGTGCAGCGCAGCAACTAAGTGAAATTGCGATTTACTTAACGTTGGTGAGTGTACTATGAACGCTAATCATACGCTTATTTTAGGTGGGGCTCGCAGCGGTAAGAGCCGTTTTGCAGAGCAGCTTGCACAGCAAAGTAATAAGCCTGTAATTTACCTTGCTACAGGTCAAGCACATGACGTTGAAATGCAAACTCGTATTAAGCATCACCAGCAACAACGCCCTACAGATTGGCAATTAATTGAAGAGCCAATTACGCTGGCTGCAACACTTCAAACACACAGTAGCAAAAATAATTGCATCTTAGTTGATTGCTTAACTTTGTGGCTGAGTAACTGTTTATGCAGCGGTCGAAGTGATTGTTGGGATGAACAAAAAACGGCATTTCTAAATATTTTTGATAATTTACCCGGGCAAGTCATTTTTGTGAGTAACGAAGTTGGTCATGGGATTGTACCGCTTGGCGAACTTAGTCGTCAGTTTGTTGATGAGTCTGGCTGGTTGCATCAAGCGATTGCAGTAAAAGCTGCGCGTGTTGAATTTATAATGGCAGGTCTTGCCTTAACACTTAAAGGGCAGTCATGATGAAAACATTAATGATACAAGGGACAACCTCTGATGCAGGTAAAAGTACCTTAGTCGCGGCACTGTGTCGAGTATTTGTAGATCAAGGTATTAAAGTTGCTCCATTCAAGCCGCAAAATATGGCGTTAAATAGCGCCGTAACTGAAGATGGTGGCGAAATTGGGCGTGCCCAGGCACTACAGGCAATTGCCGCTAAAGTGCCGCCACGCGTTGATTTTAACCCTATTTTACTCAAACCAAACAGTGATACTGGCGCACAAGTGATTATTCACGGTAAAGCGATTAGTAACATGGAAGCACAGGCGTACCACGATTATAAAAAAGTCGCTATGGATGCGGTACTTACCTCGCAACAACGCTTAAGCGAAGAGTTTGAGTTATTAGTTGTTGAAGGCGCGGGTAGCCCTGCTGAAATTAACTTACGTGCTGGTGATATAGCTAATATGGGTTATGCAGAAGCGGTTGATTGCCCTGTAATAATAATTGCAGATATTGACAAGGGCGGCGTGTTTGCACACTTAGTAGGTACTTTGGCACTGTTAAGTGAGTCAGAGCAAGCAAGAGTAAAGGGTTTTGTTATCAACCGTTTTCGTGGTGATATCGCATTACTGCAAAGCGGCCTTGATTGGCTTGAAGAGTATACGAGTAAACCTGTATTAGGTGTATTACCGTATTTGCACGACTTAGCCCTTGATGCTGAAGATGCGGTCGCGATTGATAACCAAGTTAGCCAAGCAAAAATTAGAATAGCCGTTTTGCTATTGCCGCATATTAGTAATCATACTGATTTTGATGCACTGCGCTTAAACACCCAAATTGATATTAATTACATTCGTCATACTCAAATGATCCCTGATGTTGATCTAATTATCATTCCCGGTAGTAAAAATGTGATCAGTGATTTGGCCTTTTTAAAAAATGAAGGGTGGGGGGAACAAATTAAACGCCACTTACGTTACGGTGGCAAGTTACTCGGTATTTGTGGCGGTTTACAAATGTTGGGTAGCGATATTTATGACCCTAAAGGCGTTGAATCAAGCCAAGCACATTGCAAAGGGTTAGAGCTTGCTGAGTTTATTACTGAGTTAGGGCAACAAAAGGTGCTAACGCAAGCTGCAGGTATTATCAATCTGCAAGGGCAACAGGCTAAAGTGGCTGGTTATGAAATTCATGCTGGTAGTAGTCAAGGCCAAGCACTCGAGCGGCCTTTTTTAAAATTTACTCAACACCCTAATAATGTTGCACAAGACGGCTTTATATCAAAAGATGATTGTATAGCGGGTACTTACTTACATGGCTTGTTCGATAGTAGCGAAGCCACGCAATTAATACTCGATTGGGTCTTACCAAATAGTGGCATTACGCAGTTAATAGACATAGACACACATCGCGAGCTGCAATTAACGCGCTTAGCTGATATGTGTAAAGAACATTTAGATTTAGATAAAATCACACAAATTTACCAAAACTGGGAAGGAGTTAATAATGAGCGATACAAATAACGATAAACACCAACAGCGCCAACAAAAAGTAAAAGATAAAGTGGATGAGCGCATTGCTGCCGCGCAAACAGAAAAAGGCGTTTTTCAGGTTATTACTGGTAACGGTAAGGGTAAGTCAACCTCAGGTTTTGGTACGGTAACACGCTGTGTTGGCCATGGCATGAAAGCCGCAGTGTGCCAATTTATTAAAGGCACTTGGCCATGCGGGGAGCGCAATATATTGCAAGGTGCAGGGGTTGAGTTTGCCATTATGAACACCGGTTTTACGTGGGAGACGCAAAATAAAGAATCAGACACTGCAGCGGCGCAAGCAACCTGGCAAGAAGCTAAACGTATGTTGGCTGATGAATCAATTAACTTAGTATTACTTGATGAAATTACTTATATGCTCACTTATGGCTACATTGATTTAGATGAAGCGTTAGAAGTGATTGCTAATCGTCCGCCAATGCAATCTTTAATCATTACAGGGCGCGGTGCACACCGTAAATTAACAGACTTAGCTGATACCGTCAGTGAAGTACGTAACGTTAAACACGCATTTGATGCCGGTGTAAAAGCGCAAATAGGTTTTGATTACTAATGGTTAGGTTAGTACTTATTTTATTTGTGGCTTTAAATTGTTTTAAGGCGATAGCCCAAACTAATAAGCAGCAGCTTAGAATCGTCGCCCTTGCACCACATATCGTTGAAAACCTATATGAGATAGGCGCAGGGGAGCAAATTGTAGGCACTGTAGAATATGCAGACTTTCCAGCAGCAGCCAATGATATTCCCCGTATTGGCGGCCATCAAGGTATTCAGCTAGAAAAGCTTTTAGCACTGAGACCTGATTTAGTGCTCGCGTGGAAAACAGGCAGCAAAGCCGAAGATTTAGCGCGTATTAAAAGCTTTGGCATTGAGGTTTCGTACAGTGATGCCAGCGAAGTGGATAAAGTGCCTAATGAACTGCGTCGCTTAGGTGCACTTACCGGGCGAGAACACGTGGCCGAGCAAGCCGCAATTGAATTTGAACATAAAATTGCTGCTATCAAAGTACAGCATCAAGGTAAAAGTAAGGTGGCGGTATTTTATCAGTTATGGCCTGAGCCGATGATGACGGTGGGTAAAAATACCTGGATCAATCAGTTAATTGAAATTTGCCAAGGTCGTAACGTGTTTGCAAATAGCCGAACCGATTACCCGCAGATCAGTATTGAAAATGTGGTTGTAGCTAAACCCGAGGTAATTATATTACCTGACGAAAAATCACAGCAGCAACAAGCCGTGATTGACTGGTCTCAATGGCCTGAAGTCCCCGCAGTAAATCATAATCTGTTTATTAAAGTTAATGCTGATTTATTGCACCGCTTTACAACCCGCATGCTTGATGGTCTAACGGATATGTGTACTAAAATTGATGATTCTCGTGTTGTAATTAAGGAGGCTTTATGAGTGATTGGCAACGCTTTTTAAAAACTGAGTGTGCAAAACCTTATATGCAAGAAACACTTGCAGTCGTAGCGAAAAAGCGCAGCGAAGACATAGCTGTGTACCCGCCACAGTCGCAGATATTTAGCGCATTTGATGCAACACCGCTGAGTGATATAAAAGTGGTCATACTCGGTCAAGACCCATATCACGGCGAAGGACAAGCGCATGGTTTATGTTTTTCTGTTTTGCCTGAAGTCAGTAAACTTCCGCCTTCTTTAAAAAATATTTATAAAGAACTGGCAACAGACATTGATGGTTTTACCATACCAACACATGGCTATCTACAACGCTGGGCAGAGCAGGGTGTGTTTTTACTTAATACCGTACTCACGGTAGAGAAAGGCCAAGCACATTCGCACAAACACTTAGGCTGGGAGCTGTTTACCGATCAGGTGATTGCTCACATTAATCAACATTGTAAAGGTGTGGTGTTTATTTTATGGGGCGCTCATGCGCAAAAAAAAGGTAAGGGCATTGATAGCGACCGTCATTATGTCTTAAATGGCCCGCACCCATCACCGTTGTCTGCGCATCGTGGTTTTTTTGGTTGTAAGCACTTTTCCACTACCAATCAGCTATTGATACAACAAGGTAAAAAAGCTATTAATTGGCAAGTATAAAAATCGAATATAAAAAACAAAAGGCCCTTACTTTATCAGTAAGGGCCTTTTAGCTGGTTAGTTGCTACTGCGTTGCTGAATTAAAAATCTAATTCATCAATCGCAATATTGTCTGCAAAAAAATCTAGTTCCTGTAGTTCTTTACGTAATCGTTGCTTATCTTTTAACGCTTCGATTTCGCGCCATTTTCGCTTTTTATTTTTCTGAGAGGTCTTTCTGGTTGTATCAGGACCTTCTAATATTTCTAAAATATCGTCTAGGCTATCCATTAACTTCTCCTATTGAATTTTTTTGAACCTCGAAAATACCTATACCACAGGCCAAACTAAAATAGAATAAAAAAGTGACGTTTATGTTACGAAAAAGTGACGAGTTAATGAATGTTGATTATTTTAGGTATAAAAAAACGCCGCTATAGCGACGTTTAATATTTAACTAAAAATAACACTTAAAAAGAGATTACATCGCTTTAAAGCGTGCCTCTAGTTGCTCTTGAGCATCAGCAAATGAGCGAATACCTTCAGCTAGTTTTTCAGTCGCCATGGCGTCTTGATTATGTAACCAACGGAACTGCGATTCAGTTAATGGTGCTGGCTTTGGCTCTTTAGCAATATCACTTTCCAGTAAATATTCTTGTGCGCCCTCAAGGTTACCTAACTCTTCTAAAAGATTAGGGCTGATTGTAAGCTTGTCACAACCCGTTAACGCGATGATTTCGCCTGTGTTACGGAAACTTGCGCCCATAACCACGGTTTTATAATCATGGCGTTTGTAAAATTCAAAAATGCTGCGTACAGATTGCACACCAGGATCTTGTAGTGGATCTGTTGGTTTTTCCATTCCATTGGCTACGTGCCAATCTAAAATACGGCCAACAAATGGTGATATTAAAAATACGTTAGCGTCGGCACATGCACGCGCTTGCGCATCACTAAACAATAAGGTTAGGTTACACTTAGTACCTTCTTTTTCTAATTGCTCAGCAGCTTTAATACCTTCCCACGTTGATGCAACTTTGATTAAGATTTTATCTTTGCTCACGCCTTCTTTTTCATACAGACTAAGTAAGGTATGTGCTTTAGCAATCGTTGCTTGAGTATCAAATGATAAACGCGCATCAACTTCAGTAGAGATATAACCAGGTACAATTTCACTGATCTCTTTACCAAGCAATACTGCAAAGTAATCACACGCTAATTCTAATTGCTTGTCTGCATCTTGCTCGGTTTCTTTTGCATAGCTAAATGCTTTATCTAAATACGGCTTGTACGCTTCAATCTCGCTGGCTTTAAGAAGTAAAGACGGATTAGTCGTTGCATCTTCCGGTTGATGTTTTTTGATCGCTTCAATATCGCCTGTGTCTGCCACGATAGATGAATGTTGTTTGAGCCTTTGTAGAGCTGAAGTCATTTGCTTTCCTCATTCCAAGCAAGTTAAAAGAAAAATCTACTGTAACTACCTTATACTGCAGCACTGTGACAGTGCTTGATAGGTCTTATGTCCGTATCAGTGAAGAACGAAGATGCAAAGCGCAATAGGCTATGCCAATAAGGTAGGTATCATACCAATCAATTCTCACTAATTGATATAAACAAAACGTGCTTTTCGTTTCATTTAATGTTGAAATTGACATTAAATAATTTCCAAGTCAATAGCTAACTATGATCACTGTTATTTCACCTGCAAAAAATTTAGATTTCGAGAGTAAAGCAAGCACTGATAAATTCACGCAACCTGAGTTACTTGAGCACAGCGAAGAGTTAATGACGGTGTGTCGTGAGTTAACGCCAGCACAAATTGGTAGTTTAATGAAAATTAGCGATAAGTTATCAGGCCTAAACGCTGCGCGCTTTAGCGAGTGGTCTCAACCATTTACTACCGACAACGCCAAACAAGCAGTAATGGCCTTTAATGGTGATGTTTACGGCGGTTTAGATGCAAACACCTTAACCGCAGATCAACTTGATTACGCACAAAGCCATTTACGTATTTTGTCAGGCCTTTATGGGCTATTAAAACCATTGGACTTAATGCAAGCGTATCGTCTTGAAATGGGCACTAAGCTTGATAATAGTCGCGGCAAAAACTTATATGAGTTTTGGGGCAGTGTTATTGCTGATAAATTAAATACTGTTCTTGCTGAGCAAGATAGTCAGTATTTAGTAAACTTAGCATCAAACGAGTATTTTAAAGCCGTTGATAAAAAAACCTTAAATGCGCAAATTATTACCCCGCATTTTAAAGACTGTAAAAACGGTCAATATAAAATTATCAGCTTTTATGCTAAAAAAGCCCGTGGCTTAATGGCACGCTACATCATTGAAAATAAAATCACACAGCTAAGCGATCTTAAACAGTTTACAGTTGATGGTTATTACTACAGCGAAGAAGCAACTCAAAAAGCACTTGAGCCGGTATTTATGCGTGACGAACAAAATTAATTTTTAAACACCACTCTCAATACAAAAAGCCATGCATCGTATGGCTTTTACGTTTTGGCGCTTATTTTGCAATACCTGAGTATATTTTAGAATACTTAAGGTTAAACAATGTTAAAAATACCGTCTATCAGCGATGCCGAAAAACTTATAGAGGAAAAACTCGGAGGCTGGTTTGATATTGTCATCAGCCACATTCCTAACTTTATAGTTGCGGTACTCATTGCAATAATCTTTTCTATTCTCGCACGCTTTTTAGGTTCAATGGTGCGCAAACTATTACGCCGTACACTTGACTCAAAACAAATTGCGGATTTAATGGCATCTATTTTTAAAATGATTGTGTTGTGTGTAGGTTTATTTGTTGCACTTGATTTTATAGGCCTTAAAGGCACAGTTACCTCTTTGCTTGCGGGGGCGGGTATTGTTGGCCTCGCCATTGGTTTTGCTTTTCAAGATATGACCGAAAACCTCATTGCCGGTATCGCTATGGGGGTCCGCAAACCCTTTAAAACTGGGGATGTTATTAAAACTGATGATGTTTTTGGTACGGTTAAATCAATTAATCTACGCAACACATTAATCGAAAATTTCTATGGTCAGCTTAATTTAGTGCCTAACAAAATCCTTTTTCGTAACGTATTACGTAATTACAGTACGTTAGGTGTACGTCGTATTGAAGTGCCAGTGGGTATTTCATATGGTGATGATCCTGAGCTGGCAGCTGAAGTTATTGTTAAAAAAATCAATGAGTTTGATTTTGTAATTAAACAAGAAGAGACGGCGGTATACGCCGAGGGCTTTGGCGATAGCAGTGTAAATTTACTGGTTTGGTTTTGGATAAAATACCCTGGCGAAGCTGATTTTATGACGGTACGCCACAAAGCAATTGTTGCTGTTAAACAAGCGCTCAGTGACGCTGATATTAGCATTCCATTCCCAATACGTACGCTTGATTTTGGTATTAAAGGCGGCGAAAAACTCGATGCGATGATCAGTGAAAAAAGAACGGAAAAAAATAGCATGGAGCAGCGCGAAGCTAATTAGTTTAAGCACTGTTAATGTTATTTAATGACTTATAAGCGCGAGTTGTACTCGCGCTTAACTATGTATTATTTACGCAATAGCTGCCCATATTTACATAACTTATAGTAGGTAAAGTCTAATATCAGCGAGCATTTCCATACTTTATTTTTTAATTCATTCCTCAAGCTTTCAGTAGACTTTTATTCAATCAGTAACTAGCTTTTAGTTAGTTAAGTGAGGTTTAAATAAATGAACACCAAGAAGCTCAATAGCCAGCAACCCAATAATCCATGTATTCGTCACTGCTGTTTGGATGGTAATGATACATGTATAGGCTGCTTTAGAACCTTAGATGAGATTCTAGCGTGGCACAGCGCCAGACCAGAACAAAAACAGCAAATACTTAACGCATGCCAAAAACGCAAAAATGCCCACTATAAATGAATGTGCTTGCGTCTTTGCCAATGTAAACTTAGCCATCTAAGGGTAATATTTACAATTGGTAATAACTTACACTTTTTGGTATTGATAGAAGTCCATACGGTAGGGATGTTTCATATGAAATGTCCGCTGATAAAGCTGTTACACCTCAAAGGTTTATTTGGTGGTAAAGAGTAACCTAAAAAATATGCAATCAGGTAACAGAAGCTTCACGACACCTATTATACGTCTCTTATTAGAATGAGAGTTCAGTAGGGAATTCATTTCCTGTTATAGGTAGGTAGTGTTCAAAAAACCTAAACCTTGTGCTTACTAAATATTCATTGTTCAATACAATATTAATATTTTTTGGCCTTTGCAAGACCCTGAATCTAGAGATTAATTGGAAGTATAAAAAATTAAATGGTAGCGCTGTTGGAGCTTGTGGACGTGTGACTCGATTCTGAAAATTTTAAAAAGGCTAAGAATTTTAAAGTGTCTCAGTATTCACTAACCACTAACCAAGGTGAAATCTTTCACCTAGTATCTTTAGCTCTGTCCCTCTAATCCCTTACTCTCACCTGCATTTTATTTTCTATGATGGCGATGCCTTGCGTGTTCTCTAAAAACTTTTGTGCCAATGCTCGTTCAAACCCTGTTTCGGCTATACCATAAAGTGCTATTTTGTTGCCCTTAACATGTACTTGTAGCTGCGAAATTTTTAAGTTCGGGTTAGTGCGAAGCTTATTAACAGCGAACTGCTGAAGTGTTGGCTGAGTTGATGCACTGCTGACCATTATCGTGCTGGTGGCTGCGCTGACTTGTGTTGCACAGGCTAATAAAAAAATACAGCAAAGCGATATAAGTAACACAGTTTGTTTAAAGCGGTTCATGATTTCCCTCACATTTAGCTTGGTTAGTAATTTTTATGAATTACACACTGTATTACAATAACCATTCCACACTTAACTTGCTGAATATAATCATATTTTTTATTTGTAATTATGTGAATAGGAGATTTTTACATTTTATTCGGTAAAAAATACGGTGATGCTGATCGTGTTATTCTTTATATATATTTATTTGGACTAAGAAATACCTTTAAAAAATAACAATTATTTTACATTTTATTTGTTGCGTTATTTTGACTGATAAATAGATTAAGCATCTTTGAAATCTAAGGATTTTCTTATATTTTATAAATACTCCTTTAATACCAACTGATTATTTACTCTAGTTAAATTTGTTATAATTTTGTATCAACCCGCTTGACAGCGCTGTCAGGCCTGTGTTTCTATTAAAGGGTTGTGAATTAATTGTAAATTCACTGGGCATAGAATTTAAATCCAAGGAATTAAAATGAGAGCGTCAAAAACCCCAACATTTAAGATAACGGCAGTCGCTACGGCGATTTTATTATCAACAGCAGGATCAGCTATTGCACAAGAAGTTGAGTCAGAGCGTTTTATCGTTCATTTAACTGAGCAAACGACTGCAGTACACACTGCTTTTGCCCGTAGCCAAGCACAGGCTGATAATATTAAAAGAGGCTTGATGAGCGATGTTGCATTACAGGCTAACGTTGAAGTAATTCAAACTCTACCCGATATCAATGCAATGGCGGTGGTTTTAACGGCTGATCAAAAAGCGCGCTTATTACAAAGTTCAGAAGTAGCAAGCATTGAAGTGGATCCAAAGCGTTACTTAATGGCTGAGAGCACGCCTTATGGTATCACTATGGTACAAGCTCAACAGCTATCAGATAATCTTACTGGTAATCAAAAAGTATGTATTATGGATACTGGTTATACACTTAACCACCCTGATTTACCAAGTACAGGGATCACGGGTAGCGATGGCTACGGTGCTAATAATACAGGCAATTGGTACAACGATGGTAATGGCCACGGTACACATGTTGCAGGTACGATAGCGGCGCTTGGCGGAAATGGCGAAGGTGTTATTGGGGTTAATTCATCAGGTCAATTAGGCTTACACATTGTTAAAGTGTTTAACGATCAGGGCCGCTGGGCGTATGGTTCTGATTTAGTGGCGGCAATAGGTCAATGTCAATCTGCAGGTGCAAGTGTAACAAGTATGAGTTTAGGTGGTCCGCAATCATCTAATGCTGAGCGTCAAGCATTTGCAAATAGCTATGCACAGGGCATGTTACATATTGCTGCAGCGGGTAATGATGCGAATAGCTCATTAAGCTATCCTGCATCATATGATTCTGTTGTGTCTGTTGCAGCGGTTGACCGCAGTGGTAGAAAAGCATCATTCTCACAATATAACTCACAAGTTGAAATTGCTGCGCCGGGCGTAGGCACTAATTCGACATGGAATAACGGGGGTTATAAAAGCATTAGCGGTACATCAATGGCTACGCCGCATGTATCGGGTGTTGCTGCATTAGTATGGAGTCATTTCCCACAGTGTTCAAACCAACAGATTCGCGATGCGTTAAATGCAACAGCACAAGATAAAGGCGCAGCAGGGCGTGATACGTCATATGGCTTTGGTATTGTTAAGGCCAAAGATGCTTATGATTATTTAGCACAATCAGAATGTGGCGGCGGTAGTGGTGTTGATAATGCACCTGTGGCGCGTTTTAGCGCATCGGTAAATGCTAAGCAAGTAACATTCAGTAATGCGTCAACAGATGACAAAGGCATTAGCAGTTATAGCTGGAGTTTTGGTGATGGTAATTCATCAACGGCTGAAAACCCGACTCATACATACGCAGCTGATGGCAGCTATTCAGTTACTTTAGAAGTTACTGATACCGCAGGGCAAGTAAATCAGCGCAGTCAAACAGTGAAAATTTCAACCGCTGTTGGTGGTGAATGTGAAGGTATTGCATCATGGAATGCGAGCAAATCTTACCGTGTTGGTGACTTAGTAGAGTTTAACCAAGTTAAATACAAAGCGACGTGGTGGTCAACAGGTGCAAGCCCAGCTGTTTATTCAAATGTGTGGTCTCGCCAAGGTAATTGTAAAACTGGCGATGGTGGCGGTACTGTAAATCAAGCGCCTAAAGCAAACTTTGATTTTAGCGTATCAGGTTTAGCGGTTAGCTTTACTAACGCATCAACAGATGATGTTGCGGTTACGGCTTATAACTGGACGTTTGGCGACGGTAATGCAGCCAATACAAAAACACCGAGCCATACTTACCAAGCGCCAGGTTCATATGAAGTCAAATTAACCGTAAGTGATGCACAAGGCTTAAACCATACTTTGGTTAAGACTGTGACAGTAACAGACGGTGGAACACCACCCGCAGGTTGTAGTGGTCTTGCAACGTGGAGCTCAACAGCAGTTTACACAGCTGGAAAAGAAGTTGCCCATAGCGGTAATCGTTATAGCGCAAAATGGTGGACGCGTGGTGCTAACCCTGCAGATAACTCATCATCATGGGCTGTATGGAAAGACCTTGGTAAATGTCAATAAATGATTAATTAATACCAATCGGCATAAATATTTGAACAATTTAACGAATTAAATAGACCTTATATCTACCTAGATTGGTATAAAACACTCCCCTTGTTGGGGAGTGTTTTAAATTAAAAAGCCGAGGCTCTTACGAGACTCGGCTTTTTTAATGAAGGTATGTTATACCTTAATGCAATTGCTCTTACTTCTTTTTCTTCACTTTTGATTTTGCCTTTTTACGGGCTTTAATTTTTGCTGGATCTTTTAGCTTTTTAATCGGCATCTTTGCTTCTTTATGCTGTGGCTCAATACCTTTGATCACTCTGCGTTTTAGCTTTTGTTCAATATAGCGCTCAACTTTAGCAAGGACTAAGATGTCGTGGGCTTCCACTAATGAAATAGCGATACCTTTTTTACCTGCGCGTCCTGTACGACCAATACGGTGAACGTAAACGTCGGCAGTACGAGGCATGTCAAAGTTTATTACATGGCTAATGTCAGCAACATCAATACCACGAGCGGCAACATCGGTTGCAACGAGTATTCTTGTACGACCACTATGAAAGTTTTCCATTGCTTTCATGCGTTTGTCTTGTGGCATTTCACCACGTAACCACGCGGCTTTAACTTCATTAGTGGTTAATTCACCAATTAGTGTTTCAAGTCGCTCGCGGGTTTTAACAAACACAATTGCTTTGGTTAGATCTGGATTTTTTAGTGTATTAACCAATAGCTCTAATTTATGATGATAATCATCGGCTAAATGTACCCATTGATGGATTTTAGCTTTTTCTTTACGTGATGATTCAGCTTCAAGAAGTGCTGGATCATTTAATATTTGCTCTGCAAAGCGCTCAACACTGTCACCTTCTAAGGTGGCTGAGAATAAAAAGCACTGACGGCGATTTTTTGCTTCTTCACAAATACGCATCATTTCTTTACGAAAGCCCATATCGAGCATGCGATCGGCTTCATCAAGAATAAGTAATTCTACGTTTTCGGCATGGAAGTTTTCAGTTTCTAAATACTCCATTAAGCGCCCTGGTGTGGCGATCAAAATGTCGTTGTTTTTTTCAAAAATCTCTTTATGCGTACCATAGTTTATACCGCCAGTAACAACACCTATTTTAAGGTTTGTACCTTTAGCAAGTAGTTCACATTGTTCATGAATTTGATAAGCAAGTTCGCGTGTAGGAGTCATAACGAGTACGCGAGCAAAGCCAGGCTCACGACGTGGAAAATCAAGTAAATACTGAATTGCCGGAATTAAAAATGCCGCAGTCTTACCTGTGCCTGTTGGCGCTGACGCTAAAATGTCACGCCCTTGTAGCGCTTCAGGAATAGCTTGTTGTTGAATGCTTGTTGGGGTTTCATAACCCATTTTAGCAATGGCTTGCAGTAGCTTGTTATCAATATCAAAATCAGAAAATTGCATAGAGTGTCAAAAATAGAGGACAATTGGCGTTAATTATACGCGCTATCGAGCGCTTGGTGAATGAAAAGGTGAAAAAATGTCAGGCTTTGTGTTTAAACAATTTTCGGTCAGCCATGAGCAATGCGCAATGAAGGTCTCAACCGATGGCATTTTACTGGGCGCTTGGGCCGATTTAACGAGCGGTGATAGCTTACTGGATATAGGCGCTGGCACTGGCTTGTTAGCGTTGATGTGTAAACAGCGTGCGCCTCATTTGTTAGTAAATACAGTGGAAATAGACGCCACTGCTTATGCCCAAGCATCACAGAACATTAGCCAAAGTCCGTGGCCTGATATTGTTATTTATAATTCAGACATTCAATCTTTTACGTCAGAGGTGTTATTTGATGTTGTTGTTTGTAATCCACCGTATTTTAATGACTGTTTAAAAGGAGGGGATCATGCACGTAATACCGCAAGGCATACTGATAGTTTAAGCTTTGCAGAGTTGCTTGTCGCTTTTGATCGCCTAAGCCATCAAGGTTCTATATTTAATGTTATTTTACCTTGTAATGAGGCGCAGCAATTTATTGGTCAAGCCGCTGCTCAAGGGCTTTATTTACAACGCCACTGTTTAGTGCGCACAACTAAAAATAAATCTGCTACGCGAAGTTTAATGAGTTTTGGCTACCAGCCTCGAAAGTGTGAACCAAGCATATTAACGATTCATAATGAAGATGGAAAATACAGTGATGACTATGTTGCGCTGTGTAAGGATTTTTATTTGAAAATGTAAGGGTTGCGAAAGTTGGTAATATGGAGTTTAAAGTAACCCATGATATTTAGCACCACCGCGCGTTAATAAGGTTAACGAGCGGTGGTTGTTTATTTATTCGGTTATTGTGGCTTTGATGCCGTTTTTGTCTACTACGAGTGTGTATGAATTACTGTAAGATGCGTGACAAATTGACAGTATTTTATCATCAACTTTAATGTCTGCATTACAGTCATCAACATGTCGCCAGTGGCTAACATCACCTTGGGTAAGGGTTAAAGGCTTTTCGTTTACTGTAAGCGTTACGGTTTCTGTGGCTAAAAACCTAACCGCAAAAAAGTTATCTTTATTGTCTTGTTGATTTTTAACCAAACTCAGACGTACAAGCTCTTTGTCTTGCCAAGCTATAAAGTGGTAATCTTGATCATTATTTACTTTGTAGAGTTTTTTGTAATTACGCGTATTTTGACTGTGATCTTGCACATAGAAGGATATTTTGTATTTACCATTATGCTCATGTCTGGTTTTTATTGGGTCAGCACCACTGGCTAGCGTATCGACATAATACTTATTGCGTTTCACGTCACGTTCATCGCCATCAAGTTCAGTATTTGCCATATGAAAATCAATTTCTTGATTTGTGGTATTGATGAGTGTGTAGTCATTTTTATAATACGAAGAGCCAAAATTGGCGGTTTCAATGTCTTCAGAATTACAGGCAACAATAAAACTAGATAAAGTAAGTATACATAGAGATCGAGTTAGCATGATTAAATCCTTTTATGTAGGGTATGCATGCTATTTTATGATTAAAGTGACGATTATGTCCTTTTTAAAGTGTAATGTTTTGTTAAAAACTGTATCAACTAGATGCCGCTTTTTACTCAGGTGTATGAGTTGTGATCCGTCGCAGCATCTAATTAAGGGGGGTTACAAGGTTTCGCTGTATTCAGTCATTATTTGCTCTACCCAATTGGCAATACGTTCATCGCTGTGTTCATACTGGCTGTCTTCATCAAGGGCTAAGCCAACAAAATGCTTACCGTCAGCAGTAAGCGCTTTAGACGCTTCAAATTCATAGCTACTGTCGTTTGGCCATAAACCTAATAATGTAAATTGTTGGCTGCTTATTTCATCGTGCAGCATGCCTAGCGCATCTTGAAACCACTGACCGTAACCTTGTTGGTCACCCATGCCAAATAAAGCGATGGTTTTGCCATTGAGATCAACATCTTTAATGTCATCCCAAATTGATTCCCAATCTTCTTGTAACTCACCAAAATCCCATGTTGAGATACCAAGGATGATAAAGTCGTACTGCTGCGCATTTTTTAGTGGTTCATCTTTGATATTATGTAGGCTTACAATGTCTTGGCCGATAATATCGCGAATTTTTTCTGCTGCTATTTCTGTATAGCACGTGGTAGAACCATAAAATAAACCAATTTGCATCGTATTTATCACTGTGTATTTGCCTGATATGATAGGCTGAAGTTTACCGTAAGGTATTATTAATTGATACCTTGATAACTATGAGAATAACTGTGACAACGTTACCTGATCATGAGTCATTAGATTCAGCCCTTACAGATCACGACGAACTGCTTAACAATAGCGATTATCTAGAATCTTTTTTAGATAATCTTTATCTAGAACAGCACGTAAGCGATAACACTTTATCTGCATATCGCAGTGATTTAGATAAGTTTTGCCTGTTTTTGGAAGGACAAGATCTGTTAACCGTAACAGGGCAAGATATTGAAAGCTATTTAGCACACCGTGTTGATTTAGGTTTAAAACCACGCAGTACGGCACGTAGCATTAGCGCATTAAAACGGTTTTATCAGTATTTTGTGCGTGAAAAGCACATTTCTGATTCGCCAATGGTAAATATTGCTCAGCCTAAGGCAGGGTTATCGCTACCTAAAACGTTATCAGAGAGTGAGGTTGAGGCATTGCTTGCAGCTCCAAATACAGAAGAGCCAATGGGCTTGCGTGATAAAGCCATGTTGGAGTTGTTATATGCAACAGGTTTACGAGTTAGTGAATTAGTTGGCTTACGTATAGAACAAATTAATTTACGCCAAGCGGTGGTGTTAGTTAAAGGTAAGGGAAATAAAGAACGTTTAGTGCCACTTGGTGAAGAAGCGATGTACTGGTTAGAGCAATTTTTAAAGGTTGGCCGCGCGCAAATGATTAAACACGCGACTGACTTTGTGTTCCCGTCAAAGCGAGGAGTTGGTATGACCCGACAAACTTTTTGGCATCGTATTAAACACTATGCTATTTTGGCTGCAGTTGAATCGCCTTTATCGCCTCATACACTTCGTCATGCGTTTGCAACACACTTATTGAATCATGGTGCTGATCTAAGAGTGGTACAGATGATGCTAGGGCATAGCGACTTATCGACTACACAAATTTATACTCATGTAGCGAATGAACGACTAAAATCGGTACATCAGCAACATCATCCTCGCGCTTAATGAGAATTTTTTCTAGCTTGAGCGGTCTGAGTAGATACTAATTATCAGGATATAAGAGAACATTATGAAAAAGTTAATATTAGCCGGTGCAATGCTAGGCACCAGTTTAAGTGCGTTTGCTAATGGCGTTTTAGCCGTTCCTGATGCTAATGACCCTATAGTAACTAAATTTGCTGCATTGGGTGTTACTGTTAAACACATTAACCCAAGCCCTGTTGCGGGTTTAAAAGAGCTAATTACCGATAAAGGCGTGTTATATGCAAGCCCAGACGGCCAATTTTTAATGCAAGGCACGCTGATTGATTTGAACAATCGTAATAACTTAACTGAGCAAGCACTTAACGGCGTTCGTAAAGGTGGGTTAGTTGAATATGAAGATTCAATGATTGTATATAAAGCTAAAAATGAAAAACACAGCATTACTGTATTCACAGATATTAGCTGTGGTTATTGCCGTAAATTACATCGTGAGCTTGATGATTTACTCGAAGCAGGTATTACTGTTAAGTATTTAGCCTTCCCACGAGGCGGCTTACAAGGGTCAGGTTACGCAGATTTAATGAATGTATGGTGCTCTAAAGATCAGCAAGAAGCCATGACAGAAGCTAAAGCAGGCGCAGACACTAAGGTAACTAAAAACTGTGCAGCACCTGTTGCTGAACATTATCAACTTGGTCAAAGCTTTGGTATCAGTGGTACGCCAGCTATTATTTTAGAAGATGGTACATTAATACCAGGTTATCAGCCAGCAGCAGCATTAGCAGCGGCACTAGAAGCAAATAAATCTTCTTAAGTGTTAACTCATAGAAAGAAGGCCTAAAGGGCCTTTTTTTGTCAGAAATTTTTAGCCAAAAAAGTTAAATATCCTGCATGAAAAAATTGATACAAGCACGCGAATACGTTGATGATGCTCATTTACCGAGCCATATACATCCGGTTATTAAGCAAATTTATGCCACTCGCCAAGTCGTTCATGCAGATGAGCTTAATAACAGTGCCGCTACCTTACACGACTTCAAGTTATTTAAAGACATAGATAAAGCGACCGATTTGCTACAAAGAGCCCTACAAGCACAAAGTAAAGTGCTTATTGTGGGGGATTTTGATGCCGATGGTGCGACCAGTACAGCCACATTAATGCAAGGGCTGGCAATGTTTGGTTTTGCTCACTTAGATTATTTAATACCAGATAGGTTTAGCCTAGGATATGGATTAAGTCCTGCATTAGCAGAGCAAATAGTCACAATGGCCCCTGATTTAGTGATCACCGTTGATAATGGCATATCCTGTATTGCGGGTATTGATATTGTTAAAGGTGCGGGTATTAAGGTACTGGTTACAGATCATCACTTGCAAGGCGAGCAACTGCCAAATGCTGACGCAATCGTAAATCCAAACCGCCATGACTGTGATTTCCCATCAAAATCAATTGCAGGCGTTGGGGTCGCATTTTACTTATTAATAGCACTAAGAAGCGCATTGCGTGACGCTGGTTACTTTGAGCAGCAATCACCGCCTAATTTAGCTGACTTACTAGATATAGTTGCATTGGGCACTGTAGCAGATGTAGTGGCACTGGATGCTAATAACCGCACCTTGGTGCACCAGGGATTAGCACGGATCCGCAGTGGTAAAACACGCCCTGGCATTAGCGCGCTGATTGAAGTGGCAAACCGAAATGCAGCGCGCTTGAGTGCCAGTGATTTTGGCTTTTCACTTGCGCCACGGTTAAATGCGGCTGGGCGTTTAGATGATATGAGTTTAGGTATAGCGTGTTTACTTGCTACAGATATTAATCAAGCGCGTCAGATTGCAGGTGAACTTGATAGCTTAAATCACGAGCGCCGAGAGATAGAGCAGGGCATGCAAGTTGAGGCGCAGGCCGTGTTAGATAGGCTCGCCTTTAGCGATGAGCAAACACCTGATGCCATTTGTTTATACCAAGAGGACTGGCACCAAGGAGTTATAGGTATACTAGCAGGGCGCTTAAAAGAAAAATACCACCGCCCAACAGTTATTTTTGCTGGTGGCGATAACGGTGAAATCAAGGGATCATGCCGTTCGATAGAAGGGCTGCATATGCGTGATTTACTCGAGCGCTTGAATACCTTGCACCCGCATTTAATTAGCAAGTTTGGTGGCCATGCGATGGCTGCAGGATTAAGTATCAACGAACAGCATTTTAGCGAATTTAAACACGCTTTTGAGCAGGCGGTGAGTGCTAAATTAAGCGATGAGCATAAAAAATGTATTATTTTAACGGATGGTGAGTTACCCAGCGATTGTTTTAATATGGAATTCGCCCAGCAAATTAAACAAGCGGGGCCGTGGGGGCAGCAATTTCCAGAGCCGGTGTTTGAGCATACATTTGAACTTGTACAACAGCGTATTGTGGGTGAAAAGCATTTAAAATTGGTTTTAAAGCATCACTCAGGGCGCTTAGTTGATGCGATAGCCTTTGGTGTTGATGTAAAAGCATGGCCAGATACCGAAGCACGTTTTGTAAAACTTGCCTATCAGCTCGATATCAACGAGTTTAGAGGCAAATTTTCATTGCAGTTAATCGTACGAGAGCTACAAAAAGTATCATAAAAAATATCTATTTTCGATGCATAAAATACTAATAAAGCGCACGATTTTTTGTTAAAATCGGGCGCTTTATTATTTAAAGCGTCATTTAAATAATAATTTGCCTAATATTACGTGGTGATTTGCCGTGTAAACCAGCTATTTTGGAGTAACGTACATGTTTGAAGTGAATCCTGTGATTAATCAAATCAAGGAAATTCGCGAACGTACTGAACTGCTTCGGGGGTACCTTTGACTACGCTCTTAAACAAGAACGTTTAGAAGAAGTTAACGCCGAACTTGAAGATTCAGCCGTATGGAATGAACCAGAGCGCGCGCAAGCGCTTGGTCGTGAAAAGTCTGCACTTGAAGCCGTTGTTGAAACAATCGACAACTTAGTGGCTGGTGCCGATGATGTTGAAGGTCTCTTAGAGCTTGCAATAGAAGCCGAAGACGAAGAAACATTCGCTGAAGCGCAAAGTGAGTTAGCGGATCTAAACGAGCAGCTTGAAGGCTTAGAGTTCCGTCGCATGTTCTCAGGGCCGCATGATGCGAATGATGCATACCTCGATTTACAGTCAGGTTCTGGCGGTACTGAAGCGCAAGATTGGTGTAATATGCTGCTGCGTATGTACTTGCGTTGGGGTGAAGCTAAAGGCTTTAAGGTTGAACTTGTAGAAGCAACCGGTGGTGATGTTGCTGGTATTAAAGGTGCAACCGTACGCTTTGTAGGCGAATATGCTTATGGCTGGTTACGCACAGAGACGGGCGTACATCGCTTAGTTCGTAAAAGTCCATTTGATTCAAGTGGTCGTCGTCACACGTCATTTGCTTCTGCGTTTGTTTACCCTGAAATTGACGATAATATTGAAATTGATATTAACCCGTCTGATTTACGTATCGACGTATACCGTGCATCAGGCGCGGGTGGTCAGCACGTAAATACCACGGAGTCAGCAGTACGTATCACGCATGTACCGACTAATACAGTCGTGCAATGTCAGAACGAGCGTTCGCAACATAAAAATAAAGCGCAAGCGATGAAGCAGTTAAAAGCAAAATTATTTGAGCTTGAACTGCAACAGCAAAATGCTGAAAAGCAAACCCAAGAAGATGCAAAATCTGACATCGGCTGGGGAAGCCAAATTCGTTCATATGTACTTGATGATGCCCGTATTAAAGATTTACGAACCGGTGTTGAAAACCGTAATACCCAATCGGTACTTGACGGTAACTTAGATAAATTTATTGAAGCCAGCTTAAAATCTGGCCTATAACCACCAAGCTAAAAAAGAGCTAAAAAATGACTGATCAAATCCAAGACGAAAATAAGTTAATCGCTGAGCGTCGTGGCAAATTAGACGCTATTCGCGCAAATTGCCCAGCCAATGGTCATCCAAACCAATTCCGTCGTGAGCATTACACGGCAGATTTGCAAGCCCAGTTTGGTGATAAGAGTAAAGAAGAATTAGTTGAATCGCAGCATGTTGTGTCTATCGCAGGGCGTATTTTAGCCAAACGCGGACCATTCTTCGTGATTCAAGACATGAAAGGCCGTGTACAGGCGTATGCGTCAAAAGACGTGCAAAAAGATCTTAAAGAAAAATATGGCCAACTAGACACGGGCGATATTATTGGTGTTAAAGGTGCGCTTAATAAATCAGGTAAAGGCGATTTATATGTAGAAATGACAGAGTATCAACTACTTACTAAGTCACTTCGTCCATTACCTGAAAAGTTCCATGGTTTATCTGACCAAGAAACTAAATATCGTCAACGCTATGTCGATTTGATCACTAATGAAGCAACGCGTGAAACATTCCGTATTCGTTCACAAGTCGTTGAAGGTATTCGTCGTTTCTTAGCCGATCGTGACTTCATGGAAGTGGAAACACCAATGCTACAGGTTATTCCTGGTGGCGCATCGGCACGCCCATTTGTAACGCACCACAACGCGCTTGATATCGACATGTACTTACGTATTGCGCCAGAGCTTTACTTAAAGCGTTTAGTGGTTGGCGGTTTTGATCGCGTATTTGAAATTAACCGTAACTTCCGTAATGAAGGGTTATCAACGCGCCATAACCCAGAATTCACGATGATTGAATTCTACCAAGCTTACGCCGATTACATCGACCTGATGAACATCACCGAAGACATGTTACGCACGGTTGCTGAAAATGTACTGGGTAGCGCAATTGTTATTAATACAACCAAAGACGAAAACGGCGACGTTATTGATTCAGTTGAATATGACTTTGGCCAACCGTTTACACGTTTAAGCATGAGTGATGCAATTCTTAAGTACAACCCTGAGTTTGATGCGGCCGTATTTAATGACCCAGAAAATCATTTTGACGAATTAAAAGCATACGCTAAACAAGTACACGTTAAGATCCCTGAAAACTGCGTATGGGGTCCAGGTAAGTTCTTATGTGAGATATTTGAAGAAACAGCTGAGCACATGCTTATTCAGCCTACTTTTATCACAGGTTACCCTTGGGAAGTATCACCACTTGCACGTCGTAATGATGAGAACGCATTTGTTACTGATCGCTTTGAGTTTTTTGTTGGTGGTCGTGAGCTTGCTAATGGCTTCTCTGAGCTTAACGATGCACAAGACCAAGCTGAGCGTTTTACTCGCCAAGTTGAAGAAAAAGACGCGGGTGATGATGAAGCAATGCATTACGATGAAGATTACATCCGTGCGCTTGAATACGGTTTACCACCAACAGCAGGTGAGGGTATTGGTATTGATCGCTTAGTGATGTTGTTTACTGACTCATCAACAATCAAAGATGTGATCTTGTTCCCGCATATGCGTCCACAAGCTGACTAATTCTATTTTTTAGTAAATAGTATTTAAAACGCCGCTTTAAAGCGGCGTTTTTGTGTGCGATATATTTGATCCATTAAATAAGCTATAACGTATTTTTAGCGTCAGTGCTTAATAGGTGTTTAAGTTTAATTACTTGATTTTTAATGATTAAAAAATATTCTTAAAAACACCTAAAATAGAGCAGGCAATGTTTTAAAGTTTAACTAAACTAAATACAGTAAATAAGGCGGAAAGTGTGTGTTTTAATATTATTAACACTAAAATACCGCATAGGTAAATGGACTTACTATAATGAAAGATAAAAAATCAGTAGATGCACAGGAACAATTTAGTACTGAAGAGCAAAGGCAGATTTATTATCGTGCCTGTATTGCTGAATTTCAGCAGCTAGGTTATCAAGATCAATATCTCGAACAATTAAATGATGAATTAGTGCATTTATTAGGGGTTTCAAAAGACCCAAATAAACTATAGATTGCTCAATCTTCAAACACAAATGATGGTTTTTTAGCTGTTATGGGTATTCTCTAACCATACAGTCACTTTAAACAAGAAAAGTGTTTGACATATTTTCTGAAATCTTTATTATACGCCCCACAAGACGGAGAGGTGGCCGAGTGGCCGAAGGCGCTCCCCTGCTAAGGGAGTATAGGGTTTGTAGCTCTATCGAGGGTTCGAATCCCTCCTTCTCCGCCATTTATTTTATAAATGGTTTCTTGTACAGTAAAGATTGGGTGCATAGCTCAGCTGGATAGAGTACTCGGCTACGAACCGAGCGGTCGGAGGTTCGAATCCTCCTGCGCCCACCACTCTTTACAAACTCTTCTTAGAGTATAAATAGGAAATATCAAAAGTGGGTGCATAGCTCAGCTGGATAGAGTACTCGGCTACGAACCGAGCGGTCGGAGGTTCGAATCCTCCTGCGCCCACCACTTTTGATACTTAGTTATTGCAAGCTAATTAATATGTCAGATAAGACATTAAAATCGAAATAGAATGTGGGTGCATAGCTCAGCTGGATAGAGTACTCGGCTACGAACCGAGCGGTCGGAGGTTCGAATCCTCCTGCGCCCACCACTTTCTATTTAAAGAATAACAACTTTTGAAATTCATTAGTTGCTGGGACAGTCAAATCAGACTATAAAATTACAATAGAATGTGGGTGCATAGCTCAGCTGGATAGAGTACTCGGCTACGAACCGAGCGGTCGGAGGTTCGAATCCTCCTGCGCCCACCACTTTCTATTACTAATTAAGCTAATAGAAATAAGCCGACGAAAGTCGGTTTTTTTATGCCTGAAATTCACGTTATTGTAGGAACAGGCTTTAGCCATGAAATGTATTTGCAGTAGTTGTAGTGATACAGAAATTTAGAGCGCTCAGAGGTTCACTCTTGCAAGATACGCCCTGTGCCCACCACTTTCTATTACTACTTAAGCTAATAGAAATAAGCCGACGAAAGTCGGTTTTTTTATGCCTGAAATTCACGTTATTATAGGAACAGGCTTTAGCCATGAAATGTATTTGCAGTAGTTGTAGTGATTCAGAAATTTAGAGCGCTCAGAGGTTCACTCTTGCAAGATACGTCCTGTGCCCACCACTTTCTATTACTACTTAAGCTAATAGAAATAAGCCGACGAAAGTCGGTTTTTTTATGCCTGAAATTCACGTTATTATAGGAACAGGCTTTAGCCGTGAAATGTATTTGCAGTAGTTGTAGTGATACAGAAATTTAGAGCGCTCAGAGGTTCACTCTTGCAAGATACGCCCTGCGCCCACCACTTTCTATTACTACTTAAGCTAATAGAAATAAGCCGACGAAAGTCGGTTTTTTTATGCCTGAAATTCACGTTATTGTAGGAACAGGCTTTAGCCTTGAAATGTATTTGCAGTAGTTGTAGTGATACAGAAATTTAGAGCGCTCAGAGGTTCACTCTTGCAAGATACGCCCTGCGCCCACCACTTTCTATTACTACTTAAGCTAATAGAAATAAGCCGACGAAAGTCGGCTAAATTTAAAGAGATTGCTCAAAGCGATCTTTTGGATGAACGAAAGAAAAAAGAGCTAGCAATGCGGCAGATAACTTCGTCCTTGAGCAGATAAAAAACCAAAGTAATGAGTTTTATCAGCAATATTTAAGCGATTTACAAGAGTTCGCTAAAGGCTATTTTTAGTTACCAGCAGGGTTTGTTCAATTATCAAGTGCTGAGAATGCTTAAACTTAAACCATAAAATTAACCCATAGATTAAGCTGTGAAATGATTACAAATATTTGCTTGCGCTGTGAAGTGTGTTATTTTTAATAAAATATTCCAAAATGTTTTTTAAGTAGGAATTTTAATTATGGGTGAAGGTGAGAGCTAATTTCAACTACATCAGATATGTTCTTTGGTAAGTAGTTAAAACCGTGTGGTTAATATAATAATAGAGGATCCTAAAATGCGACAATCACTAATTGCTCTGAGTATTACATTGGCCAGTATTGCTTCGATAACGCCCATCGCTGTCGCTAATACCTGGCAAACGGACGTTATAGGAGTTAGTCAGCCCCAACTAACTCCACAGCATTGGTTAGCTAAAACTAAAGTTAAAGTAACGGCTCAGCCATTAATGAGTGCATCACAAATTATGGCGTTCAATAAACAACTGGTCGCTGAAAATGAGCATATTGTCGATCCTCTCGATTTTGCTACACAGCTTACAAAGCAGCAATTAACTAACCACATCTATAGCATTAGCGCGGTACCAAAAAGTCCTCGTTTTTATTCCAATGGCGTCGCATTAACAGACAAAGATTTTGCTGATTATCATGCCAATATGAATTTAGAAGCGATTGAAAATAACAACCAAGTTGGTTTTGGGGTTGTAGTAAAGCGCTCTGTACTACGTACTTTTCCAACATGGGATAGGGTATTAAATAGCGGCTTAGATAATGATCTTGATCGTTTTCAAGAAAGTGGGTTATTTCCAGGTGATACGGTGGCTATTTTACATCAAAGTGCTGATAAGCAATGGCTACTGGTGCGCGCTTATAATTATTTGGCTTGGGTGCCTACGGCTGATATTGCCACTGCAAGTAAAGCGACCTTACATAGATTTAAAAATCAGGATGATTTTTTACTTATTACGGGGGCAAAAGTTAATACTGCCTACGTACCAGATAATGCTGATATCTCTGAGCTGCAACTCGATATGGGTGTACGCCTGCCATTAGTTGAGGCAAAGCAAGTACCAAATTTATTGCATGGGCAAAATACTTACGCCAATTATGTAGTACAACTGCCAACAAGAGGCGCGCAAGGTGAGTTAGTTATACAACCTGCACTAATTAGCCGCAGTAGTGACGTTAATATAGGTTACTTACCCTACACCCAGCAGAACTTGATAAAACAAGGGTTTAAATTCTTAGGCGAGCGTTATGGGTGGGGGCATGATTATAATGGCCGAGATTGTACGGGATTTGTAGGTGAGATTTATAAAAGTTTTGGTTTATTAATGCCACGCAATTCAGGGCAGCAAGGGCGAGGCGAGTATGGTATTAATCAGCGTTTTGATGGCGCTGATGCAGAGCAAGTAAAGTTAGATGCGGTTAAAAAGATGCAAGTGGGGGATCTTATTTATATACCAGGCCATGTAATGATGTATCTCGGTGAGCAAGATGGTCAACCTTATGTGATCCATGATGTAAAAGGGCTAGGCTATAACAAAGCTGATGGTCGCTTTTATTCTAGCGCATTAAATGGTGTATCGGTCACGCCATTATTGCCACTGCGTTTATCACCGCAAAAAAGTTATTTAGATCGCACCTATAATATTAAGCGAATTCGCTAGGAGCCACTATGAAAATTACCGCTATACGGTTTGCTAAATTAAAAGTGCCATTAGTAACTCCGTTCAAAACAGCGCTACGGGAAGTTAGTTTTATAGAAGACTTAGTGGTGTTAATTGACACAGATAAAGGCCAAGTAGGTTACGGCGCAGCAGCATCAACCCCTATTATTACTGGTGATACCCATCAGGGAATGATCAGTATTATTAAGTATTTTTTAGCCCCCAAATTAATCGGTTTAGAAATTGAAAACCTTAATCATATTTGCCATGTTATTCAATCTACTGTGGTGGCTAATAGCAGCGCAAAAGCGGCGTTAGAGTTAGCTGTGTATGATTTATGGGGCAAACTTTACCAAGCGCCTCTTTATAAGTTACTCGGTGGTGGTAGTAGCACACTGCGTACAGATATAACAATTAGTGTTGATGGTATTGATAAAATGTTGGCCGATTGCGATACCGCTGTTAAACAAGGTTTCGATGTTTTAAAAGTAAAGATAGGAAACGATCTACAGCAAGATATTGAACGAGTGAAGGCAATTTATAGTGGCTTTTCTAAATACGCGAAAATTCGCCTTGATGTCAATCAAGGCTGGAATGCTAAACAAGCGGTGTTCGCGTTACAAAAATTAGAGAGCGAGAATATTGAATTAGAGCTCGTTGAACAGCCTGTGAAAAGTGATGACTTTAAAGGGTTGAAGTATATTACTGAGCGAGTTAATACACCGATCATGGCGGATGAGAGTGCATTTTCGCCTAAACAGGTTATTCAATTATTGGAACAAAATGCCGTTGATATCATTAATATTAAAGTAATGAAAACCGGTGGTCTGAGCCGCGCTATAGCGATTGCAGATATCACCGCACAATATCAAGCACAGTGCATGATAGGGTGTATGCTTGAAGGCAGTATCGTGGTTGCGGGAGCTGCTCATTTAGCTTCTGCAAAGGCGCAACAAATAACAAAAATAGATTTAGATGGCCCAGCGCTAGGTCAATTTGATCCTGTTCAAGGCGGCGTTGAGTTTAAGGGGCCGTCAATAACTCTAAGTTCTGCGCCAGGGCTTGGGATAACGCAGATAGATGGTTTGCAACATATAGATAACGGAGTTTGGCCAGCATGAAAAATATAATAAAAATGACAAGTGCAGGGGTGGTTTTAACAAGCTTATTGGGGTGTGCTCAGCAACAAATAACGAGCAGCAATACGGTTATTTCATTGCAGACAAAACAACTGGTTGTGGTAATTGCCGGTGATTGGCAAACACCCCAAGCACAATTGTATCGGTTTGAACGAAAAGGCAATAATTGGCAACAAATAGATGACGACTATTCGGTGGTGCTAGGGCGTACAGGCCTTGCATGGGGGGTTGGTTTACATCCTGAACAAGCCGGTATACAAAAGCAAGAGGGGGACGGTAAAGCGCCTGCCGGAATTTTTGAGCTGGGCACTGCATTTGGCTATTTAGATTCACTGCAAACTAATATGGCTTATCAAGGTATGACAGCGAATGATTACTGTATTGATGTGAAAGGGTCGCCATTTTATAACCAGCTAGTTAATAAGTCAGTTGTTGGAGAGGCTGCTGTTAAAGGTTCATCAGAGTGGATGCGCCGTGATATTTATAGTCAAGATGACCTGTATAAAAAAGGCATCGTGGTTAAGCACAACAGTAATAACATTGATGGTGCGGGCAGCTGTATTTTTATGCACTTATGGCGAGCACAAGATAAGCCCACAGCAGGGTGCACCGCAATGACAGAGCAGAATATGGATGCACTTTTAGCGTGGTTAGACAGTAAATCGGCCCCACTATTAATTAGTTTACCCAAAGCGCAGTATCAACAAAAACAGGCGCTTTGGCAGCTACCATTAATAAAAACATTAAAATAAAGTTGTTTTCTTTTTGCTAAATCAATGGAATAATATATTCCATTGATTGGTTTTTAATTGGGATAATAAATGAGTGCACAATACACCTTGCTAGATTGGCTCGTGTTTGCAAGCTACGGAGCCATTTTATTACTCAGTGGTTGGTGGTTTAACCGTAAGCGGGCTAATTCTAGTCAAGACTTCTTTTTAGGTGGCAATAGCATGCCAACGTGGATGGTGGCAATTTCGGTATTAGCTACATCGCAATCCGCAGCCACGTTTATTGGCGGGCCAGATCAAGGTTATCAAGGGGATTTATCTTATTTAGCCACAAACATAGGCGCATTTATTGCTGCGTTTATTGTGTGCATTTTTCTTATCCCTAAATTTTATCAGCAGCAAGTTTATACCGTATACGAGCTATTAGAAAAGCGCATAGGCCCCAAAGCCAAGCGTCGTAGCGGCTTAATGTATTTATTTGGTCGTGTGTTTGCCAGTGGGGCGCGTTTATATATGGCTGCGATTGCTGTAGCTATGATTTTATATGGCAATATTGAAGCGCAAAGCGTGATTGTTGCCACACTATTACTCGCACTTGTTGGCTTGCTCTACACCGTATTTGGTGGTATTCGCAGTGTTATTTATTCTGATGTATTACAAACCGTGGTGTATGTGAGTGCAGCCATAGCGGTTATTTGGTGCTTATTGGCTATCATTCCTGCCGATTTTTCTACTATTGTAGCAACGCTAAATGAACCCTCTGCAGGCGCTGATTCTAAACTGGCATTGTTTAAGTTTGACTTAGGTTTTGGCCCCAGTGGCGTTTTTAATATGGCATCGGTATTAACAGGTTTTGTATTATTAAACATTGCAGCATTTGGCCTTGATCAAGACATGACCCAGCGCCTACTCACGTGTAAAAATGCCAAAGAGGGCAGTAAAGCCTTGGTGTTATCTATCGTGATGGTGATCCCCGTCATGTTAGTGTTTATCTCTATCGGTTTATTACTTTATATCGTTTATCAACAACCAGCACTAATGAACAGCGCAGGCGAGCAAGTCGTACAAGAGTTTAATGGTGAAAAAATTACCATCTTTATGTATTACGTATTGAACGAAGCTCCTGCAGGCGTTAAGGGGCTTGTTAGTGTCGGTATTATTGCGGCGGCAATATCAACGCTAAACTCAGGTTTGAGCTCAATGTCGTCAGTAATAGTACAAGATTTATATCGTCCTTATTTAGCTGCTAAAAATAAACAAGTCGCTGACGGCCACTTTGTTAAAGCGGGCCGTGTAGGGATGACTGTAGTCAGTGGAGCACTCGCTGCTATGGCGATTGCTTGTTATTTTTGGCAACAATACAGTGATATGCCACTTTTGAAGTTTGCATTAAGCGTAATGGTGTTCTCATACAGTGGTTTATTGGGCGTATATTTTACAACCTTATTTACTAAGCGAGGCAGTGAGGGCTCTGTGCTGGCTGCTTTATTAGTTGGTTTTGTTATTACCTTGCTAATGCAGCCTTACATGATTGATTGGCTGTTACCGCAAACAGAGCGCTTTTATCTCGGTTTCACATGGCAATTATGTATAGGTACAGCACTTTCAACCTTAGTGTGCTGTTTAGGCAAGCCTACTGAGAATAGTGTCGCGCAATGAATAAAATAAAATATCTATTAGCAGTTGATGGTGGTGGAACTAAAATAACGGCGCAGATAATTGAGCTTGCCAGCGGCATAAAATATAGCGCCGCAGGAGGGCAGGCTTCATTGCATAATGATTTTCAAACTGCATTGTCGAATATTGAACAGGTGATCAACGATCTCTATTTGCAAAGTAAGGCTAAAAGCGGTGAAGTACTCGCCGTAATGGGGCTTGCTGGCGGTGGGTCTTCAGTACTATCAAAAAGGCTATTAACAGCGCTAGAACTTGGCTGTGGTATTAAATTTGCCAAGCTGCATGTCTACAGCGATGCTATTACTTCATTATATGGGGCTAATAATGGGCAGCCTGTTGCTATTGTAGCACTTGGAACTGGGGCTGTAGGTGCACGACTTAATAATCACGGCGATACACAGTTAGTAGGAGGCTGGGGGTTTTTAGTTGATGATTTTGGCTCTGGTGCACGTTTAGGGCTAAGTGCTGTGCAGTGTTTACTTGATGAAATTGATCAATTTAGCCAGCCACAAAGCCTACTTACACGTAAACTAAGTGAACAAATAGGCGCAACCAGAGAGCAATTAAATGCTTGGTTGTACGAAGCGAGAGCGGTTGATTATGCGCGTTTTACTTATTTAGTATTTGAATTACAAAACGACTGTAAAATTGCTGAACTACTATTACAAAAGCACGCAAAGCAGGTGGAGCGTTTAATTAATAAAACGCGAGCTCAAAGCCAGCTACCTGTAATGCTGACCGGCGGATTAGCGGCCATAACATTACCCTTGTTAAGTGCAGCCATACAGCAATTAATAATACCTAAACAGGGCGATTCATTAAGCGGTGCCCTTATTTTAGCGCAACAAAATTTGCATATATTTTTAGATAGGACAAACCAATGAGTTCTGAACACGCATTTGAACAACAACGTACTCTTCTTGAAGAACTAAATGGTATTGTTTCTGAAGGGCAAAACCCTGCCACACTCGATATTGATTTACTGGATAGCATACAGATCTTGACCAAAATAAACACCGAAGATCAAAAAGTCGCTGATGCAGTAAAGTGCGTAATTCCTGAAATTGCAAAAGCGGTTGATCATATTGTCACAGCGTTTAAGCAAGGTGGGCGTTTAATTTATATTGGTGCAGGTACAAGTGGACGATTAGGTATTTTAGATGCAGTTGAATGCGCGCCCACTTATAGCGTAAGCGATCAGCAAGTGATAGGTATTATTGCGGGTGGGGAAACTGCATTTAAAAAAGCGGTAGAAGGCGCAGAAGACAGTTTAACGCTCAGTGTTGATGATTTAAAAGCGATTAATTTACAAGCCAAAGATGTCGTTGTCGGTATTGCCGCCAGTGGTCGTACACCTTATGTACGTGCCGCGATTGAATATGCAAAATCAGTAGGGTGCAAAACAGTAGGTGTAACCTGCAACCCTAACTCGTTAGTTATGCAATTACCAGATATTGGTATTTGCCCAGTAGTAGGCGCTGAGGCAGTCACCGGTTCTACACGAATGAAGTCGGGCACAGCGCAAAAGCTAGTGCTCAATATGTTAAGTACCGCCAGTATGATCCGTACCGGTAAAGTGTATAAAAACTTAATGGTTGATGTTAATGCCAGTAATGAAAAACTACATGCACGCGCTATTCGTATCGTGATGCAGGCAACTGATTGCACGCATCAACAAGCGGTTGATGCGCTTAAGCAGGCAAAGCAAAGTGCTAAATTAGCTATTTTAATTTTACTAACAGGCAAAGACGCCGCCCAAGCGCAACACATGCTCATGCAAGCTGATGGTTTTTTACGTAAAGCGGTGGAACTTTAAATGTTGCTAAGGGTAATTATTTTACTACAGTGCTTATTATTAATTGCGTGCACGGATAGTAACCAAGCTCAAAGTAATGCAAAAGCAACGGCTATTAAAAGTCAGCCTATCTTGGTTGGTGCTGCACAATATGAGGCCTATCTCGGGGCTTTAAAAGACAAGAGAGTTGGGCTGGTTGTTAATCAAACCTCGCAGGTTGACGGAACTCACTTAGTTGATTTGCTCAGAGATAAAGGCGTGGATGTAGTTAAAATATTCGCCCCTGAGCATGGTTTTCGGGGGGATTATGATGCTGGCGCACATGTTAAAAATACCACAGATACTAAAACGGGTATTGATGTAGTATCAATTTATGGCAGTAATAAAAAACCGGATCCAGCTGTATTGAGCGAGTTAGACGTCATAATTTTTGATATTCAAGATGTAGGTGTGCGCTTTTATACGTATATCAGTTCAATGCATTACATGATGCAAGCGGCGGCATTACATAATCTTGAATTTATAGTGTTAGATCGGCCAAACCCGAATATCGCTTACGTAGATGGACCAATTTTAGAGCCTCAGTTTCGTTCCTTTGTAGGCATGCACCCGATCCCTGTTTTACACGGTATGACTGTGGGGGAATTAGCTAAAATGATCAAAGGCGAGCGCTGGATTGATAAGGCAGAGCAGCTTAAGCTGCGTATTATTCCTGTTGCTAATTATACCCGCAACACAGAATATAAAGTGCCAATAAAACCGAGTCCTAACTTACCTAATGCGCAAGCTATTAACTTGTATCCATCATTGTGCTTTTTTGAAGCAACCCCGATATCAATTGGTCGTGGCACTGACTTTGCCTTTCAGGTTATTGGTTATTCGCCAGTGGGACTAGGGGAATTTAGTTTTACCCCGCGGGCAATTAAAGGCGCGTCTATGAACCCAAAATTTAAAGATGTTACCGTATTGGGGCAAGACTTACGTGCAAGTGCCATAACAGGTTTGGATTTAAATATATTTATTAATGCGTATACACAATTAACTCAAGCGAATCAGGTGTTTTTTGAACGACCAGATTTTATGGATAAACTCGCTGGCACAGATAAGCTGCGTTTAGCTATAAAAGCAGGTAAGTCAGAGCAGCAAATAAAGCAAAGCTGGCAGGCAGGGCTTACTACTTTTATGCAAAAACGTGAACCGTATTTACTGTATAAATACAACTCGCTTTATTAGCGATGAGAACGGTTAGATTAGTAAACAGTTAAGCACTAAAAAGGCCACTTGTGTGGCCTTTTTAGTGCTTAACTTGAATATAGGTTAATTTAGTTATTTATTTCTAAATTCACCCACTACATCATTAGAGTGTTCAAGTAACTTTCTACCTTGACGGCTTGATTGAGTCAAAGCAATAAAGAGAATATCGATAACAAAATCTTGTGCCGTACGTGCAAGAATCGACGACAACCGTACTGACTCTTCTTCAGCAACAGAGTACAACCTCACATTCGCTTGATCGGCAACCGGGTTACTACCAAACTTAGTAACCGAGATCACATAACTGTCGTTTTTCTTAGCTTGCTTCACTACTTCGGCAATCTCTCTGGTTACGCCAGATTCACTTATCGCGATGACTAAATCACCTTTACCAAATGTAGATACGTAGGCTAGCTGTGCGTGGCCATCTGGTTCAGCTATTGCAGGCATACCTAGCTTTTGCAGCTTATAAGAGAAATCTTTAGCAACAAGTGCTGAACCACCTAAACCACATATAAGAATACGCTTAGCTGATTTTAATAAGCTAACAGCTTGTTCAATAGGCTGTGCTTCGTTTAGGTTTTTAGTTTCCGTTAAAACCGCTAATTTACTACTGAGTAGTTTTTCAGCTATTTGTTCTAACGAATCACTTAACGTAATTTTGCCGTGTAGTTTTGGCTCTGTTACTTCGTCATTGAGTGCATCGATTACAGCAAGTTTAAATGCAGGAAACCCTTTATAACCGAGTTTTTGTGAAAACTTCACTACACTTGACTGACTTACTCCGACTACCTTTGCAAGTTCTACCGAAGATAGATTTCTAATGGCGTTAGCAGAGTTTAATGTGAAGTCTGCTAGTTTGGCTTCGCTGCTCGATAGAGACTGACGTAAGGCTTTAATTTTAACAAATGTAGACATGTTACTCGCTTATTTATGTATTTGGCGTATTTATAGCATTAATCGAAATAACTTTGTACTTATTTTGGGTTCAAATGTAACTATTTAAATTTTATTATTGCTCTATTTGGTATTGTTTAAATTATTTATTTTGCACTTGATTGTTATATCGTTGGAATATTCTAGTTCACGCTGGGTTGTTTGCAATAATAAAACAGTATTGTCGCTGGCATTCACGAATACAACTACTTTCAGATATTTAATAACAGCACATATTTATGTAATAAAAATTATTGGTAATTTTGGTTTGGTGCCTAATGCGAATAAAAAACTCTTGCTGCAACGTACCCGACTAGTAACCCCAAGACCCAGATTAAATAGTTGATCAGCGACTCATTTCAAGCTTGTATATTAGCAAATAACTCAACCAAAATTAAGGTTAAGTTATTTGCCTTAATGACATTCATTTAGATCCATTTCTACTTAAGCATCAGGTTAATAAATTAGTAGTTAGTAGCCAGTCAAAAAAGCGACTTTTAAAAGCACTTTGGGGAGGCGTTTTGTTACATATTTTTCTAGCAGCATGTACCTAATACCAATCTTCATAAATATTTGAACAATTTAATGAATTAAATCACTCTATAACGTCGTTAAAATTTTTTCATTTAGAACAACTAGATATAAAAATTATTGCCTAGGGCTCGCTGCCCAAAGGGTTCTTCCTAGGGGCGATTGACTCTTTGTTGCTCGGTTTTTACTTAGCCCACTAGGCTACAAATCTCGCGCCGCGATTAAATCGCCCCTAGATTGAACAAATTTCAATCCACAAAGGTCAACACGCCCTAGTTTATAGCGCAATTTTCTGTCATTAAATAAACCTCATATCTAAGCGGATTGGTATAAGTCGCATCAGGTATGCATTTCAGTTGGAGTTAACAGCGATTTAGGTAGGTATTAATTGTAAAGTAACGCCTTAAAATTGCTCTCCAATAAGGTGTTGAGTTAAATGCTTTAGGTTGTTTGGTTATAAATATCTTTAAGTATAGGTGTGGGTTTTGCTGACGCGTTCGTTTTTATCAGTAGGATGGATCAATTAGAATTTAATTATGTCGAGTATTACTCAAGTAAACTACCCACGTATGTCTGAGCTTAAACGTACCACAGCAGAGGTACACGATAATTTAGATAATAAAATTATGGCTCAATCACCTTTTACGTCAAAAGAAAATTATGGCGATTTTTTACGCTTTCAATATTTGTTGTTAAAACATGTAGAGCCAATTTATCAAAGTGAACAGTTAATTGTATTTTTTAGTGATTTAGCACAGCGAAATCGCTGTACTGATATTGTACTTGATTTACATGATATAGGTATGAAAACACACAATTTAGAACAGCAAATAGATATTAATAGTTTGACGATAGCGCAGGCTGTCGGTTGGCTCTATGTGATTGAAGGCTCAAAGCTCGGAGCCGCAATGTTAGCTAAAGAGGTAACACAGTTAGATCTAAATGCTGAATTTGGTGCGCGTTTCTTAGCAGGTCCTGGGAATGGGCGTGGAAGCCAGTGGCGAGGGTTTATGCAAGCTGTAGAAGCTCTTAATTTAACAAATGATGAAGAGCAGCAGCTTTATCAAGGTGCAAAGCAAGCTTTTGCTACCGCACATCAGTTACTTGATGTTGTTTATCAGTAACGTATATAAGTGTTAAATTCAGTGTTAAATTCAGTGTTAAGGCAAGCGTTGCCAATTAAAAAAATTATATATTTTATAGCTGGCTGCATTAGTGTCGCCTTGGCTGTAATTGGTATGTTGTTGCCAGTAATGCCTACGACAGTTTTTTTAATTATTGCGCTTGCTTGTTTTACTCGCTCAAATAAAAAATTAGCCAACTGGTTGCTTACACATCCGAAATTTGGAAACGTTTTAAGTAATTGGCAGGTGAGCCGAGTTGTACCTAAAAAAGCTAAGTACTTTGCGCTTATTAGCATACTAATTAGTTTTTTTATTATTACACTCACAAGTCAGTCTGTTTGGCTTCCTGTATTTTGCTTTTTGATTTTTGCACTTGTTATTAATTACCTTTTCTCTAAACCGAGCGAGCTCTATGAGTTACGTCAAAATAAAAAATATAAAATACTTCAAGGAGTGTTATTAGCCGTATTATTTCACTTTATATTTGCTTGGATTATATTTTTTAACACAAGTACAAATATTGAGCCAGTGCAACATAAGCAAACCCCTAAAGTGATAGATATTACATTTGTAGAAGCGGCAGCACCAAAGCCTGAATTAGTTGAAAGTAAAAAGGTTGCTAAACAGGCTACTCAAGCGCAAGAGGCTGTTAAGAAAAAGTTGCCTCCCCCAAAGGCGAAAGAGCAACTACAAGTTCTAGCAAAAAAACAACCTGATAAACAAGATGTTATTATAGAGCCTGTGGTGAAGCCTCCTACAAAAGAACACGTTACTAAAACTAAACTAGACTCAGATCCAAAAAATACAAAATTTGAAGAAATATCACAAGATTCAGCAGTTGCCGCGATGGTTGAGCAGCAATACAGCTTATCTCAGCAACAGGTTGCAACAGGAAAGAAAAGCTGGAGAGCTAGTTTACTTGGCCATTTAATGGCTTATAGGAAGTACCCAACGTCAGCTATTATGAAAAAACAAGAAGGGGTCGTGTATTTAAAGGTGTTATTAGCGCGAGATGGGGGATTAATGCAGCTAGACATAGTAAAGGGATCGGGGATTAATCGGCTCGATATTGCAGCAATTGAAACAATCCGTGGCGCAGAGCCATTTCCAAAAGTGCCTGACGAATTAGAAGCACCTCATGAATTATTATTGCCTGTTGAGTTTTATTTACGCAATAAATGATAATAATTACTGTTTGTATTCGATTTTTATTTAGGTACAATATCAGTCACTTTACAATGTAGTCGATACCATGCCTTTTACAGATTATAGCCAAGTCGTGAAGATAATGTCACGGCGTACCGGTTGTCGAGATAAAGCTCAAAGCTTGATCCAAGAAGCGATCGCTCGTTTACTGAAACAAGGAAAAAGGCAATCTAGTAATCCCGAAAAACAGGTTAATAGAGCGCTGATATTGAAAACAGCTAATAATTTATTTGTTGATTTATATCGTCGTGAAAAGATCTGCCAATTCACGCCTTTGCCGGACGAAGAAAGCTCTATCTATGAGTTACCTCATTTAGATCCTGAAACGACTTTAATTGCTCAGCAAGAACTTGCACAATTAGAAAAGTGTATAGCCAGCTTACCTGAAAAGTGCCGTGAAGCATTTATCTTGTATAAGTTTAAGTGCTTGAGTCAAACACAAATCGCTGAACATATGCAGATATCGCAAAGTATGGTCGAAAAGCATTTACTTAAAGCCATGAGCCGTTGTAGAGAGATATTATTAAAAGAATGATGAATAATTCTAATAAAAATCAGCAAGTATTTGAGCAAGCAACGTTGTGGTTGTTAAGGCTTAAAGACGAACCAAGTGAACAGCAAATACATAATTGGCAAAAGTGGCTGAAAATTTGCCCACAAAACGCAGAGGCATTTGAAGAAAGTGTATTGTTGGACGCAAAGTTGGGAAATTTATCGCAGCAAAGTATGGAGCGATTACTTGCATTATTACCAAAAAGTAATATCAAAAAAGTTAGCTTTATTAGACCTTTAGTCGCATTGGCTGCTTCACTTGCAGTTATTGCGGTTAGCTTTTTCCACTTTAACGCGAGTAGACCGACGATATATTTAACACAAATAGGCGAAACAGCTTCTTTTATTTTAAGTGATGGTAGCCAGATTCTGTTAGATAGTGATACCGAATTAAATGTAGAATATAGCGATAATACTCGCCGTATAGAGTTACTTAAAGGGCAGGTAATCTTTGATGTTACTCCTGAAAAACAGCGTCCTTTTATTGTTGTTGTCGAAGAAATTGATATCAAAGTACTTGGTACACAATTTAATGTTAATCGCCTTAAAGATCAAGTCGTTGTTGCTGTAAAAAAAGGTAAAGTAAAAGTAACAGATCCAACTGTTGGTGATGTGTTTTTGACAGCTAATCAAGGGTATAACAGCATCAATGATAGGCAGTTTAACCTCACTGAAACTCAGTTTGCTATATGGCAACAGGGGCGCATTCAATTTTCGAATACCCCTTTGAACTTTGCTGTTGAGCAGCTTAATCGTTATCAAGATAAGCCATTTAAACTCAAACAAACAAGTCTAAATCAGCTCTCTCTTAGTGGGACATACCAATTAAATGATATAGACAATACCGCAAAGCTACTCCCTAAAGTGCTTCCTGTAGATGTTATTGATAATGGTTATTTTTGGCTGATTCAGCAAAGGTGAAAAATGAATACTTAGGGATATTTTATACATTTTTTGATAGCGAAGGCCTCAGTTTGTTTTTAAAGGTAAAAAAATAAGAGTTTAGAGGTGAGAGATAATTATTCTCATTCGTTTTATAAAGTAGTAGTCATTAACATGAGTTTATAAAATGAAAAAAATGCAGTTATCTTCTCTCGCGCTCGCAATAGGCTTAAGCACCGTTGGTGTTGAAGCTTATGCCAGTAGTGACATATTAATGCTTGATATTAAACCTCAGCCACTAGAAACCACTTTGAATCTGATTGCCACACAGGCAAATATGACCTTAGTATTTGATCCTAAATTAGTTGACTCATTGACAGCCCCTCAGTTGCAAGGTCCTGCCACGGTTCGTGATGTTTTAATGCAAGTTTTAAATAATACAGGTATTGAAGCGACAATTGACGGTAATACAATCATTTTAAAAAAGCTAAGTAACTCGCAATCAGCGACAGAGTTATCAGCTTTATCTGTTGTGGGTAGTTATATCGCACCAGGCATGTTTGATGAAGCAAGTGTGGAATCGCAGGATTTACCTTACTTAAAAACAAGTTCAAATGTGCAGCTCAATAGTGGCTATATAGAGCAGTTTCGCGGTACATCCGCAGGAGATATGCTTAAAGGTATTCCCGGTGTCGAAGTTGGTGAAGCACGCAATGGGGGAGCGATAGATGTCAATATACGTGGTGTGCAAGGTCAAAATCGTGTGCCCGTGGTTGTTGATGGCAGTATTCAAAGTACCACAGTTTATCGTGGTTATGCTGGGATAGCTGATCGTTCATATATAGATCCAGATCTAATTAGTACTGTTTCGATAGATAAAGGCCCAACAAATAGTGCTCAAGGTATGGGGGCAGTGGGTGGTGTTGTCGTGATGGAGACATTGAAGAGCGATGATATATTACGAAATGGACAGCAGCATGGCGTTCGTATCAAAGGAGGTATGCAAAGTAATAGCATTGATGCACAAAGCGACTTTGATGCGACCCCCCGTAATGATGCTCCTGATTTGGTAACTAGTGATGGTGAGTTCATTAATATTGCTTATGCTACTGCACAAGAGGGATTTGATTTAGTTGTCGCAGCCTCACACCGTGATATTGGTAATTATTTTGCAGGTAATGACGGCCGGGAACGATACTTCTACGATGAAGAGGTGAGTGATTGGAAGCAAATCGATGGTGAATGGGTTGAAAAAAAGCGCATTGTTATAAATGAGGGGATCGCTCGCTTTTATAAATCAGGGGAAGAAGTTCTCAATACTTCGAATAAGAACACCTCAGTTTTAGTTAAACCAACTTTTCATATTAATGACGACTCATCACTGGAGCTCAGTTACCGAAAATACAAAGCTGTTTATGGTGAAATTATGGCCTCACAAATTTTTCGTAATACAGGTGACACGTTAAAACAGTGGAAATCTTCTGAGCAAGATATAGATACATATAGCGCTCGTTATAAATATACTTCTCCAGATAATCCATTGCTTAAAAATTTAAAAGTGAATCTTTGGCATACAAGTACTGATTCTAAAGCGTATAACGGATCAGTCTTTAGCAACCCAAGAGAGGGAAATGAAAGGCCACCAACACATGATTGTGAATCATGTGTTGATGTATTGTATTTAGCAAAAACGGAATCGCTCAGAACAGGGTTTGATATTAGTAATCAAAGCATACTTCAAGGTACAGATTATGGCGTAATTAGTTTTGACTACGGCTATAGCTTTCAAAAAGAATCAATAGGACCAGGATCTGATGTTCAATACTCTCAAGAAGATATCGATACAAATCGCTTTCATCGTGATGGTGATAGATATGAGAGCAGCGTGTTTTTGCAAACTAAATGGTCGCCTGTTGATTGGTTAAGTTTTGAAGCTGGTGGTCGCTATAGCTGGTTTAGAGTACAAGAAAATAATGATTATAGAGAAGAAGATGTACGCAGATTTAAAGAAATATTTCTACTGAAACAATCGGATGAGACCCTTGAACGAATTGGACATGTTCGTTGGCTTCCTGATGAAAATGGTGATTATACTGATGCCAATGATCCGCGTGTAACTGGAGTAGGCACTGTTAATCTAGGTGAGCTAGGCAGTGTTGATATCTCTGAAGTTGATTACAATCTTGCTTTTCTTGGTTTTGAGACGCAAGAAGGCTTAGGCACGTACACTGTATACCCTGGAGCATCACGAAAGCAGAATGGCTTTGCGCCAAATTTCGCGGTAAATATGCAACTAAGTGAAAGTTGGTTGGCGTACGCACGTTATAGCGAAGCGTTAAGAATGCCAAGTATAATGGAATCAACGAGAGGCTGGTCAGTATCAAGGAATATTCTTGACATAAGACCTGAACATGCAAAAAATAAAGAGATCGGTTTTTCTTTCATTAGCGATGATTTATTCACAGGCTTAACAATGCGAGCCAAGGTGGCTTATTTTGATAATAAAATTGAAGACTACATCACTCGCCACACAATTTCAGATAATAACCTAAGCGCAACTGATATTGGTTTAGCAATGGGAAACACTGATAGCTTTAATACAAAAGGGTTTGAGTTCCAAAGCCGTTTTGAAGTGGGTGGATTTTATGCTGATCTAAGCGCTACATATTATACTGAGGCGGAATTATGTGACGCGGAAGTCGCACAAACATTTCGTGATAATCCATATGCGAATAGACAAGGAGACATCCCGGATTGTTCAAAAACGGGTTTTTCAGGCATGTATGTTGCCAACCATATACCACCACAAAAATCAGTTGCAGCAATTTTGGGCGTAAAGTTTCTTGATGATAGCTTAGATATAGGTACGCGTATTACTTATACGGGTAAGCCTGATACTGATTATGACAGTAAGTTAAGTTGGCAAAATTATCATGGTTCAGCGCCGCATGTACCAACCGTGGCTTACACTTTAATTGATGCTTATATCAATTATAAAATCACAGATAATATGGACGTTAACTTTAATATTGCTAACTTAACAAATGAGTTTTACCTCGATGCTTTAGCATTAAGCTTAATAGCTGGGCCAGGGCGAACATCACAATTAACCTTTACGGCACGTTTTTAAATCAAAGTAATCAATAAAATCACTCAGGCGAGTGAAAGCTGAGTGATTTTATATGTAGTAGTTAAAAATTAACTTAGGAAGTGTAATGGAAAATCCATATGGGATCGCGTCGTTATGGCAGCAAAGTGATGCGGTTATTAAGTTTGTTGGCTTTGCATTGTTGGCTATGTCCTTAGCGTCTTGGGCGGTTATTTTTATGCGCTTAATTAGCTTACTAAAATTAAGAAAGGCTAAATATTTAATCGCAGAGTTTTGGCAGCAACAAGATATAAATAAGGGAATCGATTTATTGGCTCCACAGCCACCATTCCAAAAATTAGTATCGCAAGGTCTACAGGCCAAAGCTCACCATCAAAACCATCAAGCACAGTTGCAAGGTCAAGTCCCTCTTTCTGATTGGCTAACAACAGCGCTTAAAAATAATATTGATGATACACGAGAGTCACTATCGGGTGGGTTGGCAATATTAGCATCTGTAGGCTCGACTTCACCCTTTATCGGCTTGTTTGGTACTGTGTGGGGAATTTATCATGCTTTAATTGGAATCGGTTTATCAGGTTCGGCCAGTATAGACAAAGTCGCAGGGCCGGTCGGTGAGGCGTTAGTTATGACGGCGTTTGGCCTAGCTGTTGCGATCCCTGCTGTACTTGGATATAACGCAATTAGCCGTGCAAATAAGGCTATAATAATACAAATGAATCGTTTTGCTTCGCAGCTACATGCTTATTATTTAACAGGTTCAGTACAATCGAAGGTAGGCTAGAAAATGTCATTTAATGTTGATAGTGATGATGAAGACGTTATGAATGAAATTAATATGACGCCATTGGTGGATGTTATGCTCGTTCTGTTAATTATTTTTATTATTACAGTACCGGTGATTAACCAATCGATAGAGCTTGATTTACCTGTTGCAAAAAGCGAAAAGCTGGAAGTTAAGCCAAAGGCTATTGTGTTATCTGTTAACAGTGAAGGCGATTATTTTTGGGCTGAACAAGCGATAAGTAAAAAAGAGCTTGTTGAACGTTTACTCATTGCTGCCCAAGAAACAATGCAACCTATTGTGCATATCCGAGGGGATAAAACGACTCAATATAAGAATGTAGTATTTTTAATGGAACAGGTGCAGCAAGCTGGTATTAACAGCATGGCTTTTATTACTGAAGAAAAAAAACCTTAACCCTAAAACCTCGAATTACACTCTGGGTTATCTTCTTAACTTTCAATTGTGAGTCACTAATCTTGTAATAAAAATACGGCGTGGATTTTCGCGCCTATAAGTATTTTCTTATTAAAATAAATCGCTTTTAAACTAACTCTTTGGGCGTTTCACAGGCGTTGACTCTCACTGTTGTTACTTATTAAGCGCGCCTGTCATTGTTGCAAAATAACGCCTAGATATAACAACCTGGAAAATGCTAAATTCTGCACCTTACTGTGGTCATGTTTTTACCTCGTCTTTTTACAGGCTGTTTGCTTACCGTTTTACTGCTCTTAATATCTACCTTTTTGATATTGCACCCCAGAAGCTAATTCATTAAAGGGCCGGCGAGTGTTTTTAGTGGCGGCTCTCTACTCAACTTGAATTTGTACGCAGCCATGCCTTTGTTGTTAAAAAGAGTATTAACACTAAAAGTATATGTTATTGCTATTGTTTATTTTATATGGAATATTTTATTTTACTATGGTTTGAGCTGTGTTACTGTTTAAAGGGAAAAACGTTCAAATAGATAAGCGTTAGGGGTACAGCTAGTTTCTGCTGTGGCGCTTTATAAAGGACGTACCACATATTACTAAATAATAAATAGCAGGCTCAGTGGGAGAAACAACAGTGAAACTTAATAAAATAGCAATATGCCTTGCAATAGCAGGTTGTGCTTCAGCAAATGCAGCACAAGATGAGCAAGACGAAAAGAAAATTGAGCGTATTGAAGTCACAGGCTCAAGTATCAAGCGCACATCCCTTGAAGGTGATCTACCAATTACAATCATTAGCCGCAGTGATATTGATGCTGCAGGTATTAGCTCGGCAGAACAACTCATGTTGCAGCTAAATATTGGTTCTAATTCAAATGATGGTTTAGGGAGTAATACAGGGATTGTGAGCGGTGAAGAACGCGGTAATAATGGCGCATCAAGTGCTAACCTTCGACAGCAAGGTGCGGGTTCAACGCTGGTATTATTAAATGGTCGCCGAATTGCAAGTCATGGTTTAAAGGGGGCATCTGTTGATTTAAACTCAATCCCGTTTGCTGCAATTGAACGTGTTGAAGTGCTGCGTGATGGGGCATCTGCGGTGTATGGTACTGATGCTGTTGGTGGGGTCATTAACTTTATCTTGAAAAAAGATTACCAAGGCGTGCAATTAAACGCATTTACTGACATTACACAAGCAGGTGGCGGTAATATTAATCGCTTTAGTATACTTGCCGGTACTGGCGATTTAAACAGCGATGGCTACAATGTCATGGGTTCAGTATCGTATAAAAAAGTCGATATATTACGCGGCTCTGACCGTGATTTTACAAACACTTTCCAACCAAATCGAGGTTTATCGCCAGATACGCGTGGTGGTCCTTTTGCGTCAATCAATAACCGTGGTAACGGCGATGATCCAACCAATGGAAATTATAACTTAATTGGTACAGGGCTTATTGACCCCAATAACCTTGATGCACAAGGTAATCCATACGCTAATAATGTGCTTAATGTATTAGCACTTCCTGGGCAGCCTGGGTGTGAATCAATTGAAGGCATGGGCGTTGATACTGGCGCACTGTGGAATCGCGAAAATGAAACACACAGTTGCGCATGGGATTACCCAAGAGCTGCGGTTTTACAACAACCAGTTGACAGCATTGATTTTGTATCGCGTGCTACGTTTAAATTAGATGAAGACACCGAGCTATTTGCCGAAGTTATTGGCTCAGAAGTGACTTCTAAAAAGATTTTTGAACCTAACCAAATTACGCCGTGGTCAATTGGTTCAGCAGGGTATTACCCAAGCACAGGTTCATCGTATAATTATATAGTTGATGCATTATCTGACTATTATGGCGCGGATCAGTTAAATATTGGTGCACCTATTGCCTATCGCTGGCGCTGTATGGATTGTGGTAACCGTGAAATCGAAACAACGACCACGTCTTATAAAGTACAGTTGGGCATGGAAGGCATTATTGGCGACTGGGATTACAAAGCCGGTATTTCACGTTCATCAAACGAGGCTGAATCAGAGCTCGGTGGTGGCTATCACTATACTGAGCTACTTGCGCAGGCAATTGGTAGCGGTGCTGTTAACCCCTTTTTGTTAGCGGGAGAAACACAAACTCAAGCGGGTATGGATGCAATTGAAGCAGCATCAGCGCGTGGCGTAACCTTATATGGCGGCGAAACAACCCTTACACAAATTGATGCGTCGATCTCAGGTGATACAGGTTTTGAACTTGGTCTTGGCGGCGACACGATTATGGTGGCAACAGGTATTGATTTACGCCGTGAGGGCTATAAGTTTAATGGGGATCGTCGTGAATCAGAAAATAGACCTGCCATTTATGGGGCGCCATTTGATAATGGTAACGAACTTGATGATGTTCACCGTGATATAAAAGCGGTATTTGTTGAAGCGCTTATTCCTGTAGTTGATAGTTTAGAGATTAACTTAGCTGCACGTTATGACCATTACTCAGGCTTTGGCGGCACAACTAACCCTAAAATTGGTGTTAAGTATCAACCCATGGAAGAGTTGTTATTTCGTGGTGCATACAGCACAGGGTTTAGAGCGCCTTCGTTTAATCAGCTATTTAATGGCGTATCAGAGCAGCCGTACACAGGCTCCGATTTAGCTGATCCTGCTTCGTGCGCAAATGGCATCGTTGATGTGTCAAACCCTAGTTGCCAACCTATCACCCCTGCGTTAGTTTATGGCGGCAAAGAAGACTTAGGGCCTGAAGAGTCAAAACAATCGAGCTTTGGTTTCGTATGGGCACCAAGCAGCGAATTTAGCTTTAACCTTGATTGGTGGGAAATAATCACAGAGGGCACAATACAAACGCCAAACTTTCGTGATTTACTCGAAAATTACGAGACATTTAGCGGTAACTTCTTACGCGATGCACAAGGTAACTTAACAGGTATTGATATGCGCTATATTAATGCCGGTGAGCGTAATACCAGTGGTGTTGAAGTGGGTATGCAGGTCAATGGTCAGTTAGGTGCAGGCTTATGGGATATTAACTTCAATGGTAGTTATTTAATTGAAGATAAGAAAAAACTTCTTGATAGCATTGCATTTGGCGATAACTTAGTTGGCACTCATTCTCGTGGAAATATTCCACTTCGTTGGAAGCATACCATCGCCTTTAACTATACGCAGGGTGATTGGCGTCATAATGTGACACAAATTTACCGTGATAGTTATGCAGATGAAGTGCCAGCAGGCGTGCAATCGGGTGCAATTAGTATCGGTGAAATCGAAAACTATAACCCAACGGTATCAAGTTATTTAATTTATAACTACAGCGTAGCGTATACCGGGTTTGATAATGTAGGTATTACGTTTGGTATTAAAAACCTGTTTGACCGTGATCCACCGTTTACAGCTCATCAAAACGATTACTCACCAGGTGCTGCGTTTGATCCTCGTGTAGCGAGCGCGCGTGGTCGAGCATATACGCTTAATGCAGAATATCGCTTTTAATTGAGTGTATATAAGGCCAAAGTGTAATTAGGGAGACTGGCTTAGCGTTGGCTGAGTCAGTCATTTTGTAGGAGTATTAAATGCACAATATTAAGCAAGTGGTTATTGCTGGTGGCGGATCTGCGGGATGGATGACCGCAGCAGCGCTGAGTAAACTACTTGGCGAGCATGTAAATATAACCTTGGTAGAATCAGCGCAAATAGGCACTGTTTCGGTCGGGGAGGCCACGATCCCGCAAATTCGTCAGTTTAATCAACTAATTGGTATTGATGAAAATGAATTTTTAAGTGCCACTTCAGGTACCTTTAAGCTAGGAATCGAATTTATTGATTGGGGACAAATAGGGCAGCAATACATGCACCCATTTGGGCCATATGGGGTTAACTTAAATGGCATTGCATTTCATCATTACTGGTTAAAAAGTGTAAAAAACACCAACCCAGCCCCAATATTAGATTATTGCCTCGAAGGGCATGCCGCTAAATTAAACCGCTTTGACCGTATCGTAGGGCAAACAACCAAAGGGCATAGCACCCTTAACTATGCATTTCATTTTGACGCTGTTAAATATGCCGAGTTTTTATCAACGCTGGCTATTAAACAAGGCGTTAAACATATCCAAGGCACTATTTCACAGGTAACCATTGAGCCAAGTAACGGCCATATTAAAGATCTTATTCTTGATGATGGTCAGGTGATCAGTGGCGAATTATTTATTGATTGCACCGGTTTTAAAGGGCGCTTGATCAACCAAGCTTTGCATGTTGGTTTTGAGTCATGGCAGCATTGGTTACCATGTGATAGCGCGATTGCGATTGCCAGCGAATCACTCCCAGAGTTAAAGCCTTACACCCAAGCCACCGCTCATAAAGCAGGGTGGCAATGGCAAATACCGTTACAGCATCGTGTTGGTAATGGGCGTGTATTTGCAAGCGGATTTACTAGTGCAGAACAACAAATCGCGCAGTTAGCCGCGCAGTTACCTTCCAAGGCGGTGACTGAGCCACGCCAATTAAATTGGCAAAATGGTCGTCGTTTAAAAGCATGGCAAAAGAACTGTGTGGCCATAGGGCTATCTGCTGGCTTTTTGGAGCCGCTAGAGTCAACAGGGCTACAGTTTATTCAGTCGGCCATTTTACGGCTGATCAGTTTATTTCCTAGTTGTGCAATGGCGAAGGTGGATGCGGATACCTACAATAGATACACTGAACAAGAAATTACCGCTGTTCGTGACTTTATTATCTGCCATTACAAGGTAACAAAGCGCAGCGACAGTGAATTTTGGCGTTATTGCCAACACATGGATGTACCGAATACGGTAAGTGAGCGACTTGCTTTGTTTGCACAAAATGGCCGACTTTTCAGAGAAAACAATGAGCTATTTAATGAGCTTAGCTGGTTTTCAGTATTACATGGTCAAGGTATTGAGCCACAAGGTTATCATCCGCTGGTGAATAGTTTGAGCGATGCAGCTTGTGAGCAATATATGCAACAAATAAAAACCATGATCGGGCAAACCGCGCGCTCACTTCCTATGCACAGTGAGTATGTTGCTCGCCATTGCCGGTATTCTAAAAGTTAGGGTTTAAAAAGCATGATGACGTTTTTATTTTATTTAAAAAAACTGGGGATTTTTGCCAGTGCAGCCTTTTTAGTTAGCTGTGCTTCAACGCCTTATGAATTTACTCAGTCAGCTAATTATAGCCATCGCGTTAAATTTTTAGTGATGCATTACACCGCTATCAATTATGAAAAATCAATGCAGGTACTTGTCGAAGATGGCGGATTGAGTGCACATTATTTAGTGCCTGAGTCAAACGATCCGAGCTACCCAGATGACGAACTTAAAATTACGCAGTTAGTCGATGAGCATGACAGAGCATGGCATGCAGGGCGTAGTTACTGGCAAGGCAGAGAGGACTTAAACGACCAATCGATTGGTATTGAAATAGTTAACATACCAACGTGTCATTCCCCAGAACTAGAAGAGCATGAATTAGATACACAATTGCAAAATGATGCCTCAAAGCTGTGTATTTACCCAGATTATGATGCTAAACAAATGGCGTTATTAATCGAGTTAAGTCAGGGGATTTTAGCGCGCCACCCTGATATTGGACCAACGCAAGTTGTTGGGCATTCAGATATAGCGCCCAGTCGTAAAAATGATCCTGGTCCACGTTTTCCGTGGTATCAACTCTATCAAGCAGGGGTTGGCGCTTGGTATGACAACCACACGGTAGATAAATATTGGCAGCAATTTAGTGTCGTTAAACCCTCTATAGGTTTAATGCAAAGCGCTTTACGTGGCTACGGTTATGATGTGCAAGCGACGAATCAACTTGATCCGCAAACACTCGATACTTTAAGTGCTTTTCAAATGCATTTTTTACCATGGCACGTTAGTGGTAACGCCGATGCACGCAGTGGCGCAGTACTGTTTGCATTAATGGAAAAATACTTTCCTAAAAAAGCAACCAAATTAATGGCGCAGTATAATCAAGAGCAAACCACAGTTGAGCCGCAGCCAAAACAATTAGCCAATGCACAAGTGGTTGCGTTAATTCCCGAACGAGACCCAAGCACACGTTTATTAGTCAATAATCGTGGTACGTTTAAAGCCTACAAAGGCCGTGGCCAGCTAGTGATTGAAAACAACACCGCCACCAGTGCCGATATTTATATCAATGGCGAAAAAATCAATATAGCCAGCCCGCTTCAAGCAAATAAACAATACGCATACAGTTTAAGTAAACGCACGCGTAACGGCATTAACACGTATAAAGTGGGCAATGTATTGCCCGAAGGCGCAAGTTTAACCTTACGCTTTGCCTACCCACAGCTGAAAAAAAGCGCCAATAATACATACAATTTTAGTGCTGTAGATAAACTTATTAATGATGATATTGCAGCGGGATTTCCAGGGGCAGTGTTAGGCGTAATAAAAGATGGAAAATTAATAAAACTAAGTAGTTATGGAGATGCAAAAAAATACCAACGTAATGGTACTGCAATGAAATCGCCGCAAAAAATGCAAACAGACACCTTATTTGATATTGCGTCAAACTCAAAAATGTTTGCTACTAACTTTGCGCTTATGAAACTTGTAAGTGAAGGCAAGCTTGATGTAAATAAGCCGCTTTTTTACTACTTACCAGAGTTTAGAGGGCGCGGGCGAGAGCAACGCTTAGTAAAAGATTTACTCACCCACAGTGCGGGGTATCCTGCGGTGGTGGACTTTCATCGAAAAGACAATAAATTTGGTGAGCGATTTTTCTCGCAAAATAGCTTGCGGACTAAAAATTTACTGTTAACAGGCGTGCCGTTTATAGCAGGGCGCAATGTTAAGCACTTGTACTCAGATATAGACTACATGCTGTTAGGCGTGCTGATTGAACGCATTACGCAACAAGCGCTGGATCATTATGTTGAGGGGCAAATCTACCAGCCGCTAGGCTTGCAACACACATTGTTTAACCCGTTACAAAAAGGGGTTAGTAAACACACTATTGCTGCAACGGAGCTTGCAGGAAACAGCCGTGGTGGCCGAATTAGTTTTGATAATATACGCACCGACGTACTGCAAGGGCAAGTACACGACGAAAAAGCATTCTATGCACTTGGTGGCGTAGCAGGGCATGCAGGCTTATTTAGTACCGTAGAAGATCTTGGTGTGCTTTCGCAGTTGCTATTAAATCGCGGCGGTTATGGCGATAAACAAATATTTACCCCGCAAGTGCTCGATCAGTTTATAGCGCCGCAAGCGAGTAATGAAACTTATGGGCTAGGCTGGCGAAGAGCTGGTGAACACGCCCAAAAGTGGCATTTTGGTCCTTACGCAAGTCCACAAGCGTACGGCCATACTGGCTGGACAGGCACAGTAACCGTTATTGATCCTGCGTATGACTTAGCCATTATTTTACTCACTAATGCACGTCATTCGCCTATCAAGGGCAATGACACCCATTATGAATTTGTTGGTAAAAAGTTTGAGACCGGAAAATATGGCTCAGTAATCTCACTGGTTTATGAGGCTTTGCTTAATCATTAATGTAATCACTCATTAAAGCCACTAACTTAAATCACTAGTCGAATTAAGTTGAGTTTATTGTGCAACTGATTAAGCTAGTGGGCTTGTTTATAAATAATTATAACAGCGGCGCAGTCGCTACTAAAAAGGTTATTGTATGTCTTGGTATTCAATTTTACCGCCGTTGATAGCGATTTTGATCGTGTTTTGGCGCAAAGAAGTGATTATGGCACTGTTAGTTGCTGTTGCTTCTTCAGAGTTTTTACTCGCCCTACAAGGCGATGGAAATACGCTTTTTAACACATTTATAAATACCATAGAGCGTATTGTGGCGGTGGCTAGTTCACCGGGGAATAGCCGTATTTTGATTTTTAGTATTTTAATAGGCGCATTGCTTGCATACATTCGTGAATCTGGTGGTGTGGCAGCAACCGTTAATGTATTGATGAACAAAGGCGTCGCAAAAAGTAAACGCCAAGTTGGTTACTTAACGATGTTCTCAGGCGTAGCCGTGTTTATAGAATCTAACTTAAGTGTATTAACCTCGGGTATTTTATCTCGTGGCTTATTTGATAAGTTTAAAATGAGCCGAGCACGTCTTGCTTACATTATCGACAGTACCAGTGCACCGGTGTGTATTTTAATTTTGCTTAATGGTTGGGGCGCTTATGTACTTGGCTTGTTAGGTAATTATGAATTACCAGAGTCGGCGGTGTCGGTGTTATGGGGCAGTATTGGCTATAACTTTTACGCTATTATTACTTTATTATTAGTTTTTTATACCATCACCTTTGATAAAGTGCATGGCCCATTAAAAAAAGCAGAAGAGCAATTAGAGCACCAAAAAGCAGATGTACAAGAAGAGGTAAAAGGCACCAAAGCACGCTATATGCTAGTGCCACTTATTACACTGATTGGCAGCATGGTCGGCTTTATGTACTGGACCGGTAATGGCGATATTGCCAGCGGCAGTGGCTCTAAATCTGTACTGTATGCAACTATTTTAGCGTGTGTTGTCGCGTACTTTTTAATGATCAGTTCACGTCAATTTACTCATCATAAGCTGGTGGATATCGGCTTTAAAGGCATGGGTGAATTACTCCCGTTGGTGGCTATCGTGTTGTTATCGCTTACACTTGGCGCAAGCTTAAAAGATTTAGGCACCGGCGTATTTGTAGCGGGACTGGTGGGCGATTACTTACCTATATACTTAGTTGTTCCGGTGCTGTTTTTAACTGGCGCGGTGATCTCATTCACGACTGGAACATCGTGGGGCACGTTCGCAATTTTAATTCCAATTGGCGTACCGCTCATTCAAGCGTTAGGTTTACCGCCTTCATTAGTGATTGCGGCAATCTTAGGTGGCGGTGTATTTGGGGATCATTGCTCGCCCATATCTGACACCAGCGCGGTATCGGCCATTGCCTCCGGTTGTGATTTACTCACCCACGTTAAAACGCAAATGCCTTACGCACTTTTTGGCGGCGCACTCACGTTTATAGCGTACTTAGTTACGAGCATTATTGTGCTGTAAATTTACAATAATTAAATTAGTGAGAACAAAAGCCTGCAAATTTGCAGGCTTTTTTGTTGCGCAGGCGCTGCTGCTTCAGAGTTTGTTGTAGGAGATGGCTTCAATCACTAAGGGTTTAATACCAGTCATTGAGTGCAACGAGAAACCCAACGGGCTTGGTTTAAATTGTAGGTCGTCCTTTAGGGCGAAAAAGTGAATGTCACCACAGAGGGCACAGAGGCGCTTCGCTGCACAGAGATTAAATATTGGTCGTAGGTGTTGGCTTTAGCCACGAATTTTTCACTTAAGCATCACTTGTCGGGATAAATCCGCGACCTACATTAATAACCTTATTCAAGGTTTTTCATGCTGGCGCATGTGATTGGTAGATTGGGTAGAGTGCAACGAAACCCAACGGGCTTGGTTTAAATTGTAGGTCGTCCTTTAGGGCGAAAAAGTGAATGTCATCACAGAGGGCAAAGAGGCGCTTCGCGCTGTACCGAGGTTAAATAGTGGATGTAGGAGATGGCTTTAGCCACGAATTTTTTACTTAAGCATCACTTGTCGGGATAAATCCGCGACCTACATTAATAACCTTATTCAAGGTTTTTCATGCTGGCGACGGCAGCTTTTAACAACAGCTAAATCGGGCTGCCGCTTCAGGATCCGCCGTAGGGGCTGGCTTTAGTCCGAAAAATTATCATATTATTCAGCCGCTAATGTTTTGCATAATCTAATTAGGGATAAATCCCTGCCTATATTAAGGGCACATGTTACTTTTTTGATAAAAAGTAAATACAGGTTGTAGCTTCGAATAATTCTGGCACGTAACGTTTTCAGGCTTAAAATCAGAAGCGACTCTTAGCTTAAATAATTAACTGTAATATCATGTAATAACCGCTTTTTTGAATCTTGTTTATATTTAGTGACGAATAAAATGACAAACCTTAGTTTTAATATCACGAAAATAAAGGAATAAGTTATGAAAACGCAAAAAGTTGTTGGCTATTGTAGTAACTGGATCACTCAAGAAAGTTTAAAGTCGCAGATAGAAGGTTATACTCACGTTATTTTTTCATTTTGGATATCACCTGAAGATGGGGTTTTAGGTGCAGCTGAAGCTGCCGCAAATGATCCAGAGCTTATACAATATGTTAAATCACTAGGGAAAAAGTGCATACTTGCAGCAGGTGGTGAAACTTATAACCCAAATGTGACTGATTCAGCACAGGCAAGAGAGTACGGCTTGGCACTTGCAAAATATGCATTAGAATACGGCTACGATGGCGTTGATTTTGATATCGAGAATATTACAGCCTCAGAAGCTTTAAATTGGCTGAGTGAGGCTACAGTGACAGCTGCAGAATATTCGAGTGAGCAAGGAGAAAAGTTAATTATTTCTCACGCACCACAAGGCCCATACTTTCCTGAATACAGCAAGTTAGAAGAGTTAACACATGGCTACATCGATTTTTATAATATCCAATATTACAATCAGGGAGCGTGGGAGTATCAAGCATATGAGTCATTTGAAATGTTATTTCCATTAAAATATCAGAATATAAGCAATCCGACTTCAATTGAAAGCATTGCATCTCAAGGTGTTCCGCCAGAAAAAATTGTACTTGGTAAACCTATTACTGAAAATGATCTAAGCTCTAGTGGTTTTATCCCACTAGATCAACTCGTCGTCATTATTCGTCAGGCGCAAAGTGAAAACATTGCTTTTGGTGGGGTAATGGGATGGAAAATTGATAGCGATATCGATGGATTATGGGGCCGAACAATTGCGGCTACTCTAAATACAGCCTCTTAAAGGTAGCTTGCTGTAGTGGAATAAAAAATCAAAGAGCTTTGGTTTTATCAATTAGCGCACCCGATACAAGTTAGGTGCGCTATTTTTATTAAGTTGCATTTTGGTGACGGGGTTTTTCGAATTCCCACTGATTTTTAAACACTTGAATTCAAGTATTACGCGCTCTATTTTGGCACTACGCGGTATATACCCATGCCGTCAATTCCTAGGTATAAATCGCCGTTGGGGTGAGTTGCAATACTGCGCACTCTACCAGCGCCTTCAAACAACTTGCTATGACCGATAATATTGTTGCCATCGAGTTCAAGCATGACTAAGTGTGCAAATTTCATTGAACCAACCACGATATTGCCTTTCCACTGGGGGTATTTATCGCTACTAATAAATGCCATACCCGAAGGCGCGATAGACGGCACCCACACCCAGTCAGGTTTTTGCATCCCTTCGCGGGTGGTCTCATCGGTAATTTTACTGCCATTATAGTTGATACCGAAAGTAACTACGGGCCAACCGTAATTAGATCCTGGTTTGATAATATTGACTTCATCGCCGCCTTGCGGGCCATGTTCGTGGCTCCAAATCACACCCGTTTTTGGGTGCATCGCCATGCCTTGCGGATTCCGATGACCATACGAATAAATACTTTTGCGCGCGTTTTCGTCATTATAAAACGGATTTGATTTAGGGATTGTACCATCAGCATTAATGCGGTGTATTTTCCCTGCATCGTGCTCTAAGTTTTGTGGATGAACATCGCGGTTGCCACGATCGCCAATAGAGAAATACAAGTAACCGTCTTTATCAAATTCAAGGCGAGAGCCATAATGGAACGTTTTTGTGGTGTTAGGGCTGCCATCAAACAGTAGTTGCTGATCAATTAACGTCATGTCTTTTAAGCGTGCGCGCATAATAGAGGTATTATAGCCTTCGTCATCTCCTTCATAGCCAGAGTAAGAAAAGTATATCCAGCCATTGTCTTTAAAGTTAGGATCAAGCTCCACATCAAGTAGTCCTCCTTGACGCTCAGCATGTACTTTAGGTACCCCTTTAATGGCTTTCTCTAGCAGTTTTCCATCACGAATAAGCCTAAGATCACCCGCTCTGTTTGTGACTAACAAGTCTTGTTCGTTAAGCCACACCATGCCCCAAGGAATTTGCACGCCTTTGGCAACTAATTCAAGTTCATACTTATCGGCACTTGCGGCAACGGGAATAGGCTGCTCTGGCTGAGCGAAGGTATGTAACGAGGTAAAGCTTATAATAGAGGCAACTAAACTGGTGTAAATACACTTTTTCATGACAGTTCCAATTTGTGAACAACAATGACACTAGATTAGCGTGATACAAGCAAAATTGTTATTAACTTTCATTAAAGTGCGATTAGTTTCATAAAATGCAAGGTAAATGACAGGGTTGTCGCACTGGTGTTTTAGGTGATGGCTTTATCCGAAAGGTTTAACACCAATGATAGATTAACCACCGTAGGCGCTGAGCTTACAGACGCATGTGATTGGTAGGTTGGGCAGAGTGCAATGAAACCCAATGTTTTTTAAATTGTAGGTCGCCCTTTAGGGCGAAAAAGTGCATTTCACCACAGAGGGAACAAAGGCGCTTCGCTGCACCGAGGCTACATATTGGTTGTAGGAGTAGGCTTTAGCCACGAATTTTTCACTTAAGCATCACTTGTCGGGATAAATCCGCGACCTACATTAATAACCTTATTCAAGGTTTTTCATGCTGGCGACGGCAGCTTTTAACAACAGCTAAATCAGGATGCCACTGCTTCAGGATCCGTTGTAGGAGATGGGGCTTTAGCTACGAAATTGTTAACACTAATGATAGATTAGCCACCGTAGGTGTTGAGCTTACTGACGCATGTGATTGGTAGGTTGGGCAGAGTGCAATGAACCCCAACGGGCTTGGTTTAAATTGTAAGTCGCCCTTTAGGGCGAAAAAGTGAATGTCACCACAGAGAGCAAAGAGGCGCTTCGCTGCACAGAGGTTAAATATTCGTTGTAGGAGATGGCTTTAGGCACGAATTTTCACCTTAGCATCACTTGTCGGGATAAATCCGCGACCTACATTAATAACCTTATTCAAGGTTTTTCATGCTGGTGACGGCAGCTTTTAACAACAGCTAAATCAGGATGCCACTGCTTCAGGATCCGTTGTAGGTGATGGGGCTTTAGCTACGAAATTGTTAACACCAATGATAGATTAGCCACCGTAGGCGCTGAGCTTGCTGGCAAATGTGATTGGTAGGTTGGGCAGAGTGCAATGAACCCCAACGGGCTTGGTTTAAATTGTAAGTCGCCCTTTGGGGCGAAAAAGTGAATCTCACCACTGAGGGCACAGAGGCGCTTCGCTGCACAGAAGTTAAATATTGGTCGTAGGAGTAGGCTTTAGCCACGAATTTCCCCACCCAAGCATCACGCTTAATCCTTCAAACCGCAATTGATGTGAGCGTAAACGACGAAGATAGGCCAACTTTCGCCTCATCGCGCAGCCATGCGCGATATTACTCATCAACTACTTATTTTCAGGGCATAATGACGGGGAAGGGTGTTAAACGTGAGATTGGTATTTGCTCTGGGCAAGGTGCAAGCTCTATGCAAATTCTAATGAGTGACTTCAATACTTGATTATATTTTATGACCATCAAGGTTAAGTTCCACACTAGCAAGGGTTTTCACGTTTTTCATTTCTTTTTGTAAGGCTTCTAATAACTTTTCATACTCAAAGATAATGTGTTGGTACCATTCCCACTCTAACATCCCTTCTTGTTCTGATATTTCCCACGTATATGAGTTATCTTTGAATTGCTCATTCACTAAACTTTTTAAAAATTGGCTTATTTTCTCTATATCTGGTGACAGATAAATTGAATTTCTCTCAATGTTTTTTATCGAAGATTTGAGATTTTCAATATACTGCATTTTTATGTTTTTCTGCTCAGATATATACTGCTCGGTATTGTACTTTCTATTGAATTTCTCTTTGTCAATAGCGATGTCATCTTCAGCATCTTTGTAGTACTTTTTAACTATTTCTTCAGGGTAAATATCTTCATCAATCCCCCTGTAACTACAATTATTTATGAATATTTCGTAATATTGCTGGTCTACAGCTAGACGCTCTGATACATAATCTGTCATTTCTAATAAGTTTATCCAGATCTTGTCGTAAGCATCTTTCTTCACTTCCCATACTTGTTGGCTTGCCCATGTTTTCTTTGCTAGATCGTCTTTAATACCTTCAACTATGCTTGTGTTGGCGGAAAGTTGCCTTTGTATATCATGGTAGCTTTCGGCTAATGCTTTTAACTTCCCTTTTTCAGGCAAGTAGCCCTTCTTTAAGTAGCTAGTCGCTAGAGCTTGAACGATAGCTACAACAATAAACATGATTAGTCCAATGAGTGATACGTCGATAAAGTTTATACAGTTCATACAGTTTTAATTCCTTATGAAGCAATGCTATGCATAATAATGCCTAATATTCCTTTGACTATTAATTTATAAGTGATGAGAAATAAATAGGGACTGTTTTTTGACTTTCGCTTGAAAAAACAAGACCACAAAATTAAATAGTAAGCACTTATATTTCTCCGACACAGCTTTGCTATTTAATAAACACTATGCAAATAAGGTAAAGAGTCAAATTATTTGCTGCATAATATTAATTAGCTTGAGCACTACCGCAATTTTTATATAGAACTTTTACAAAGTACGATGAAGCAAGAGATCACCCCTTACACACCTTCACTTCACTCCCAGCATGCTTAAGGGCGATTATATGCCCTTGGCCATTGTGGGCCATGGCGAGCATGTCGCCGATATTTATATCACTTTCAACAGCGTGTTTGGTTTTTAAGCTATTCAATAACGAGTCTTTTATTTGAATGAGTACTTCGCTGTGGCAGCTGGCGATGTACCAGTCGTTGTCTACTTTAACTAATTGCCCGTATTCAATATAGCGCTGTTGGTGTAGGCGCAGGTCGGCGGCGAGTTTATCGTCGAGCTGTTGTTTTTGGCTAGTTATTTTACTTGAATAACTGCCCGCATTATCTACTTGGTGAACTTCAATAAAATGATAGCTGCTGTGTTGCATGGCAAAGGTGTTGCGCGATTCGTCATGAACAGGGGTGTTAAATATGGTAAAACCCAATACCACTAATGCGCAGGCGAGGCCGGTCATTTGCAGGGGTAATAAAAAGCGGGCGGGCTTTTTAATTGGTGCTTTAGTTAGTAGTGCATGCTGCTCTGGCGTTAACGTGTGTGCTTTTTTACGCTCGCTAAAATGCTGTTTAAGCTGTTGGTCAAATTGCTCGTTATGCTTGTTCATTGTCAGCTCCTATTATTATTTTTAAGTTTTGTTTTGCATAACGTAGCCGTGTTTTAACGGTTTCATGATTGCTTTGGGTGATCTGTTGTATGTCTTCAAGCGAGAAGCCTTCTTGCTGTAAGCTAAGCGCTTCGCGTTGTACAAAGCTCAATTGCATGAGTGCACTATTAAAGGCGGCATAGTCAAAGGTCTGTTCGCTATTTGGAGCGACGATGACTGTGTTGTCCTCGAATTCAACAAAGCGCTGCTGCTTACGAAACTCGTCAATTAATGCATTACGTGCTAGGCGAAAAAGCCACGCTTTTGGGTTATCTTGCGGTTGATAATACTTACGTTTTTCCATCACTTTGAGCCATGTTTGTTGGCTAATATCAAAAGCGAGTTGCTCGTTACTTTGGGTCACTAAATAGTGATAAAGATCATTGCCAAACAGGGCGACGAGCTTAGTTAAGTGGCGATTGTCGCCACTTTTTGCGTAGTCAGCCAAATGATCTTTATTTGGCTGACTAATAAACCATGATTTTAAGCTCGCGATCATAGGCACCTTACTTTGTTTATTATTGAGTGTGCTTTTTTATTGAGTTTGATCTAATTTAAAATCAAGCTGTACACTTTGGTTTGTTTGCACTTGTGCTACGCCATCAATCACTTTTGGGCGGTATTTCCAGCGCTTTATTGCGCGTAGTGCTTCGCGGTCAAAAATACGTTTAGGTTCGGCATTCGTTACTTGTGCGTCAATTACTTCACCCGTTGCAGATACATTAAAGCTTAATTGTACCCAACCTTCAATCCCTTCACGCGCGGCTACGGGTGGGTATTTGGGATTTATACGTACAATGGGAGTGGCATCGCCAGTTGGGCGTTGTAAGGTGGCTTTAATATCGCCGCCTACTTTGCCAATGTTTAAGTCTGGCGTAAATGTGCCAGTAATAATATTAGTGTCTATGCTTGGCGGATTACGCTGCGGTGTTTTTGGCGGCGTTTGCATTTTAGGTGGTGGCGGTAATGTTTGCTTTTGTTGTACTTTTGTATCTTCTGGAGCTTGAAACATTTCTACAATGATTATGTCGCCGTTATTTCTTGGGGCGCGCTGTTCGCCGCTTATTAAATACTGCATAAATGCAAATGCGGCAAAGGTCATTAAGCCACCGCCAATAATCGCGGCTGATGTTTTTAACGCTACGGGCTGTTGGGGGGTTGTAAGTGTGTGCATAAGCATTTCCTGTGTTTGTTATACCCAAGCATCTGGGCGTTTCACAGGTAAAACGGTTGTTAAATCAAAAAGGGGTGAAATATTTTTAAAAAGTTTCGTCATTGCGTGTAGTGATTGGCTACAATGGCGGCTGAATCCTTTTTGTTTTTAATCTTATTAGGCTGTTATGCAACTTATTCAAATTGATAAAGCTCGTTATCGTAAGCATTTAAATCGCGTTATTATTGGCTGTGGCCTTGCTTTGGCCGTTGGCAGTTTGGCTATTTCACAAACTCTTATTGCTTTGTTTCCTGATGAAAGCGGCAGCCATTTTCATTGGAATTTAATTGGCGTGGTTATTACGAGCTTAACAATTGGCTGGGCACTTAATAAATACCGTACTCACGATTATATGACTGAAGTTGTTTATGTGTGGGAATTAAAACAAGCGCTTAATAAAATAACCCGTAAATTGGCAAAATTAAAAGCCGCAGGGCGAGAAGGTAATCCTGATGCGCTATTAGCTATTCATTATAGTTATGCGGGCTCGCGTTTGTTATGGCAGCTTGACGATAACACCATCACTATGGATGAGCTTGCTATTAAACAAGCAGAGCTAGATAGTGTGGCGGCTAAATTTAATGTGAGCTTAGACGCTAATAACTACGATCCTGCAATTTTAAAGCAGTTTTAAGTAATATACCCATGAAAAAAATTGAAACAATCTTACTTGTTTTAGTGAATTTAATTAGGTTATTATCAAAAAACATACAATTATAAATGATTTATTTAAATGAAATTAATTTTTGCAACAACATTGCTTTTTTTATCAGGCGCAAGCCATGCAAACGATGTTAGTTTTTCGATTGGCGGTGGTTACCCTTACGTCGCAGTGCCTGAGATTTCTTTAGCGACAAATGAGGGAGCACAGCGTTGGTATGCTAATTATAAAATTGGTTTAGATGATGGCTTTTCGGCTGGTTTTGAACATGCCTTAACGAGCGATAAAAAACATGCCGTAGGTATTGTTGTTGGTGCATTAGGTGTGCAGGATGATGGTCATCAATGCCCTTTAGAATCTGAAGATGACAGTATTGGCGATGCATTTGGTAATATTTTTGGCTGCGCGGCATCTGGGATATTTGATAGAGAGACCACCAATGGTGTAGGCGTGAGTTATAGTTACCTTTTTAGTGGTTTAAATGAAAGCGGTTGGCGTGTTCGTTTGGAGTTAGGTTATGGCGAAGGCACTAACAGTAACGAAAGTCGCGCAGATGGCGGTGTGAGTATTAGTTACGAGTTTTAATATTAGTTTCAAGTAATAATTGAGTAGGCTTTAATAATAAATTTCAGCCTACTCAAACACTATTAACAGCCTTCTACTGTTTAACCTTCCTTTTTGTTATATAACACCTAAGTTCGTTCTTCTGTTTCAGTTTTTTAAATTAATAATAAGTCCGTTTGTGCATTATAATCGGTTGTTAAAAAATGCTGGTTAAATAAAACGAAATGGCCTGGCTTTACGTATTGAAGCAAATAAAACTGCTGCATTGTTTAGGAAGTTGCTGTGAATAAAATAAATCCAAAAAAATTACGAAATAGTAAGTGGACGGCTGTTAAGCCAATTAATAAAGAAAAACACTTTATTATTGTTGATATGGAGTTTGATGAAGAGGGCGCTGTAGTGGCTTGTGTTATTGAGGCGGTTATGTCAAAACGAGCTGTTGAAATCGATTGGCGCGATTTAAAAGACACCGCTAATTGGTTACAAGGTTGGCAGTAATACATTGGATTAAAATTGAAAAACCACCAGCGTTATCACTGGTGGTTTGAGCATCTAGATAAAATAGCGATTACTATTTTAATTCAATCCACGCCATGTTCCAGTAAAGACCTACACCAGGCTCATACTGATTTGAACCTTCAGACCACTGTACGCAATAACCATTGTATGGCCATGGCTTACACTGATAAACCTTACCATTTTTAGGTTGTAGCACGATTGTATTAGCTTTGTAGCTGCTTAAATTTTCAGGGAAAATAAAGTCAGCATCGGTGTTTGGTGGCGTCACTGGTGGAACGGGTTCTCCCGGCGTACCAGTGCTTTGTTCTGCAATATTTAAGTGAAACGATTTTTTGTCGGTAGTGCCATTGTGTGCAACATAGCTAATTACTAAATTGTAGTGACCAGCTTGGGCATGAGGGTAATCTAACGTGAGTTGTGATTGCCCCGCATCCACTTGATACGTTTTACTTTGCACACTGTTATATGACTTGTTTAATGTTGCAGAAATAACGGCTTTAGTGCTGATATTAATAGCAAAATCAAAACTAATAGCGCCATTTTTGATGACGTAGTTATGGGCTAAACCACTCACAGTAAAGTTTGGTTTAGGCAGTGGCGCCATTTCAAAAGCAAGCTCAACTGAGCTTATGCCAGAGTTACTTTGTGCGAAGATTTCATTGCGACCAGAGATTGGCTCAATATTTTTATCTTCATTTAGTTGACCTGCTTGTAGCCATGACTGCGACTCGTTAATTTTTTTCGCTAAAGCAAGGGTCCAATTTTCACTAAGACCTTGCTCTGTGGTTGTTATTTCTAACACGGTTTGTAAAGAGGGTAATTCTTTAGAGTCACCAAATACGCGAGTTTTTACTTTATCGCCTACTTTTAAATCACGACCAGTGCCAATATCGCCTACATCTTGCCACGACACATTGCTGGTATCACCGTTATCGATCATCACATCAACAACATTATAAAAGCTCATTGGAGTATCTGCTACATCCCATACGCCTAGTACAATGTGGTAACCGCTACGATCTGACGGTACGTTACACAGATGTGTTAATTGACGCGGTGGCTGTTTGTTGTAGCTTTGGTATTCGCAAAAAGGAACCGCTTCAAATTGGTCGCGAGTTAATGGGCTATTAGGGTTCCACGATTTTTTAGTAATAAAATAACGCCAGTCACGAGATGAATGAGCGGCTGTTAGTGTCCAGCTAAACTCATTTGGACCCGCTTTAATATGGCGTTTTGTCCAGCGATTGATTGATTGACTGTCAAGTTGACCAAATCCGCGAAGGCCTGCACTGGCAATATGACCATCAACAGGGCCTGATTCAGGGAAACGATCTAGCCCTTCTAGGCTTTGTGGTTCATAAACAACATTGCCGCAATTGGCGTTTTCGCGTAGGCGGCATAAGTAGCCACGAGATTCTGGTTTAGAAATATAACCATGGGCTGATGCGGTATTTGAAACAGGAAGTAACATTGCTAATGCCAACGGTGATATTGCGAGCAATGTTTTATGTAGTATGTTCATTGTGATCCTAAAAAAGCTAAATGTAATTTAATTTGACGCGCAGAATAAGCACAAAAATGTACCTTAAGTTTATTCTGCTCGTACCTTTTATGGTAACTTTGAGGTGTGCTTTACACAATAAGCTTTAAGTTTGAAAAGTAGAGGTTAGGTGTGTTTTTTAGTTGTAATGGCTTGGTTTTTTTGTGGTGGGTAGTTATTTAGTGTTGTATTTTTCTCTAAAACATTAAATTAGAGCTCGTTGTGATCTTGTGTGTCGTAACGTAATAGGTCGCCTGGTTGGCAATCAAGGTGTTGGCAAATAGCGTCTAAAGTACTAAAACGAATCGCTTTTGCGCGGCCAGCTTTTAATACTGATAAATTTTGTGGGGTAATGCCAATTGCATTTGCAAGCTCGCTAGATTTCATTTTTCTCTTCGCGAGCATTACGTCTAAATCGATAATAATTGCCATTAAATTACTAACTCTTGTTCTTGTTGTAATTGGTGTGCTTGTTTCATTACCCACGCGATGACGTAAATAATTAATCCAGCTAACAAACCAATAATGTCTGTGTCATTAATTGACACCATTCTACCAAGTCCACTGCCGGTTACATAATTAAGTAGTGTAAAAAGTAGTGCGGGGTAAATGGCAACAATAATAAATTGAGCAAGTAAAACAGTACCAAGCCAAGTAAAGCAGCTAATATTTTTTTGGTTAAAAAAGAGTCCTTGGCGATAAAGGTAAAATAACCGAATCAAAATAATATTAATTAAAATAAAAGGCAGTAGTTGCAGTAAACCTAACCAAATTACAGCATTGAAGTTACTTTGTGTTAGTTGTTTAGCGGCTGATGCCCATGATCCGCTTACCTCAAGCCCAATCCACATGTTAGTGCCGTTTTCTTGGCTAAAATTTAATAGTGGGGTATCGCTGATCAGCACAATTACAGTGGTAATGAGCATCGTGAGTAAACTGAGCAATAGCAGCGTTAAAATGATATTGCTCATCCAAATTATTTTTTTCATTGTTATAGACTATTTGGCGTTAATTGGGCTAATAATACCTCATAATGCTTTTTAAGTTCAGCACCATCTAGTGCATCACCGTGATGTTTTCCCTGTGCGATATATAATTGTTTATGTTTTGATGCTGAATGCGCGTAAAGATCTTTAGCAAGAGAGCTTGGCGTTTGTGTGTCTTTTTCGCCTGTAATAATAAGTAAAGGTGCAGTGTATTGCTCCATGACTTTAAGGTTATCAATCTTGCGTAACTCAGGTGAGTAGTTCAGCTCAATAAAAGGCTTTGCGTACCAAGGGATACGAGATTGTGTCATTTGCTCTACATTGGTTACACTGCCTTCAAGTACTAGGGCTGCGACACTTCGTTGGCTGGCAACATAACTTGCTATCATGCTTCCTAATGAGTGACCGTGAACAATAATAGGCGCATTAACAAGTTCACTGTGTTGCTTTGCAAAATCAAAAACGGTTAACGCATCCTGCTTTAAATTATCAATAGTGGGTTTCCCGTCACTAAGCCCATAGCCTCTGTGATCGATCATTAATATATTCGTGTGTAAGGGCAAAAGTGCCGTTGCAGGCTCGCCCCCGGCTATATTTACTCTAAATTGATTGCCACCAAAATATAGAATAGTTGCTTTAGCATTATCTATGGTTATTAACGTTCCTCTTAATTGAATACCATCTTGGCTAGCAATCGTTATAAGTTGTGTTTTTGCTGAGCGATTAATAGCTTTCAGATCAGAGAGTTGTATCCGTTTATCTGGCTTAATAAAGTGAGACTCTTTAAGGCTTATGGTAGTACAGGCTGCTTGGCTAAATAGCAGTAGAGTAAGTGATATTTTGATAATTATTTTTAACATGGTAGCTCCTTTAAAAAATTTAATATGTCAGGGTTGTTACTTTTAATCAATCAAAAGTTATCGTTTAGCGGTAATTTTATTGTTTTAAACTTCAATGTTCCACCACTGTAGTTATAAATGTGATGATGAAATTAACCAAAAAATGGCTGATTTAATCAGTAAAGAGAAAGGTGCTTGATAGCAGATAATATAAATTGCTAATTCGACTGAGCAATTTATTTAGCTTGATTATCATTCAATTTAGTAGGTAAAAGGTTTTATTTTTCGTATTTATTTGCTAGGGTTGCGGTTGTATTATGGATGATTGGTTTTTTCAGGGATGATGATGAAGACTATTACTGCCTTTTGCCTTTGGCAATCTGTTGTATGTAGCTATGCGTTCGCGCATATCACTTATGTGAATAAGTCCCCTCTAAATATCCAGCGTTATTTCACTACAAAAATAGTTAATGAGTTATCAGATAATAAGTTTGAATTGATTTATTTTGATTCAAATTTGGATTTGTTATCCCATCAATATTTTGAGCATAACGCGGTAAGTATTCAATGTATAATTGATGTACCTGTAGAGCAAAGTAATAAGTATGGAAATGCTTATAAATACTGGAATGATGGAAATGTATTTCAGTCGTGTGCGACTGCATCAACAGATTTTTTTTCTATCAGTGAAAGCACTTTGTTAGAGGCGGTTTCAAATCAAAATATCATTGTTTTGCATGTACCCAATAGAATCAAGCCGGATCTCCTTTTACACGGAAACTTACTCGTTGAACGCGCATTTAAATTAATGCCTTTAACTGAGTTTCATCAAGCTTATCCTGAGATTACTAAGTTACTTAAACGTAATCGTAGACTGATTGTCGGGCAAGGAAAGCATACCTTCCAATTATATTTAGTGGTAAAAAGGAATTAAAAATGCAAAACAATAAACTTACAAAAAGCGCTTTATGTGTAGGCATGGCGTTGGCTTCAACCTCTGTTTTTGCTGCAAGTAGCTGGTTATCACGCGTTAATACAATAGATGAAAACCAAAATAAGCAAACCTTTTCAGCTCAAAATATCCAATCAGTCAATGTAAGCTCCACTGATTCTTCTAAAGCGATATTTGATATTACAGTCTCTTTGCATAATAACCCTGAAGGGGTTGAGCAAGTAGTTTATGAAGAAATTTTTGCAAATTTTGCCGATGGTATCTGTGAACAAACTAATGGTGCGCATAAGCTAGGAAAAGTAAGTGTATTTAGAGAAAATAAGCATCGCTCTAAATCTGACATTATTTGGGGTGAAAGAGAGTGGCCACGTGCCAATGCTTCTGGTTTTGGTGCCAATGGCATGCACATTTGGTTTGGTGATGTTTTCCCTAATGGTGCATCGCCAGGTGTTGATCATGACATGCTTAACGATCCATTAGGTGCAGGTTATACATTAGCACATGAGTGGGGGCATTATGCATATGGCGTATTTGATGAATACCAGGGTACAGCCGATTCAGGGGAAGCGAGCACACCGTTAAATACAGATGTTGCTGCAACATCTATAATGAGTAACCAATGGCGAGCAACGCAAGGTGATATGATATGGCTCAATCATTCTACGGCAGATTCTATAGGTGACGTAAACCGTACAGCACAAGGGCGGGTTTACGGTAAAAGTGCTTGGGAGGTATTACTGCAAGATGCTAAAGATGACCCTAAGTTAGGGCGTAAAACAGCGCAGCCTAATCGTACACGTTTTGTCACATTGGCAGATAATGCACCTGATAGTACTACACCAGTAAAAATTGAGCTACCAACGGCCCAGGCATCATGTCGCGATCAACTTGAAGTTGTTTGGGTTGAAGGTGATATTGATATGCAAGTTGTTATAGATCGCTCAGGCAGCATGTCTGGCTCAGCAATTGATAACGCAAAACAAGCTGCCAAAATATTAGTGGATGCGACAGCTGAAGGCAGTACTTCCTTGGGGCTAGTGAGTTTTTCTAGCAACCGCAGTGTTGTACAGGACTTTCCAATACAAAAAATCGAAAACCCTGATACAGGTGTAAAAGTAAGTTTGAAGGCCTCAATTGATGCTATTCGTTCTTCAGGCTCAACGGCTTTATACGATGGGTCACAGTTAGCGCTAGATAATTTAGTTACCTATCAACAAAATGAGGGGAGCGGTGCACCAGGAGTGGTATTTGTATTAGCTGATGGCGATGATAATAGCTCAACAAGGTCGCAAAGTGAGGTTATTGCAAATTATCAAAATTCAAATATTCCTATTTTTAGCTTTGGTTATGGCTTTGCATCACCAACAGGCCCTTTATTAACGTTAGCAAATGAAACCGGGGGAAAATATTTTTCATCTCCTACATCACTTGCACAAATTGTGGATGCATTTTTACAAGCAAATGCAATCGCAACGGATAACCAAAATTTAGCGTCATCATTGCTCACAATAAATAGTGCTGAAAGTGCCACGCAAGCAATAGAAGTTGATTCAGGTTTAGATAATATTAATGTTTTTGTGAATCATAATTTAGCGGCAACGGATGTTGAGCTTAAATTATTAGATGCTACTGGTGTTGAGGTCACCGGAGTTGTTTTTGAGTGTGTTGAAGCCGCGGGCACACAGTCTTGCAATACAAACATTACTCAAGCTGATATTGCGGCACATGGTCTTGGGCAGTGGCAGCTGCAGATCAGTAATGTGAGCGTAAATAGTGAGTTAAAAACTGCTGTTAATATTAGTGCGGAGCCAAGTCTTTCAGGTAGTTATACGGTCAGCGTAGAAGGCTTTACAGGTAATGCAGTAACTTACCCTGAACCGATGATTATCACCACTGCGATTACGAAGGATAAGTTGATCACTGGGGCTAATGTAGTTGCGACTATTACATCACCGTCGGACCTTACCACGACGTTGGATATGTTTGATAATGGCCTTGAGGGAGATGCGGTGGCAGGTGATGGTATCTACTCTGTTATTGCTCCTTATAAAAGTAACGGGATTTACCAAGTAGAAGTTCACGTAAATAATAATGATAGCGCTGCTATGTATACGACTACGGGCTTATTAACGGCGACTTTAGATGGATCAGTTCCTACAATTGAAGCGTTACCAGCGATTACTGAAAATTTTGTACGTATCACTAAAACATCTTTAGTTATTACCGATGTACCACGTGATAGTGATGGTAACGATACCTATACAGGTAGTGATGATTTAGCTACAACGAATGCAGGTGTTACAGGTGTTGTTGATAATGCAGGTGATATAGACTTTTATGATATTAGTGGTGTTGATACTAGTAAGGATTTAGTCGTTCGTGTAGCTGATTTAAGTTTAGGTATGAAGCCGAGCCTAAATTTATATAAATCAGATGGTACAACAGCAATAAAAGAAAGCATTACTTTGGATACTAATCCATCTAAAACAGGGTATCTATATTATACAATAGATAAAGCTGATCTAGAGTCAAATATTTATGCTGCGGTTAAACATGAAGATGTAAGTGCTGTAGCGGGTGGGTATCAAATTAGTGCTGGTGAGGCATTAAATACCGACGTTGCGCCTAATAATGCACCAGCGATCAATGCAGATAATGTTAGCGTCTGGTCAGGTCAAACAAAAATGTTATCGCCTTTAAATAATGATACCGACATTGACGGTGATACGTTAACGATTGACAGCATTGATACCACTAATACACTTGCAACGGTTACCCTTTCAGGAGATAAAGTCACCTATGATGCATCGGTAGCATTTGCTGACGAAACACAAGGGACCATAGTAACCGATACGTTTAAATATATAGCCACAGATAATAACGGTGCATTTGTTGAAGGTACTGTTACCGTAGCTGTTAATATCAACAGTTCACCTGAGGCCGCTGTTGATACGGTTGAAGTGAAAGAAAATGCATCAGTTACTATTTCTGCCTTGAGTAATGATAGCGATATAGATGGTCATACAATTACGTTATTAAGTTACGACGCAGCACTTAATGGGCAGTTAACAGATAATAATGACGATACTTGGAATTACTCTCCAAATGGGCAATTTGATAACCTTAAAAAAGGTGAAACAGCAACAGAGAGCTTCACTTATACGATTGCCGATGAATTGGGCGCGCAAAGCTCAGCGCAAGTGACTATAACGATTGTAGGTGTAAATACATTGCCAGTAAGTGTCGAAGATACAGCAACAACAACTAAGTCTGAAACTGTACAGGTTGATGTTTTAGCGAATGATACTGATGAGGATGGTGATGTATTAACTGTTTCATCGTTTAATGCTGATAATATCAAAGGTGCAGTTACAGATAATGGTAATGGTACGCTAACATATGATCCTGCAGGTAAATTTGACAGCTTATACAGTGGAGAATCTACGACAGAAACATTTACATACACGGTTTCTGATGGTGAACAGCAAGTAACAACAAACGTTGTGATGACTATTACAGGCGAAGGTACTAAACCTGCTGTGCCGGTAGATAATACAGAGCCAACTTCGCGTAAATCGAGTGGTAGTTTATATTGGTTTACATTGTTATTAATGCCATTTGCGGCGCTTAGACGACGTAAAAAATAATATAATTTAAAATAACAGAAGCAAGCTTCATTAAGCTTGCTTTTTTTGTGAGTTAAACTGAATGGATGAGCATTATTGCTAATTAAATAACTCATTCGCGGCATTAAAAATTACTTATACATGATAGCCATAAGCGCTGCCTTGTTATTGAGCTACTCCCTTATCGCTGTAACGGAGCGCTAATTCAATGCAATTGGCATCACTATTTTTTACTGCGCGGAGCTCCTAGTACAATAGCCGTTTGGCAAATGCATACCGATAAAAATGCGCTGACACCCAATGCCCCCCCAAAGTTATTAAATCTCGGTATTAAATGTTCAAACAGTACTGAAAAAATCAAACTGGCTGAAAATAAAGTGTAAATACCAAAGCGTTTAGGCGCACTCATGCCGATGAAGGTACCGCCAAAAAAAATTGCACTGTAAAGCTGTGCATCAACGTCACTCAAGCTCAATAGCAGATAAGCGCTAATTGATAAGATTGCTGATGCACGAATGGCATCAAGACGATTGTGTTGTGCTAGGTAAAAAGTTAAGAATGCGCCAAGTAACGCAAGTAGTGCAGATATAAGGCTCATAAAACAATCCCCTTAGCTAATACAAATAGAGCTACACTGACAAATGCAATACTTCCCAATCTACCACCAAAGCCTGTAAATAGCTTTGTTGTTAATACATACAAAATTGCGCCAATCAATGAAATAATGGCAAGCTCCCAGTAGCTACTTATTAAACCCTGTGAACACATACCAGCAAAGCTCCCAGCATAAATAGCCGCATATGGGTGATTACCAGAGCTTTTTGGAAAAGGAATAAAGCTACCAATAAGCCCTGTAAGGCAAGATGCAATAACCACAGGTACCATAAACTGTGTATGCAAGGTGTAACACGCAATAGAGCCCATAAAAAAAGCAATGTATTTTAGGATGAAAAATTTGGTCATAGCGCAGTGTTAAAAATAGGGCTTACTTGTAGTTTTAAACAGTAAAGCATTTTATTGTTAGGATCATTCATTTTATTTTACGATGTTTAAATATGGTTGTTCGGTTGCTATTTGTTTTTCAGGTTCAGGTAACTGCCATTTTTTTAAAATTGCTTGATATTGGCCACTCTCTTTTACTTGTTCGATCGCTAGCTTAATTGCTGATGCCGCTTGCTCATCTAGATTTTTGTTTGCAGCAAAGTAGAGTGTGGAAGGGTAATCAGTTAAATGAACATGCTTTTTTACTTGGTTAGGGTCTAAACCAATAAGTTTTAATTCATTTTGTAATGTGAGTGTGTTAGTTAAAACAAAGTCAACTCGGCCTTTATAAAGCATATTCCACAATTGAGAGTAATTACTTACGAGTACTAAGTTATTACTCTCATCAAAACCAGCATTTCTAAGATAATGCTCGCTTGAGTAACCCCTAATCGTACTGACCCTGTAAGCTCTTGCGGCTTGAAGTGAGGGGGTCGAGTATTTAAAATCCTTTAGGCTTACTAAATATGCATCTGCAAAATAGACTTGACCGAGCCATTGAAACTGACTTTCACGAGTTGGATTTTTTAATAACGACATCATGATGATATTTGGGTGTGTTTCAAATTCATGAAAAGCGCGTGCCATTGGCATTATTTCAAATTTACCCGTTAATTTTGCTTTTTTTAAAACGGCTTTTGAAATATCCACTAAAGCACCAACCACTTCACCTTCACTATTTTTGAAGTGATAAGGAGGTAAGTCTTCAGCTACGAATGTTAACGATGTTGCTAAACCAAATGGGCTGTACAGTAGTAAAGTGAAGGTTAGTAGCAGGTTGCGCAATATAAATGCTCTCTTTTTAAACAAGCAGAGTGCAGTTTAGTGAAAGTTAGCCTAAAGGTATAGAAATTATTAAAATACTTTATTCTTTATTCGTATTTTAACCACAAGTAATGAATTTTTATATACTCTTTTAGGTAACTTCTTTGCCTTCATGCCTGGCTGCTAAATCATCGAGCTCTGCGCATGTGTAGTCAAATTCTGCACTGTCAAAGTAATAGCTAACCTTAACATCAAAACCACCATTTAAAAGTGTGGTTTTTACATCTGCAATAGGCCAGTGTTTTAATTCATTTAAAAAACGGTTAGCTACTTGACCTGACTGGAAACGATAGCGAATTTCTGATTTCATATTTAATAAGTGTAATTTAAAGCTATTTATCTCGTAGTTTGTGGATTTGGCAGGTTTAGTCAAGTTTTTTACGCTTATAGATCTGCAATAAAGCATAAAGTTGCGATTATTAGCATTGGTTTTCAGTTACTTTTGCTTTAACGTAAGGGTCTGAAAATAAAATATAGATGTGAGTAGATTAAAAGGTATGACTAAGTACGGTATAAGTGTGCTATGAAAACGCCAAAACAGATTTTACCGTTAATAGAGGACGGTATAGTTGATGAAGTCATCAGCCAATTAATGAGTGGTAAAGAAGCCTCAGTGTATGTAGTTCGCTGCGGTGAACATATTCGCTGTGCGAAAGTATACAAAGATGTACAACACCGCAGTTTTAAACAAGCAGTAAAATACCAAGAAGGACGCAAAGTACGTAACAGCCGTCGTGGCCGTGCGATGGAAAAAGGCTCTAAATTTGGCCGTAAAGAACAAGAAAATGTGTGGCAAAATGCTGAAGTGGATGCGCTATTTACACTCTCACGCGTTGGTGTAAAAGTTCCACAGCCGCATGGTTGTTATGATGGTGTACTGATCATGGATTTAGTCACCGATAATGATGGTGATGTTGCGCCGCGCTTAAATGATGTAAATTTAACTGCTGAGCAAGCAATTGAAGATCACGCTACTATGGTGCATTACATTCGTTTAATGCTGTGTGCAGGTATTGTGCATGGTGATTTGTCTGAATTTAATGTGTTAGTTGATAGTTATGGCCCCGTAGTTATAGATTTACCGCAAGCGGTGAATGCGGCGGCAAATAACAATGCGCAAGAAATGTTTTTACGCGATGTACGTAATATGCGCTTGTATTATGGGCAGTACGCACCAGAAATACTCGACACACGTTTTGGTGAAGAAATGTGGGCATTGTATCAAGCGGGTGAGTTAACCGCTGAAACGGTTCTTTACGGTAATTTAGTCGATGATCATGCTGCTGCTGATGTTGATTCGGTTCTTGATGAGATCAAAGCTGCATTTGAGCAAATGCAAGAAAACCAAGAACGGATAAAGGCTGCACAAGCACCTGACGAAGAGTAAAGATATCGCGTGTTATACGCTTATGGTCAATGTTAAAGATGCGCGCTAACAGCCTTAAATTCTGTTAGACTGCGCAGCCTTTGGCGACTCGCGGTGAGTTGCTTTAAAACGACAGTTAGGAACGCCGGTGTCAAAATTTTTCTATCGCGGTAAACCCGATATTATGGGTAAAAATAACCAAGGTACTTATAAGCCTAAGCCAAATGTAAAACCTGGTAGCGAAGAAAATCCGCTGGTTTTACAGGTGCAAAGCACTGAGCGCGAACGTGAAATAAATGCTATTTTGGTAGCCAATGATTTATTTGCTGATATTAAAGTTGATAGTACGTTAGCTGAAGACATTGCTCCTTTGGATATCGTACTCAACAAACCCGTTACGCAAGTTTTTGAGAAAACACCACAACGTAACGATCCATGTTCGTGTGGAAGTGGTAAAAAATATAAAAAGTGCTGTGCTTAACTCGATTAAATAAGTTTAGCTGTGGTTGAATAAACCATCCCAATGGCTATCGAGCTGAGCTTTCGCTTGGCTTAACTCAACACTAAAGTAATGCTGTTCAATAACAGTAACCAGTTTCATTTTTGTTAGCTTGTTCAGTGCATCAGTAATTTCAAAATCAAGTTCACATTGGTAGCTATTTTTAAACCAGTCTTCAATCTTTTCATCAAGCGCTTGCGCGGTTAAACCTTGCGGTGACTTTAATAAGAAGGTGTAGGCAAGCAGTGCTTCTTTAACGTCTTCTTCTTCGGCAGAGTCAATCAATGTATGAAATACGCCTGCATTGTTGTCTAAATTTTTAAAGTACAAGTTATCAGTGAGTGCTTTCATAAAACGAATTTTACGGTTTTTAAATTTACTCCATTCTTTAAAAATAAAGCTACCAAACACGCCCATTCCAATAGCAAAAGTAATAAAGTGCTGTTGGCTCATATGTACTTCTTCATTACGCCAACCTCCCCAAAAGGCTAATAAAGCGATTAACAATAAAATAGACGCGCCAAGTTTCGTCACTAATACTATCGCGCCGCCAATGAGTGCTGATGTGGCAATGACCACTTTATCAATCGGGCGCATTTTAACTTCGCTGTTTGGAAACAACATTTCTAGGTCTGCTTTAGGGACGTTTTGAAATAATTTTATGATGGTCGAATTAGGCTCATAACCCAGTGTTTTTTTGTTTTTTGCAGTAAAGTAATCTGCCCCTTTAAAGCGAATAAACACCGCAACGCGTTCATAATTTGTAAATTGTAGAGTGTGTGTTTTTAATCCCCACCATGAGCGAAGTTGCTCAGTTTTTTGGGATTCACCTCTGCGATAAAACACGACTTCAGCAAAATCATCAAACTCAACGGCTAAACGTACTTTAAAGAGTGACTCTTCACGCAGGGCATCTTGTAAATCGTCAGAAGTGATCTTTTCGTAGTTTGCTGCATTGAGAATGCTTGCAAACTCTTTAGCAAATTCAGCCTGATGAAGGGCTTTTTGTTCATCAGAAATTAGTCCGAGTAAGCGAGTGTCTCTGTTTGGGTCAAAAGGGGCATAGTTATGTTTAAGTGACTCAAGTTGGTGATGGTATTGATTATGTATCAAGCTTGCGAGTAAATGGCTAAATTGCTTGAAGGACTCAGTATCTTGTTCGGTAAGCTCTTGGGCACAGAGATCGACAATATCGTGCTTTGTGAAGGGAATAAATCGATCGCTTGACATACGGTGCGCTTTTACATACTTATTAATTCATAGATAGTAAAAAATAAAACTTATAAATGCGACATAAATCTGAGACTTAACTTATGATTGCATGTTAAATAAAGCACATTGAGATTTTTTAATGTTTTATTGTTGGCATGGCTATTTAATGTAATAGTGCATATTTGTAATTAATCTTAAATGGCGTGCGACTCCTCTTTATGTATATTAAACCCTTAAAGCAGCTTTTTACTGTGTTGTTTGTTGTGATGATTGCCGTAGTAATAGTTGGTTATTTATCAGAATATCATGTGCTTGAGCAAGATATATACTTTAATGGTGTTGCGACTGATGCAATAAATTTATTAATTGTTATTTGTATATTTTGGCTGGTTCAGTTATCTCACTTGGTGATAAAAACGTATTTTTTCTTAAGCTTAGGTTTGTGGTTATGGACTACAGGATTGCTTTTTGATTTATTAGATGAAGTACTCTTTCAACCTAAATGGATTGGTATTTATGTTGAAGATATGTTTCGTACATCTGGCATGTTAGTGACAGGTTACGGCTTATTCTTAGCTATGCAGAATTTGGCGCAAGCTCATCAACAGCTTTCTAAAGAACTAATTACGGATGATTTAACTAAAGTAGCTAATAGGCGTTACTTTTACCAGTATGTGAAAAACAATGAGAGTAAGCCTTACAGTATTTTTATTGTTGATATTGATCATTTTAAATCAATTAACGATGAGTTTGGGCATGATATCGGTGATCATGTTTTAAAAGAATTGGCTGTTCTATTTGCGAGTGAGTTTAAGGACGATGCTATTTTTGCTCGTATCGGTGGCGAAGAATTTGCCATTTATTACCCAAGTACGTGTATGGCAGATATCACAGCAATCACACAGCACTTGCTAACTCTTGCAAGTACTGTTGATGTTGCTGCAACTCGTAAGTTAAGTGTTAGTATTGGCGGCTCAATAAAGCAAGCTGATGATTCGTTGATAGAGGTTATGAAGCGTGCAGATCAAGCGTTATATAAAGCTAAAAATAGTGGCCGAGGACGTTTTGAAATAACATAACACCTGTTGTTTTAGTAATAAAAATACCTTCCAATATGTACAGAGTTAAAGGCCAATTTTACATTTGATGGCCTCACTCCTCGTTTTTTAATAATTCACTTATACTAAAACCCTTTTATATTTAGCAGGTTAAGCTTTATTTTTTGTTTGGCACTTAGATTGCAAAGAGTAAAGCTGTAGTGCATAAGAGTGGATTTAGTAAGGGTATTATCGAAGAGGATATTTCACATATTGCACCATGTATTTACTCGCTTTTACATAGAATTAAATTATCTATTTTTGGGTGCACAAGGAGTTAGGATGTCTGTTGGGAAAAGTATAAAACAAAAAACTCGTCAATTTATTGATTCTAAGCATATGCTCAGCGGGATCACGGTTGCGTCATTTTTAGAATCAACTATCGTGCCTATCCCATTAGAAGCGGTAATGGTTCCTTTAATGCAAGCTAGGCGTGAAAAGCTTTGGCTAATTGCCCTAATGGCTACTATTGGCTGTATTTTTGGGGCCTTAGTAGGTTATGCCCTAGGCTATTATTTGTTTGATATGGTAGGGGATTGGGTTATAAATAGCTTTTCAAGCCCCGAGCAATTTGAACAGGTTAAGCAAAAAATGCAAGCGCAAGGTTTTTGGTTTGTAATGACTTTGGGTATTGTGCCAATTCCATTTCAGATTGCTATGTTGGCAGCGGGCGCTACTAAATACTCTTTGCTGCTGTTTTTAATTGCGACCACTATTGCGCGCTCTATTCGTTATTTTGGTCTCGCGCTGGTGGTATATTTTGCAGGCGATCAGGCTGAGCGAATTATCAAAAAACACAAAGCTAAAGCGTTAGTTGCAACTTCAATTATAGTACTGTTAGCGTGGTGGATGAGTACGTTATTTTAATCATTTGGTTGCACTGATAACTTCATCTTTTATTTGGCGTAGTGTTAGGGCGTGTTGACCTTTCGTGATTGATTTTGCAGCAGTCTATTTGGTATTTAGGCAAGGTAGCGCCTATGCAGTGTGGTTGTTCCCCATAAGTAGGCGATAACGCAGTATAAATGCCAAACATGCGCTGCCCAAAGGGTTCTTCCTAGGGGCGATTAACTCTTTTTTGCCTACACGGATGTAGGTAAGGGGCGTGAGCAGGACGTGTAAGCTTTGCTCGATTTTTACTTATTCTCACATGGATGTGAGCCAGTAGAATAACGCAGGAGCAGTTATCGAGCCCACTCGATTCCAAACCTCGCGCCGCGATTAAATCGCCCCTAGGTTGAACAAATTTCAATCCTCAAAGGTCAACACGCCATAGGGTGACGCTGCGTTGCCAAATCGCTTTAAATACTTTACTGAATAAATATAGAAATAATAGCGGTATCAGTAGTAATTTTAATATCAAGAGTGAAAGCAGGTTTAAAATATCTGTAAATAAACTTTCCATTGATGCCACCATATTAGTAATGCCGTTACTAACCGTATTTACAACGCGACTCACTATATTACCAGTATTTCCCGTTAGTTGGTCGTTAAGCCCAATAAGTTGTTTTTTAAGTTGGCTTTTTTGTAAGTACAGCGCGGCTAATTGATTGTTGATAGCAGCCTGCTTTTGTTTAAGGGCTTGTTGTTTTGCAATTAATGGTTTGGCAGATTCAAGCTCTGTAAGGGTTATTTTTTCTGTGAGTGAGCGTGCACCTTGGATTATATTTATCTGTTGAGTTAGTTTATCTAGGCGTTGTTGATTGTTTATTATAACGGTATTTAACTGTAATTCTTGGGTGTTAATTATTTCTATTTCATCAAAAATAGTTTGTTTTTGGCTGTTTATTTTAGCCGTCACTTGCGATGATAGCTGTGATGTTGCATTTGCTTGGGTATTTAAAGTGTCTACTTTTCCTTCGATATATTGATTTTTATTATCAATCTCTTCATCTAAAAATGCATGACTCATTAGCCCAGTGCTCAGTACAACCAAGGGAATTAAAAACCTGATTAACACCAAGCTTGCCAGTAACCGTCCTTTTAGTTGCTTTAAATAACCACCATAGTCACAAATGACATACGCAACGGCGCTTAGTGTAAATAAGCCACTAAAAAACACACCCGATGACATAGTGAACAGTATGCGTTGAATAAAGAGTGAGCCAATAGCCATACGCATTGCATCAGCAATGTATTCGGCTAAATCATTTACAGGATCAAGTAGTTGCGCGGGTTGAATACTTGCGATACCGATCCCAACCTCAGCAGATTGTAATAACGAGATAATGGCGTTTACGCTACGTGCTGATGCATACACGATAGATGACTGTAGTAGGGCTTGGTCAATAAACGTCATAATATAATCGTTAAAATGGGGTAACCAACAAAGAATAACGAGGATAACAAGAGCAAGGTATTTAGCTGCGTTCACTGAGTTACTTTGCATTTGTTATCCTTTTAAGTTGAGATTTAAATTAACTATCCAGATCATTTTTGTTGATAGTAATAACCCGTTGCGGGAATGGAATTTCAATATCTGCGTTTTGAATTACTTTATATACGCCTCCATTGACAGCCAATTTGGTTTCAATAATTTTAGTTGTTGGTACCCAATAGCGATAACTAATAGTAACGCCGCTGTCTGCAAAGCGCTCAATGCCGACCTGTGAATGAGGGTCATCAGCAACTAATTCATGATTTTTTAATACCCCTTCAATGAGTTCAATTGCTTGTTCAGCACTGGCGTTATAAGCGATGTCTATTTCGCCCTTAACAAGAGAGTAATTAAACGAGTTATGCAGGATTTCACCGACGATATGCTTATTTGGAATGGTAATTTCGACTTTCTCTTCGTTGATAAGAACAGTATGTCCCAGCTCAATCGTTTTAACTTGGCCACTGACGTTTTTAACTTCAATGGTATCGCCTACTATAAACGGACGAGTGGCAATAATCGCCAAACCTGCGCCATAGTTAGACAACATCCCTTGTAGTGCTAAGCCTGCACCAAGGGACGCGGCACCAATAGCAGCTACAAATGGTGTAACGCTTATGCCTATTTTGCCCAATGCGATAATAATAAACATGATGACCAGCAGTACTTTTACGACATTACTGACAAAGTTAGTAAGCGTGATATCCATATTATTGCGCGCCATGAGTGCGGCAACCATTTTAGATATTTTTTGCGCAACCCATAAACCAAAAATTAAGATCAATACTGCGCCGACTAGCTGCATGCTGTACTTAACGAGGTACTCGCTGATCATGGTGTAATATTTTTCGACTTGTTGTATTTCTGTACTGATCATTACGTGCTCATTAAAAATTAAACGCTCTATTGTTGCTTATCATAGCAGAGCTTGGCTTAAAAAAGGATAAAGTAGAGGAACGATTAACGCAGTTACCAGCGCGCTTAATGCCATGGCAACTGATGCAAAAGCACCAATGCTCGTATTTTCATTTAATGCTGCGGCGGTGCCAATAGCATGGCATGCAGTACCTATAGCAACACCTTGTGCTTGGTGGTTATAAATCCCCAAAATGCGAAAAAGCATAAAGCCAAATAGCGCTCCCAGCAGGCCAATAAAAATAACCATCGCTGCGGCTAGGGATGCAATGCCGCCGAGCGAATCGGTAATAAGCAAAGTAATAGGCGTTGTTACAGACAGTGCTGCTACAGACGCAGCTAGGTGCACAGGAACATCAAATAAAGCGCTCAATAATGTCGCTACAACGGTTGCATTAATAACGCCAAAAGTACAGCTAAGTAAAATTAATAAAGCGTTTTTTCTGATATGGATAAATTGCTGATAAAGAGGCAGTGCTAGTGCAACAATGGCCGGCTCTAATAGCCAGCTGAGTAATTGACTGTGCTGATAAAAGCGCGTGTAAGATAAATCTGCTGCAACAAGGATAACCGCGAAAATAGTAATGGCTAAAAATACGGGGTTACTTATTGCCTTTAATAAAGGTGATTGAATTCGAGAATTCAACTTTCTCAGTAATATAAAGAGCGTAATTATAATTGGAATGCTCAACCACCACATATTACTCATTATGATCCCGTCCTTTGAATAGGGCAATCACATAACTGATCAGAATTAAGCTACTCAGGGGAACAAAAATCAGTGTGGCTGTTAAAAACTGCCAATGCTGTCTAATTAAGCCTAAGTGTTCAATAAATCCGACACCGGCGGGGATGAAAAACAGGGGCATAAAATTTAAAAGAGGTGAAGCGCAGGGAAGTAATTGTTGCTCTTTCACTAAGCCACATAGTAGCAGCGACAGTAATATAAGCATCCCAAGTAATGGCGCAGGAAAACCCCCTCCAATCAAGTGCATTATTGTTTTTGCCGCAGCTAAACTACCAATGATCAATGCGCTACTAATCAAATAGCGTAGTACAGGGTAAGATAATACTTGGGTCGTTTTCATCATTGCTTATTTTATTTAATTAATGAGTAAACTTGAACATGTTTAGCCTAAAAAAACTATGCGACTTATAGACTACCAGTGTTTAGGGTTTTGATATTTTATCGTGTCGTTACCTTTTGCTTTGGCAATCGCTTTTTTGGTATTTGGATTGATAATTAACCTGATTTGGCTAAAGGTTTCTTTTGCTAAAATGCGACGTTTTGGCGTGTGATAACTTTGTTGTGTGACTCGCTTTATAGCTGCAAGGGCATCGGGGGAGCGCTCGAGTAAAGTTGTAATCATACTTTGGCAGGCATCATGTGGGTTGTCACTGAGTAGAGTGACCAAGCCAATCTCGTGTGCTTTGTATGCACTTATTGGTTCGGCATGACTTGCTAGCCATTGCGCGTCATCACGCTTTAATAAACTAGGTAAAATGACATTAGCACCCATATCGGGGCAAAGTCCCCAGCGTGCTTCCATTATTGCTAACTGTGTATCCGGATGAGCAATTCTATAATCAGCGCCTAACGCTATTTGTAATCCCCCTCCAAAGCAGTTTCCTTGTATAACTGCAAATACAGGGACACTTAGAGACTGCCATCCAAGCACAACTTGTTGAGCTAAGTTACAGTTACCAGGCAGCCATTTAAAGAGCAATTTAAACATATCTATTGGGGATTTCATTACACTTGCTACATCAAGCCCTGAACAAAAGTGTTCACCACTGCCTTGAATAATAACAGCGCGAATCGACTTGTTTTTTTTAAGCTGCTTTATGACTTTAGCCAGTTGTTTGAACATGATGAAATTAAGCGCATTTTGTTTCTCTGCTCGAAATAGTGTGACGTACGCAACTGTGTTTTTTATTTCTAATGTAATCATGCCAACTCCTCTGACCTGTTGATTTTTAGCTTACGAGTTAATCGATTACATGTAAAGCGTCACTCTTTAATTGAACAAAAATTTACAGCAGCGACACAAATGTAAAACCAATGTACAAAAAATTACAAAGTGGTGTATATTTTATTTGAACTTACCACAAAACCTATCGTCAATACTTGCCCTAAACGTACGTTGCGTTTTGCACAATTAGATAATAACCAAATGGTAATGCATTTCATTACCTGCCAAGGAGAAAGCTATGCTGAAACGGTTTACGCCTAATATTTTAGGTACTTACCTGTCATTAACCATTAAATGTATGATTGGTGGTGCATTATTTGCGTCAATAGCAGGCTGCTCTGATGACTCGGCTACTAAACAAGTTGCTCCGCCTCCGGCCGTTTCGGTATTTAAGGTTATAACGCAAGATGTTGGAAATTATCGAGAGTTTGTTGCGAGGACTGAGGCGCATCAGGAAGTTAAAATACGTGCGAGGGTTGAAGGTGAGCTGATTGAACGCCACTTTGATGAAGGATCCTATGTAGAAAAAGGGCAGTTATTACTGAAGATTGATCCAAGTGAGTATCAATCTTCAGTAGCAGGAATTGAGGCTGATTTAAAAAGCAAAATTGCTGGCGCAGATGGTGCAAAGCGAGACCTAACTCGAGGCAAAGAAGTCGCCTCTCAAGGGTTTATTTCGCAATCTGATTTAGATAAGTTAACAACAAAGTACGATCAAGCAGCTGCAGCGGTTAAATCGGCACAAGCCAATCTTGAAAAAGCTAAATTGAATTTAAGTTACACACAAATTAAAGCGCCATTTGCAGGGCGTATTGGTAAAGTAAACTATGATGTAGGTAACTTAGTTGGACCAACATCAAACGAGTTGGCTCAGCTTACTGATGTTGACCCTATTTACGTTAATTTTCAGGTAGAAGAGTCTGACTATATAAGTTACCGCCAAAAGCACCAAGGTAGTGAAGGCAACCCACAAAATGTACCAATTGATTTATCTCTGCGTTTACCTAATAACTCAAACCTAGCATCAAAAGGGCAACTTGATTTCGCTGATACTAAAGTTGATCGCAGTACGGGGACGGTAGAACTACGAGCAACGTTTGCTAATCCTAATAATATAGTTATGCCGGGTTTATTTGTAACCTTGATTTTAGAAAGTAAAGATAAGCAAAAGCAGGCATTAATACCGCAGGCTGCAGTTCAAGAAAACCAACAAGGCAAATTTGTACTCGTCGTTGGGGATGATAAAAAAGTAGCCACTCGTATTGTGCAATTAGGTCGTCGTATTAATGCAATGTGGGTTGTTGAGTCTGGCCTTGAGCAAGGCGAGCAAGTGATTGTCGAAGGTTTGCAAAAAGTGCGCCAAGGGGTGGAAGTTAAGCCAGTCGAGAAAAAGGTTGATCACACCACGGGTACTATTTCTAATTTAACTAATGCCGTGGGCTAAAAGGAGCGTTCATGATCAGTAAAACGTTTATCGCGCGGCCTAAATTTGCCTTAGTGATTTCGATTGTTATCACCCTTGCAGGTTTGATTTCAATGGGATTACTACCGGTGAATATGTACCCGGAGATAACCCCGCCGCAAGTACAAATTACCGCGGTCTACCCTGGTGCAAGTGCACAGATAGTCGAGGAATCTGTGATCAGACCCATTGAAGAACAAATCAATGGTGTTGAAGATATGATGTACATTGAATCGAGCTCAACGAATAATGGCATTGGCAGCATAACCGTATATTTTAAAGTTGGTACAGACACTGATATTGCACAGGTCAACGTGCAAAATAGGGTGGCGCTTGCTGAGCCTGGCTTACCTGCAGAGGTAAAGCGTCAGGGGGTATCAGTTAAGAAAAAATCAAGTGCAATGCTACTGGGGATTAACCTCTTCTCTAGCAAAGATAATATTGATGATATATTTTTGAGTAACTATGCAACCAATTATTTAACCGAATCACTTGGGCGTATACCTGGTGTTGCGTCAGCAGAAGTTATGGGCGAAAGGACCTATTCGATGCGCTTGTGGTTGCGCCCAGATAAAATGGCTGCACTTGGGCTAACAATCGCTGAGGTACAGGCTGCTTTACAAGAGCAAAATACCATTGTAGCAGCCGGTAAATTAGGCGCAGCGCCAAGCTTACCAAGCCAGCAATTTGAATATTCGATTCAAGCTCGAGGGCGCTTAAAAACCCCCGAAGAGTTTGGCCAAACTATTCTTCGCTCAAACCAAGATGGCAATTTCGTCCGTCTTAGTGATATTGCACGTATTGAACTGGGCTCTGCTGATTACAGCGTAATAGCTAAGTTAAACCAGCAAGATACGGCTTTCATTGTTATTTACCAATTAACAGATGCTAACGCAACGCAGGTAGCAAGCGATGTAAAAGCTAAAATGGCAGAACTTGCAAAGCAACTCCCTGACGGTGTTGAATATTCTATACCGTATGATACAACTGAGTTTATTAACCGATCGATTGATGAAGTTGTTGTTACATTATTTCAAGCCGTTGGTTTAGTCGTGTTAGTGGTGTTTTTATTTTTACAAAATTGGCGAGCTACACTTATTCCTACTATCGCTATTCCTGTTTCTTTAGTGGGAACCTTTGCTTTTATGATGGCAATGGGGTATTCAATTAACTTAATTACCTTGTTTGGTTTAGTGCTTGCTATAGGTATTGTGGTTGATGATGCGATTATTGTTATTGAAAACGTTGAGCGTATCCTCAAAGAAGAAAAACTACCCATTAAAGAAGCCGTAACGAAAGCCATGGAACAAGTGACAGGGCCGATTATAGCTACCACCTTAGTGTTACTTGCGGTATTTGTGCCTGTAGGTTTTATGCCAGGTATTACTGGGGAACTTTATAAACAATTCTCTGTTACTATTTCGTTTGCAGTGCTTATATCATCTGTCAATGCGCTTACTTTAAGCCCTGCATTATGTGCGTTATTACTAAATGAAAAAGTAATGACGCCGATAAAATGGTTAGCGCCCGTTGATAGAAGTATTACTAAATCTACTACCGTCTATTCTAAAATCATACACTTTATTTTGAAACGTTCGGCACGAATGGCTATTTTTGCATTGGTTATTTTTGTGGCCGCTGGATGGTTGGCCAAAAGTGTCCCGACAGGGTTTATTCCAGCAGAAGATCAAGGCTTTGTATTTGTTGATGTGCAATTACCTGATGCAGCTGCAAGTGGACGCACAGAAAAAGTGATGCATAAAATAGCCGAAATAGTTAAAAATGAGCCCGCAGCGACTGATTTTATAGCCGTATCAGGGTTTTCATTAATTGGTGGTGCAGGTTCAAATAATGCGTTAGGTATTGTGATTTTAAAAGATTGGGAAGAACGTACCAGCCCTGAATTAGGCTTAAAGTCTGTTATAGGTCGTTTGATGGGGCAAATGTGGGCAATGCCAGATGCGCAAGTGATGGTCTTTAATCCGCCTCCTATTCCCGGTTTGGGAAGCAGCTCTGGTTTTGAGTTTCGCTTACAAGATAGTGAGGGGCGTGATCCAACGCAGCTGGCCCAAGTTCTTAACGGCTTAGTGTATGAGGCAAATCAGCATCCTAACCTCAGCAATGTTTACAGTACCTTCAGAGCAAATGTTCCGCAGTACTTTTTAGAGGTTGATCGTAACAAAGCCAAAGCTCAAGGTGTTGCTTTGAGTGATATATTCTTAACGCTACAAGCGCAACTGGGCTCGTTATATATCAATGACTTTAATCAGTTTAGCCGTACTTATAAAGTGATTATGCAGGCTGAGAGTGAGTTCCGTAAAAATCCCACTGACTTACAACATTACTTTGTTCGTAACGATAAAGGGGATATGGTTCCACTGACTACACTCGCTAAATTAGAGCCGATCCTTGGGCCTACGACTTTAAACCACTTTAACCTATACCGTAGTGCTAATATTAGTGGCCAAGCCGCGGCAGGGTTTTCAAGTGGTGATGCAATTGCAGCTATGCAAGAGTTGGCGTCGCAGTTACCTAATGGCTATGTGTTTGAATGGGCGGGGCAGTCTAAGCAAGAGATTGAAGCGGGTAATATGGCACCTATCCTATTTGGTCTAGCGGTTATATTTGTTTACCTATTTTTAGTTGCGCAATATGAAAGTTGGACAATTCCATTTTCAGTCATTGCAGCGATCCCATTGGCAATGTTTGGTGCTATGTTGGCATTGTATGTATTAGGTATGGAAAATAACATTTACGCGCAGGTTGGTTTAGTGTTGTTAATAGGGATGTCGACCAAAACCGCAATTTTAATTGTTGAATTTGCGATGGAGGAGCGTGCTGCTGGTAAGAGTATATTTGACGCTGCATTGAGCGCGGCAAGCATGCGTTTTCGAGCAGTATTAATGACAGCTCTTTCGTTTGTCTTAGGCGTGTTACCTTTAGTCTTTGCAACAGGTGCAGGGGCTGGAAGCCGAGTCTCATTGGGTGTTACTGTATTGGCAGGTATGCTAGCCGCAACTATTTTTGGCACTTTGCTAGTTCCATTATTTTATAGTTTGGTGCAATCAATGCGTGAAAAAATAAAAGGTACTGTATCGACTCAAGAGTGAAGTAAGGGTCGTGTAAAAAAAGTCAGGGAAACCTGACTTTTTTTTGTCAAAAATTTGCTGAGGTTTGATACTATACTTGGTAATTGCATCTTGAAAGGTTTATGGCGATGACAGGGCCCCGTTTATACAGTGAAGAAGAAGTAACGCACCAAGCTTATGATATCTTTTTAGAATTAGCACCAGATAACCTTACGGAGCAGGATGTTGAAGATTTTAATCAACATCGCGAAGAGCTTGGCTTTATTGAAGAAGGTGAGCCAGATGACCAATGGCATGATTTTGTGGCACTTGAAATTGAACCAGAATTATTTGTTCAAGTACTCGTCGGTCTTGAGTTTGATAATCAAGATATTTTATTTGCTAAAATTTTGATAAGTCGCGATAAAGATGCACCGTTTTGCCATATTTTATGGAAAGAAAGCGAATAATTTAGATGCCATATCTCCGTTATAAAGTACTTATGTTAAGCAATCATACAAAGATTTGTCAGTGATTAGGCTATTTCTGCTATTGAGCTTGATATTGAGCTTTAAAATCTGGGCGGTTGACCCATTTGAAGACTTTCATGAATATGGGCAACTTTCAGATGAAGAGATCCATAAAATTCATCAAGGTGAGTTACTCTACGGTGATATTGAATTTGGCTTTATTGTTAGTCGGGGCAATACTAATTCGACGAGCTTTAAGTTCAAGGGCAACTTATATCAAGATTTTGATAGTTGGCGTAATCAATTTAAAATAGATACGTTATATAAGCGAGACAAAAATGAGGCTACCGGCGATGACGAAGTCTCGGCCAACAGAGTGTTCATATCAGCGCAAGGAAACTATAAAGTTGGTGTGAAAAACGCTTCTTTCTTTATATATGGGGATTACGAAGAAGATAAATTTAGTGGCTTGGACTTTAAAAGTACGTTAGCCACAGGTTATGGAAATAGGCTATATGAAGGGGTTAAAAATCAAGTTGATTTTGATATCGGCCCTGGCTTATATCGCTCTGTTGCAGTAGGTGAAGCGGATGATGATAGTACTAAAACGGGCTATTTGTTGCGTTTGGCGCTGCAATGGGAGCGTACTGTTTCAAAGCGTACGCGCTTTAATCAAGATGTTAGTATTGAACAATCGCTTTCGGGGCTGAATTCGCGATTGAAATCAGAAACTTCATTGATCAGCCAAGTTATGGGGGCGGTGTCGTTAAAGTTTGCTTATTTATATCGTTATAACTCCAAACCGGAAAATGACAAACTAAAGTTTGATTCGGAGCTAAGTGCGACATTCGTTTATAGTTTTTAATATTTATTAGAGAGTGTTATGTATCAACATAAACAATTTGCACTGTTCATTTTTGTTATATTGAGCTGGATTGCCAGTTTTGTAGGTTTAGCGTGGTATTTAATTGGTGCGGATATGCCGTTAATGGTATTTGCAGCAATTTTAGTGCTGGTGGCATTTTTCTTTCATGGTTTAACTATTAAAGTTGATGACACTCAAATCAGTTGGGGTTTTGGCCCTGGTGTATTTGGCGATAAGTTACAATTGACAGATATAGTCGAAGCTAAAGCGGTAGAAAACTCATATAGACACGGTATTGGTTTACGTATTACGCATGATGGTTGGGTGTATACTGTGTCAGGGTTTAGTGCAGTACAGCTAGTTTTAAAAGATGGTAGTCAGTATCGGTTAGGAACTAATGATCAAGATGGTTTACTTGCTGCTTTAGCCGATAAAATTAGTAAGCCTGAGTAGCCCTAAATATCGTAAAATTAATAAATAAAAAGCGCATTAGCGCTTTTTATTTATTAGGGGTAATTGATTAATGGTCGTGACCACAACCACCTTCAACATGTACATGACCATGGGCTAGTTCGTCGGCCGTGGCATCACGCACTTCAAGAATTTCTACATCAAAGTTTAATGTGATCCCTGCAAGAGGGTTGTTACCATCAACAATAACTTCGTCTTCTTGAATATCAATGATCATGACTGATTGATCACCATCATCGGTAGAAGCACGAAATTGCATACCTACTTCAATTTCCATATCTTCAAACATTGATTTAGGTACTGCTTGCATGAGTTCATCATGGCGTTCACCGTAACCGTTTTCAGGTTCAACAGTAACACTCAAAGTGTCACCAGCTTCTTTACCTATAAGTGCGTCTTCTAGGCCTTGAATTAAGTAACCTGTACCAACGATAAAAATGAGTGGCTCACCATCAAATGAGTTATCGATAGAGTTTTTGTCATTATCCATAACAGAATAATGCATTTTTACCACTTTATTTGTTGCAACGATCATAGTTACTCCTATTTATTCGTCGTCAAGAGAGTAGGGTAGAGGAAGAATTGATAGCTCTACCGCCGGGGCATGTTTTGCACGCAGTAACTGACTAGGTTCACTGTCGTTTGGCAACACTACAAGGCCAAATAAGGTTTTACTTTGCGGGTTGTAAGCTTGGCTTATTAATTTACCCGCGCGGCGCCAGTTTTCACCCATTTGAGTTTCTAGTTCCGGCTCTGCCAATTCTCCGTCACTATGTCCTGACACTATATACATTGCGCGTTTATTCTTACCAAGGTATTTCATTCGCGCTACAGTTTCTTGGCCGGTATAACACCCTTTACGAAAGCTAATTCCGCCAATAGCTTGTAGGTTAACCATTTGCGGGACATATTCACCAAGGGCCAACTCATTGAGTTCAGGTTCACCAGCTAAAATAGCGTGTTGTTGCCACAAAGCATCGTTTTCAAGCGCGATAACGTCATCAGGAAGAGAAAAGTCAGCATTAACCATTAATAAGATACGGTTGTCTGCTAGTTTTATGGCTTTACCATAACTAAAATCACACGCGTTATCCTGCCCATTAAAATGGATATCGAGGCTTTTTAGGGCTGCGGTTACGTCTTCACCAATTAAACCGATTAATTTTTCTGTTGCTGCTAGGAGCTCAACGTTTGAAAATACCGCATATTTTTTCAATTCAGCTAGTGATTGGGTGATTTCAACTTCAGAGGCCGCTAAATAGTAGCTATCTTGGTAGGCAAATAATTTCGCGACGCTCCATAGTTTACCTTTGGCATTACAATGCCCAGTCCATAAATAGTTATTTTGGCTTAGCTTGTTGATATCTTGAGTAATTTGACCATGAAGGTAGGCGAGTTTATCAACACCACTAATGCGGATCAGCTGATGTGACAAAGGGCATGCATATACTGTTGACATAAAAACCTGCGTTACAAAAAATATAGAGGCTCATAATACCGTAGTTAGCGCTGAGGGTATAGATGCATAAATTGCTGTTTATTCAGGTGCAATTTGTTAAACTGCAAGGTAACTAAGTACGAGGTAAAAAATGACTGAAATTCACAATAAAGCGCGTATCCGTTGGGCTTGTCGCCGCGGCATGTTAGAACTCGATGTGTTGTTTATGCCGTTTGTCGATGAGGCATTTGATTCATTATCTGTGCAGCAGCAAGCTGTACTACAGCGTTTATTAGAAGCTGATGATCCCGATTTATTTGCGTGGTTTATGGGCCATCAAGAATGTAAAGACCCAGAACTGAAGCAAATGGTACAACTTATTTTAGACCGGGTTCGTGTATAGATTCACGGTTGCAAGAAATAAAGCAGACCACAAACCCTTTGTGGTCTTATTTGGTTTGTTCGCCTGTTGTTTTAGTCTTTTTTTAACCACCCTTACAGTTCAACTACTTACTTTGGCTATGGCTTTTATTAGTGGCCGTTGGTGTTGGCTGCAATTTAAAGCTGTGCATAGTGATGAGGGGGTTGTGATTTTATCATCGTCAAATATCTGCTTTGAAAGTAAAACAGTAAAAATCAACGGTAATCTCAGTTGTAAAAGCCGAGTGTATCCAAAGAGTGTGTGGTTACATATAGAATCATTGGCTCAATCTCGCTGGTTAATTGTTAATGCCAGGAGTGTTGAGCCGCAAAACTTCATTCGCCTTAAACGTGCTATTTTGGCTGCTCGAACTGAGTCGGCGGGGTTAAAATAGTTGGGGTTGGGTTATCATTTAACTGTGGGTAGTCAATGGTGTAATGAAGGCCTCTGCTTTCTTTTCGCTCCATAGCACTTCGAATAATAAGCTCAGCAACTTGGACTAGGTTACGTAGCTCTAATAAGTTATTAGTAACGCGGAAGTTTGCATAATAATCACGAATTTCTTGTTGTAGTAGTTCAACACGGTGTAAAGCGCGTTCCAAGCGCTTAGTTGAACGTACTATGCCAACATAATCCCACATAAATAGACGTAACTCATGCCAATTATGCGTGATCACCACTTCTTCATCTGAATTAGTAACACGACTTTCATCCCATACAGGTAAGGTTTTTAATGCCGGGCTGTGCTGTATTTTAGCTAAAATGTCTTTTGCTGCGGCATGGGCAAACACAATGCATTCTAACAATGAATTACTCGCCATACGGTTAGCGCCATGTAGGCCTGTGTAAGCGACTTCGCCAATTGCGTAAAGATTATCTAGATCGGTTTTACCGTTAAAATCAGTCATTACGCCACCACAAGTGTAATGAGCTGCCGGTACTACTGGGATCGGGTCTTTAGTAATATCAAGACCCACACTCAAGCACTTTGCGTAAATAGTAGGAAAGTGCTCAATAATAAAGTCTTTATCTTTGTGGCTGATATCCAAATATACGCAATTTGCACCTAAGCGCTTCATTTCGAAATCGATAGCGCGAGCAACAATATCTCTTGGTGCTAATTCTTCACGAGTATCAAAATCTTTCATAAATCGGGTGCCATCAGGGCGTTTTAAGTAAGCGCCTTCACCACGCATGGCTTCTGTTATAAGAAAATTCTGTAACTCTGGGTGATATAGGCTAGTTGGGTGGAATTGGTTAAATTCCATATTGGCAACGCGACACCCCGCACGCCATGCCATTGCAATACCGTCACCGCTAGATACGTCAGGGTTTGATGTATAGAGGTAGACTTTACTGGCTCCACCGGTAGCTAAAGCCACGAATTTAGCTGAAATCGTTTCGACTTTTTTTGCCGCGCGGTTCCACATATACACGCCGTGAATATGTTGGCCGGTTTGGCCTAGTTTTTTATCACCAATCAAATCAATTGCATTATATTGTTCAAGCAATGTTATTCTAGGGTGTGCTTGCACTTGGCTTATCAGGGTCGTTTGTACAGCGCGACCAGTTGCGTCTGCAGCATGAAGAATACGCCGGTGACTGTGGCCGCCTTCACGCGTTAAGTGAAAACGTTCTTTGCCTTTGCTGTCAAATTCCATATCAAAGGGGACGCCTTGCTCAATAAGCCATTGTAAGCAATTAGGGGCATTGCTTGCAGTGTAATGAACAGCTTCTCTGTCGCATAAACCACCACCGGCATCTAAAGTGTCTTGCACATGCGATTCTATACTGTCATTTTTTTTATCAAAAACAGCAGCAATTCCGCCTTGGGCATAGAGTGTGGAACCTTCGGTTAGTTCACCTTTACTAATTACGGTGACTTTACAGTGGTTGGCTAAAGACAGAGCTAATGAGAGGCCAGCTGCGCCACTGCCTATAATCGCGACATCCGTAATGTGGTGTTTATTTTGGTTCATGTCCGTGGTCTTTGCGGTTACAATGCTCAGATACTAATTTATGCAATTGGTACGAGCAATCAATATTATTATGATAGGCGTATATGTATCATATTTGGCGCGACACTATTAGTGATTTTCAGCTTTTGCCAACTTATTTACGGCTATTTTATAAAATAATAATATTAAACAGAACTTTTTGTTCATAGCGTAGTCAGAGTATTTGTGAACAATGGCTAAGATATGAATAACAAGCAATAATTAGATATAGGAGTACCGGCTCGAATGAGCGAGCAGGATTTGGATTTAGCGCTAGTAAAAAGGGTCCAGCAAGGCGATAAAAATGCCTTCAATCTTTTAGTAAAGAAGTATCAGAATAAAATCGCTGGTTTGATTTCACGTTACGTATCAAATCAAGGTGATATTGCTGATGTAGCACAAGAGGCGTTTATTAAAGCGTATCGTGCTCTTCCTAACTTTAGAGGGGACAGTGCCTTTTATACTTGGTTATACCGTATCGCCGTTAATTGTGCTAAAAATTACTTAGTGGCTCAGGGTCGCAAACCGCCAGCAAATGATATAGATGCTGACGATGCCGAATTTTACGATGGCGCAGATGCAATGCGTTCAAATGCATCCCCTGAAAACTTGTTATTAAGCGAAGAAGTTCGCGCAGTTATTTTTAGCACCATTGATAGTTTGCCTGAAGATCTTAAAACCGCAATCACCCTACGAGAAATCGAAGGGATGAGCTATGAAGAAATAGCAGTGGTGATGGATTGCCCAGTCGGGACGGTGCGTTCGCGTATTTTCCGTGCCCGTGAAGCAATTGATAACAAATTAAACCCATTAATAGGCGAGTCTTAATATGACAAAAGCAGACGTTAACAAGTTGGATAATCAACATCTATCCGCATTACTTGACGGCGAACAACCACTAGAGAATCAAGTGTTAGCATCTGATGATGCTGCTACTTTTGGTCGTTACGCATTGATTGGTGATGCTATGCGTGCTGAGTCAGATAATGCCTTCGTTATAGATATCAGTGATAGCGTTGCAAAAGCACTAGAAAGTGAACCTGTGTATGCTGACTTTAGTCAAAAACAGACACAGCCTACACCTCTAGTGGCAAACGGCACCGATAATGTAGTGGCATTTAACTGGCGTAAACCAATTTCACAGTTGGCTATTGCAGCCAGTGTGGCAATGTTTGCGATTGTTGGTGTTCAGACTTTGCCACAAGGTGAAAATTCATCGGCGAATGAAATTCCAATGCTACAAACAACACCTTTAACGGGTGTTGCGTCTCCAGTGAGTTATTCATCAGAACCAGCGCTTGAAAATGCAGAGCAAGGTTTACGTGAGTTACAGCAGCAGCGCATAGGCGCTTTAGTTCTTGAGCATCAACGCCAAGCACGAGTTGCATATTCATTAGAAAAAGCCCACACTAAGGCGCAAGCCGAAGAGGAAAAAAACTAATTTAATGAAAGTTATTACTTTTATTTTGTCGTTGGTATTAATGGCTCCAGCCTTTGCTGACGACGAAAACCCCGCTAAAGAGCTACTGCTCCAGATGGCTGATGCCGTCCACAACCGCAACTTTGATGCCTCTTTTGTTGTCGTCAAAGGTAAAGCGATGGAACCCTATCGTTGGTTACATGCAAAACAAGGTGACACCGAACTTGAGCATTTAAGCTTACTTAATGGTGCTGGCCTAGAAATGGTTAGAATTAATAACCAAGTAACTTATTTTGAGCCTCAATCTGCGCCTTATTCAATTGCTACAGACTCTATTGCAGGTCCGATTCCAGAAGTTCTATTCAAAAATATTGAACGATTAAGTTTGCACTATGATTTTGTTTTAGGGGGTAAAGGACGTATTGCTGGACGTGCTGCTCAATTAGTTCGTATTGAATCAAAAGATGAATATAAGTATAATTATTGGCTCTGGCTAGATGCAGAATCATCCTTGTTGCTTAAATCTGCGTATGTTAATCACGCCGGTGAAATGCTAGAGCAGCTTCAATTAACACATATTAGTGTGACCGAAGAGCCTGCGCCACTGTTATTGGAAATGCTTAATCGCCAATTTCCAACGTCATTACCGGCTGTTGAAGTTTCTAATAAAGAGTCAAAAACAGCGGGTAATAATTGGCAAATCGGTTGGTTACCTGATGGGTTTAGTTTACTTAAATCAGATCGCCATAAATTAGATTTAAACAATGAACTGACTGATTATTATCTATATTCAGATGGTTTTGTTGAAGTGTCGGTGTTTGTTCAACGACCTTTACCAGGGCGCAGACCGAGTGGTTCTTTATCATCAGGAGCTACAACTGTTTATGTTCATAATGCTGGAAGCTTTGATGTGTCGGTGGTAGGAAATATACCAGCAATGACCGCCAAGGCAATTGCTGAGTCGGTTGCAAGACCATTGTAAATTAAAAGCAGATAATGATAGAACAAACCCTTACAGTGGTGTCAATTGATGGCGCCACTGCGCATTTAGAAGCTCAACAAAAAAAAGCTTGCGAAGGCTGTAATGGTCGCTGTGGCTCTCAAGTGTTTGGCAAACTATTTGGCACCGCTAAAAAAACCTTTCCTTACCAATTTGAAACTGTTGTTGCTGTCGGGCAAAAAGTGACACTTGCGCTAGACGATAGTCACATGGTAAAACATGCCTTTGCAGTATATATGCTGCCTTTAGTCTTGGGGCTAGTGTTTTCTCTGATCGCTGCTGAGTTTTTTTCTGCGCCAGAATGGTTACAAATAATTGCCGCTATAAGTGGTGGTTTTACTGGCTTTGCTGTAGCTAAAAGTCGAGTGAAAAGTCTCAAACATGACATCAAAGTAATAAAAATTCATCCAATTAGCCTCCCTTTAACTCAAATAGATGGTGATTGAAGCCAATTAAATGTAAAATTGCGGCTTTATACACTCAATCAATTAAAATAGAAGTTTAGAATCCAGTTTATGAAGCATATCCGTAATTTTTCGATCATCGCCCATATTGACCACGGTAAATCGACCCTTTCTGATCGTTTGATCCAAGTTTGTGGCGGTTTAACTGACCGTGAAATGCAAAAACAAGTATTGGATTCAATGGATATAGAGCGCGAACGTGGCATCACGATTAAAGCGCAAAGTGTAACCTTAAATTATAAAGCAAATGATGGTGAAACTTACCAGCTAAACTTTATCGATACACCAGGACACGTTGATTTTACTTATGAAGTATCACGTTCATTGGCTGCCTGTGAAGGCGCATTACTTGTAGTAGATGCAGGCCAAGGTGTTGAGGCGCAAACATTAGCAAATTGTTATACCGCCATAGAAATGAATTTAGAAGTTATACCAGTACTAAATAAAATCGATTTACCACAAGCAGATCCACTTCGCGTTGCTGAAGAAATTGAAGATATTATTGGTATTGATGCGCTTGATGCTGTGCAATGTAGCGCTAAAACAGGTGTTGGTATTGCTGAAGTTCTTGAAATGATTGTCAGAGATGTACCATCGCCAGAAGGTGATAAAGACGCGCCATTACAAGCATTAATTATCGACTCTTGGTTTGACCCGTATCAAGGTGTTGTATCACTTGTTCGTATTAAACACGGTGAACTACGCATCGGCGACAAAATTAAAATCATGTCGAATGAGCATATTCATACTGCAGATCAAGTTGGTGTATTTACACCAAAGCAAACAAACACCGGTATTTTAAGAACTGGCGAAGTAGGCTTTGTTATTGCTGGTATTAAGGAAATACATGGCGCGCCAGTTGGCGATACGATTACCCATCAAAAAAATGCAGCGCCTGCTCGCTTACCTGGTTTTCAAAAAATTAAACCACAAGTGTATGCGGGTATGTTCCCTATTGCGTCAGATGAATATGAATCGTTCCGTGATGCCCTGAATAAACTAAGTCTTAACGATGCGTCGTTATTCTTTGAACCAGAGAATTCTACCGCACTTGGTTTTGGTTTTCGTTGTGGCTTTTTAGGCATGCTGCACATGGAAATTATTCAAGAGCGTTTAGAACGTGAATACGATATTGATCTAATTACCACTGCGCCTACTGTAATCTATGAAATAGTAACAAAAGAAGGTACTTTTCAGATTGATAATCCGTCTGACCTTCCGGCAGTAAATGATATTCAAGAAATTCGAGAGCCAATTGTAGAAGCAAATATCCTTGTTCCTCAAGAGTACTTAGGTAATGTTATTACCCTATGTATAGAGAAACGAGGTATGCAAACTAAAATGAGTTACCACGGTAAACAAGTAGCCGTAACGTATGAGCTACCAATGGCTGAAGTAGTAATGGACTTTTTTGATAAATTAAAGTCAACCAGCCGTGGTTTTGCATCGCTTGATTACAACTTTAAGCGTTTTCAAACGTCAGACATGGTACGTGTTGATATTTTAATAAATGCAGAGCGTGTTGATGCACTTGCGATTATTGTACACAGAGACAGTGCACAATCTCGTGGTCGTCAGTTAGCTGATGCACTTAAAGAGCTTATTCCACGTCAAATGTTTGATATTGCAATTCAGGCGGCAATTGGCGCGCATGTTATTGCACGTACAACCGTTAAGCAGTTACGTAAAAATGTAATCGCCAAGTGTTACGGTGGTGACGTAAGTCGTAAGAAAAAACTGCTTAAAAAGCAAAAAGATGGTAAAAAACGTATGAAGCAAGTTGGTAATGTTGAAGTGCCACAAGAAGCGTTTTTAGCAATTCTTAAAGTTGGTAAGTAAGGCTTCGTAACCCAGTTTCGTAAGAGAAAGGATTTAATGTATGGCAGGTTATTTTTCAATATTTTTAGTGCTATTAACATTAGGCTCAGGCTTAATTTGGTTAATTGACCATCTAATGTTTGCGCCAAAAAGACAGCAACGCTTAGCTCTTGCACAAAGTTCTGCTGGCGGCGAGCTAGATGAAGAAACTGCCGCATTAATTGCGCCTGAGCCGACATTGACAGAGACTGCTAAGTCGATTTTCCCGATGATCGCAGCAATTACTATTTTTAGGTCGTTTTTATTTGAACCGTTTCAAATTCCGTCAGGTTCAATGATGCCTACCTTGTTAGTGGGTGACTTTATTTTAGTGCAAAAGTATTCTTATGGGGTGAAAGACCCTGTATGGCGTACTCAGTTAGTCGATGTTGCTGAACCTGAACGCGGTGATATAGTGGTATTTAAATATCCATTAGATGAACGTATAGATTATATTAAACGAGCTATTGGTTTGCCTGGTGATAAAATTGTTTACCGTAACAAGCGTTTATATATTCAACCAAATTGCGCAGAGGGTGAAACTCAGCAGGGCGATTTATTGTGTAATGAGTATAATAAGATTGATATGGAAATCATCAATCGTGATGAATTTAAGCAAGGCTCTATGGATTTAGTGCGTTTAAATGAAAATTTAACGACGCTAAAACATGATATTTTAATAAACCCAGAAGCGCTGGAAATGAAAGGGCGTTACTATCAACAGCCGGGTACACGTTCTGATGAATGGGTAGTACCGGCTGATCATTATTTTATGATGGGTGACAACCGCGATAACAGCCAAGATAGTCGCGTATGGGGCTTTGTGCCAAAAGAAAACTTGGTGGGTAAAGCTGTCTTTATATGGATGAGTTTTGAATTTGATAATGGCCCAGATGACATTGTACCAGGCTGGGTTCCAACTGGTGTTCGTTTTGAACGCCTAGGTAATATTCAGTAACAATGAAAAAAAATGTAACAGAGCTATATAGCAAAATAGGGTATACCTTTATTGATCAAGCATTGCTTGAGCAGGCGATGACCCATCGCAGCCATAAAGGACAACATAACGAGCGCCTAGAGTTTTTAGGTGATTCAATTTTAAGTTTTGTCATTGCAAATGCATTATATGGCAAATTCCCTAAAGCCCGAGAAGGTGACTTGAGCCGTATGCGCTCAACGCTTGTTCGTGGTCAAACGTTAGCCGAATTTGGCTTGGAGTTTGGTTTAGGTGATTACCTGCGTTTAGGTCCAGGTGAGCTTAAAAGTGGCGGCTTTCGACGTGAGTCAACTTTAGCTGATGCGGTTGAAGCCATAATCGGTGCTGTATTTTTAGATGCAGGTATAGATGTTTGTGGTGATTTAATTTTGGCTTGGTACGAACCTCGCCTTGATGCTATTTCACCAGGCTTAAACCAAAAAGACCCTAAAACGCTATTACAAGAGTATTTACAAGCTCGAAAACTACCTTTGCCAGGCTACACCGTAGTTGATACTAAAGGTCAGGCGCACAATCAAACATTCACGGTAGAATGTATAGTTGAAGGTATGGATAGCATCATCTCAGTAGGTAGTTCACGTCGTAAGGCTGAACAAAAAGCCGCTGAAAAAGCACTTAAGATACTTAAAAATGAACCTTGATACACTGATCCAGCCTCATACAGGTGAAGTTGATACGTTTTGCGGCATGGTCGCCATTGTTGGTCGACCAAACGTAGGTAAATCTACGTTGCTAAACGAAATTATTGAACAAAAAGTGAGTATAACCTCACGCAAACCGCAAACAACACGCCACCGTATCATGGGTATTCATACCGAAGGTAAGCATCAGGCTGTTTACGTCGATACACCGGGGCTGCACGTTGAAGAAAAGCGTGCCATTAACCGTTTAATGAATCGCGCAGCATCTAGCTCAATCGGTGATGTAGAACTTATTATATTTGTTGTTGAAGGCACTCATTGGAATGCTGACGATGACATGGTGCTAAATAAAGTATCACAAAGCGGTAAACCAGTATTATTGGTTATTAATAAAATAGACCAAGTAAAGGACCGTGATCTTGTACTGCCACATATGAAGTGGTTAGGTGACAAGTTTGATTTTGTTGGTATTATGCCCGTATCTGCAACGCAGGGTAAAAATATTAACCTAATCAAAGATGAAGTAACAAAACGTTTACCACCGTGTGAGTTTTACTTTCCTGAAGATTATGTAACCGATCGCTCAATGCGCTTTATGGCGGCTGAAGTGATCCGTGAAAAGTTAATGCGTTTTATGGGTGAGGAATTACCTTATTCAGTAACTGTCGAAATTGAGCAGTTTAAATGGCAAGAAAACGGCATTTGGCATATCAATGGCTTAATCTTGGTTGAGCGTGAAACTCAAAAACGCATGGTAATTGGTAACAAAGGCGAAAAGCTGAAAGTTATTGGCCGTGAAGCACGTAAAGATCTTGAAGAAATGCTCGATAACAAAGTATTTTTAGAGCTTTGGGTTAAAGTTAAATCAGGTTGGGCTGACGATGAGCGTGCACTTCGCAGCTTAGGTTACGGTGAAGATTAATCACTTAAGTTACCGTTATGGATAGCGACTTCTACACAGCATATTTATTACATCGGCGTCCTTTTAGTGACTCGCAAGTAATGCTTGATATGCTGGTAGAAGGCGTTGGACAACTACGAATGCTTGCTCGCATAAGTGGTCGCCAGTCAACCAAACATAAAGCGCAGCTGCAACCTTTCCAAGCATTACTCGTAAACTATACGGGTAAAAATGATCTTAAATACATTCAACGTTTCGAATTGCATGGTACGCAATCCCCTTTAGTAGGCGATCAGCTTTACTGCGGCTTCTACTTAAATGAGTTAACAAATCGGATTGTGCCAATCAATGAGCCCATTGATCATGCCTATGAGCTTTATCGAACACACTTACAGCAGCTAAATAAGCACCCTAATTTGCAAGCCGTATTACGCTCTTATGAATTTCAGTTACTAGAGCTTTTGGGTTATGGCGTTGATTTTAGTTTTGATGCCGCAGGCGATCCAATCACCTCAAAACAAACGTATAGTTATTTTGCTGAATATGGCTTTGTTGCACAGGAAAATCATGGCAGTGGCTTTTTAGGGGCGCAATTAAATGCGATTGCTGCTCATGACTTTAGTGCGCCGGATGTGTTATATATGGCAAAACAATTAAGTCGTCATTTAATGAAACCCTTACTGGGTAAAAAACCATTAAAAAGTAGAGAGCTTTTTAAACCGCAATCTTAGTACGGTATTTTTAACCGTTATTTTTACAGGTAAAAAAATGAAAGATATTCTTTTGGGTATAAACGTTGATCATATTGCTACTTTACGCCAAGCCCGCGGTACTAGTTACCCGGATCCAGCTCATGCGGCAAGTGTTGCGGAGCATGCTGGTGCTGATGGGATCACCATTCATTTGCGTGAAGATCGCCGTCATATTCAAGATCGTGACGTATATGTGATGGCTAAAACAATTCAAACGCGTATGAACCTTGAAATAGCTGTTACTGATGAAATGATTGATATTGCGTTGGATGTAAAACCGGCTTACGTTTGCTTAGTACCAGAGAAACGGGAAGAGTTAACTACCGAAGGTGGCTTAGATGTTGTGGGTAACTTAGATAAAATTAAAGCCGCAACTGCAAAGCTGAGTGATGCAGGAATTAAAGTTTCATTATTTATTGACGCAGATAAAGCGCAATTAGATGCCGCTAAAGCATGTAATGCTCCTTACGTTGAAATACATACTGGCGCTTATGCAGATGCGCAAACTGACGCAGAGATGAGCAAAGAGCTTGAACATATTCGACAAGGTGTGAAATATGCGGCAGGTTTAGGGTTAATCGTCAATGCAGGGCATGGCCTTCATTATCACAACGTGAAGCCGATTGCCGCGATGGAAGAGATTTACGAGTTAAATATTGGCCACGCAATTGTTGCGCGTGCAGCCATTGATGGTTTAGATAAAGCAGTACGTGACATGAAGCGACTAATGCTTGAAGCACGGGCTTAAAGTTTGAGTTCAGTCTAATAAAAAAAACGACTCAAAAGAGTCGTTTTTTTAAACTTACTTTATTAGCAGTTTGTTTCTTCAGCATTTACGCCTTCTTTTACTTTTTCACAGGCGTCTTCAACTTTGTTTTGTACATCGGTTACAGCTTCATCTATGCGCTCACCTGCTTCTTCTGCGTGATTGTCTTCACAACCCATAATAAAAAAACTAGCGAAAAGGGCGATAACGGCTGTTTTTACTGTTGTAGATTTCATAATGTAATTCCTTGTAAATAAATATAGTGGTAATACTGTTGCGTTACTTTGTCTCAGCTACTTGGGCACGTTGCCACGTAGTGCGCCTGATACAAGAGAGATAACTAACAATACTAAAAAGATAAAAAATATAATCTTAGCAATTCCTGCTGCGGCACCTGCGATGCCACCAAAACCTAACACTGCAGCAATAAGTGCAATAACTAAAAATGTAATTGTCCAGCGTAACATTGTTTTCTCCTTGGTTAATTTGTACATATTAGATAATGCCATTTACATGCCAATATTAAAGTCCTTTAAAATCAGCCGTTTACTTTTTCATTCGTTATAGGGATCAGTTTCATAGGAAATATTTACACGCTTTATGTGTAACTTGTTCTTAAGTAAAAAAGGAATGTAAAATCACCACACTATTGGTAAGACCAATTAATTTAAGTGGTTTTTAGAAAAGAAATATTATCAAATATAGAGACTGCATAAATAGGGATGGAGCTTTGCATTCTATAGCTTATAAGTTTTGGCTATATTCGCTATTTTTATCATCTATATCTTGAAAAATAATAGCGATTTGTCGGGTGTTAAATTTAATGTGGGTATGTTAGCTTTATATTAATTGGTTTTACCAATTTACAAAGTGTTGGAAATGGTTAATTACTTTGATATGATTGTTGCATAGTTATTTATATAAAGTGGTTTTTTACCTGCTTTTGTTGCTTTGTTAACTATCAGGTATTGAATATATAAAGGGGCAGAGTATGAATATAGGTGAGTTACTAGCGACAGCAGCAAATTTGATGGCAACAGGCATGGTGGGCGTTTTTGTTTTTCTTTCATTGTTGATTTCAGCAATTGTATTAATGTCTAAGGTGGCGAGTCGTTTTGAGCAACCTATAGATGTACCAGCTCGTGCGCCATCAATCAAAGCGCAAGGTGTGCCAGATGCACACATTGCCGCAATTAGTGCTGCCATCGCTCAGTACAAAAATAAACAAAAATTATAAGGGGTGACTTATGGCTAAATTAAAACTAACAGAACTGGTACTTCGTGATGCTCATCAATCATTATTAGCAACGCGTATGCGTTTAGATGACATGTTACCTATTGCTGAAAAACTTGATGATGCAGGTTATTGGTCGATCGAATCATGGGGCGGTGCAACATTTGATTCGTGTATTCGCTATTTAGGAGAAGATCCATGGGAGCGTATTCGCGCCCTTAAAAAAGCAATGCCGAATACAAAGCAACAAATGCTGTTACGTGGTCAAAATCTTTTAGGTTACCGTCATTATGCTGATGATGTGGTAGAAAAATTTGTTGAGCGTGCACATAAAAATGGTGTAGATGTCTTTCGTATTTTTGATGCAATGAATGACGTGCGTAATTTAGAAACGGCAATCAAAGCCGCAATCAAAGTTGGTGCCCATGCACAAGGTACAATTTCATACACAGTAAGCCCAGTCCATACACTGGAGATGTGGCTAACACTTGCAAAACAGCTTGAAGATCTTGGTTGTCATTCAATTTGTATCAAAGATATGGCAGGCTTACTTAAACCATATGATGCTGAAAAGTTGATTAAAGGTTTAAAAGAAACGGTTTCTATACCAATTGCAATGCAATGTCATGCAACAACAGGTTTAAGTACAGCAACCTATCAAAAAGCGATTGATGCTGGCATCGATATGCTTGATACCGCTATTTCCTCAATGAGTATGACTTATGGACACAGTGCAACAGAGACCATTGTTTCTATAGTTGAAGGAACTGAGCGCGATACTGAACTTGATTTGAATCAGCTCGAAGAGATTGCCGCTTACTTCCGTGATGTACGTAAAAAGTATGCTGCATTTGAAGGCAGTTTAAAAGGTGTTGATGGTCGTATATTATTAGCGCAAGTGCCTGGCGGCATGTTAACTAACATGGAAAATCAACTTAAAGAACAAGGCGCAGCAGATAAACTTGATCAAGTGTTGCTTGAAATACCACGCGTTCGTGAAGATTTAGGTTTCTTGCCTTTAGTGACACCTACCTCGCAAATTGTAGGCACACAAGCTGTTTTAAATGTACTGACAGGTGAGCGTTATAAAACAATCACTAAAGAAACTGCAGGTGTATTAAAAGGTGAGTACGGAGCAACACCAGCGCCAATGAATAAAGAGCTGCAAGAGCGCGTGCTTGATGGTGCAGACGTTATTACTTGTCGTCCTGCTGATTTATTAAAACCAGAACTTGAGACGCTGCAAGCTGAGTTATTAAAAGAAGCACAAGAGCAAGGTTTAATACTTGCTGATGAGCAAATAGACGACGTGCTAACGTATGCATTATTTCCACAAATTGGTTTGAAATTCATTAAAAACCGTAACAACCCTGATGCATTCGAAGCAATACCTGCGGCCCCAACGGCTCAATCAGAAAAACCAACTAAAACGAATAATAAAACAGTCACTGCTGAGCAGTACAGCGTAAAAGTTGATGGTAAAGTTTATGATGTAGTTGTTGCTCAAGGCGGTGAACTAAAAGAAGTTACTTTAAAAGACAGTGAGTTAATTCCCCAGTCTGCCTCAGTCGCATCAGGGGAGACATTGAATGCACCTCTTGCCGGTAATATCTTTAAAATTAAAGTTAAAGCAGGGCAAACGGTTAACGAAGGTGATGTAGTAATGATCATGGAAGCCATGAAAATGGAAACAGAGATCCGCGCTACACATGCAGGTACAATTGCTCAGATCCTAGTTTCTGAAGGTGACTCGGTTGTCACGGGTGATGCCATGATTTCATTAGCCTAGGAGTAAAGTAGGATGGAAGCATTATTGAATCTCTGGCATGCCACAGGTATTGCGAACTTTACATTTCCGGCATTGATTATGATTGCGGTGGGGTGCTTGTTATTGTATCTCGCAATTGCACGTAATTTTGAACCATTACTATTATTACCTATTGGCTTTGGCGCAATATTAACAAATATTCCTTTAGCGGGTTTATCAGACCCCGGCGGATTATTATATTACGTTTATCACATTGGTATTGATACAGGTGTATTTCCGTTATTAATATTCATGGGCGTTGGTGCGCTCACGGACTTTAGCGCCTTGATTGCTAACCCACGTATGTTATTGCTTGGTGCGGCGGCTCAGTTTGGTATTTTCGCGACATTATTCGGTGCTATCTTATTAAACTATGTACCAGGATTCGAATTTACTTTGCAGGATGCATCGGCAATCGCAATTATAGGTGGCGCAGATGGCCCTACGGCAATTTTCTTAGCCTCAAAGCTTGCTCCTGATTTACTTGGTGCAATCGCGGTCGCGGCTTATTCATATATGGCGTTGGTGCCAATTATTCAGCCACCAATCATGCGCGCACTAACAACACCAGAAGAGCGTCAAATTAAGATGCCACAGCTTCGTACAGTATCGAAAAAGGAAAAAATTATTTTCCCTCTAATGGTATTAAGCTTAACCATCTTATTTTTACCAGCGGCAACACCATTAGTTGGTATGTTCTGCTTAGGTAACTTAATGCGTGAATCAGGTGTGGTAGATCGTTTAAGTAACAGTGCTCAAAACGAGATTATTAATATTACAACGATTTTCCTCGGTTTAGCTGTTGGCTCTAAGTTAGCGGCCGATAAATTTTTAACCATAGAAACAATAGGTATTTTAGTTTTAGGTGCCTTAGCATTCTCTATCGGTACTGCATCGGGTGTATTTATGGCAAAAGGAATGAACAAGTTTTCTAAATCGCCAATTAATCCACTTATAGGCGCCGCAGGAGTATCAGCAGTCCCTATGGCTGCGCGGGTTGTAAATAAGGTTGGCCTTGAAAATAACCCACATAACTTCTTGTTAATGCATGCTATGGGCCCCAATGTAGCGGGTGTATTGGGCAGTGCAGTCGCTGCCGGTATTTTGTTAGCATTGGTAGGCTAACAATAACTAAATAAGATTTACTTCCAACCGACTGGCGCAGTGTAGACTGCGCTTTTTTTTGCCCTTAGGGTCTGTTGACCTTTTAGGGTTAAAATTTGTTCAAACTAGGGGCGATTTAATCGCGGCGCGAGATTTGTAACCTAGTGGGCTAAGTAAAAATCGAGCAAAGCTTCCGCGTCCTGCTCACGCCCTTTACCTACATCCGTGTAGGCAACAAAGAGTTAATCGCCCCTAGGCAGAACCCTTCGGGCAGCGCATGTTTGGCATTTATGCCGCGTTATCGCCTATTTATGGGGAATAACCACACTACATAGGCTCTGCCTTGTCTAAAAACCAAACGCGCAGCTGCAAATTTAACCTCGAAAGATAAACAGACCCTAGGTATACTCGATAGATATTGAATAAATAAGGAATGCTATGAATATCTTCGTGATTTTAATTTCACTGTTTGTCGCACTCATGATTCTAGTGCCATTACTTGAAAAGTATCAGTCGAAAATGGGCCTCGATGGCGCCACTAAATATGCAAAATATATTTGGCCACTGGTGATGATTTCATTGTTAGTGCAATTGATTTATATGTTGGTGAGGTAGAGCGTAGCCGTCAGCCGTCAGCCGTCAGCCGTCAGCCGTCAGCCGTGAGGTTCAGGGCTGCTAGGAGCGGTAAGTTGTAAGTTTTAAGCTGCTCGGCGTTAAAATTGGCTACATAGATTGTGGTTGAACACCGCGAAACCCAACGAACAATATCCTGTCAGTCTGCATCAAGGCACTGCATTATCGGATGTCTAAAAGCGATAATGAGCTATTCATGAACCATTATGTGGGAAGTCAAGCTTTCAGCTTTTTAGACAATAACGATTTAACCTCACAAGGTTTAACGTCACTGATGGGAATTTGGATACATATTCATCACGGAAGGTGAACGCCAATTGCGTTTCCTATTAATAAAAAGCGCATGATGAGAGGTGTGCAGGGGGATTAGGGATCGCATCACATCAAACAGTTCAACAAAAAAACCGTTGCTACTTACATAACAACGGTTTTTAGAATTGCTTACAGCTTACAGCTTACAGCTTACAGCTTACAGCTTACAGCTTACAGCTAGCTTTTACTTAAGCGCTACTTGTAGCTCTCTGTTGCGCTCTAACTGCGCTAAAAAGTTATCTGCGATTGGCTTGAACTTAGCAAGTTCCGCGCGTGGCAGTGGTTCAGACTTTGGTAGCTTAACTGTTTTAGGGTTACGGTGAACGCCGTTAACTAAAAACTCATAGTGTAAGTGAGCGCCTGTTACGCGGCCAGTTGCGCCTACAGTACCAATTTTTTGGCCCTGTTTAACTTTTTGACCAGTTTTAACAGCACGTTTATTTAAGTGTAAGTACTTAGTTACGTACTGTGTGCCGTGGCTAATAAATACATAGTTACCATTATACTTACTGTAACCTGACTTAATTACCTTACCATTGCCAGATGATACAACTGGCGTGCCAGTACGTGCTGCATAATCAATACCATTATGTGGTTTCACAGTTTTAGTGACTGGGTGCAAACGGCGTGGGTTAAAGCTTGAGCTTATGTATTTAAAGTTAACCGGTGCACGCAAAAAGGCTTTTTTCATACTACGCCCTTCAGGTGTATAAAAAGTATCATCGCTGTGGCGAATAGCCGCATAACGTTGGCCTTGGTTAATAAACTCAGCGGCAATAATTTTACCCGTACCAATAAATTCACCATCAACATAATGAGATTCGTAAATTAAGCCGAACTGATCGCCTTTACGGATATCATTGGCAAAATCCACGTCCCAACCAAAAATATCAGCAAAGTTCATAATTTGGCGTTCGCTTAAGCCTGCAGCAATACCTGAAGTCCAAAAGCTATTGGTGATTTCACCGCCCGTTGAAGCGGTTAAAGTCTCTATTTCTTTACTATCAATAGATGTATCGTAGTTACCCTCGTCATTTAAGGTAACGAATAGAGTGTCTGTTTTTGAAATTACGTAACGTAACTGCGCTAACGAGCCATCTTCAGCTGTGGCGAAACTGAGTATTTCGCCAGGATGAATTTTAGTTAGCTTACGGGTTTCAGCATTGGTGTTCAGAAGTTTATGAACGGTTTGTGCGTTAAAACCTGCGCGTTTAAAAATCAGTGCTAAATTGTCACCGTTCTTTACTTTAAAATCGATTAGGTCATATTCGGGTAGCTTTGCTGCGTCTTCTTGCGAATTTAATTCAGTTAATTGCTCAATGTCATCAACTTTAACTTGTAACTCATAACGCTTTCCGATTTCAAGTGCATCTGCGTTATTGTCTTTAGAAGCGGTGGCTTTCTCTGAAGGAATAAGTGTTAGGGCAGCAATAGCAGAAACTAAACCTAAAATAAGCAACTTGTGTTTTTTTGGGATTTTGTGCACAACGTGAACCATAAGGTGCCTTTTTCTGCTGTCAAGATAATTAATCACTAATATTGCAGGATATACTTAATAAAGCGTTAATACCAGTGTTTTGTAGATTTAAACTGGGGCAGATTTACGCTAGAATCAACGCATAGACTGAATTTTTTGGAGTAATACACAGTGGATTTACAAACCGCTCTTGCAGAGATAAAACGCGGTGCAGAAGAAATATTAATTGAAGACGAATTAGTTGAAAAGCTAAAATCGGGTAAAAAGCTTAAGATCAAGGCGGGTTTTGATCCAACAGCCCCTGATTTACACTTAGGTCATACCGTGTTAATTAATAAAATGAAAACATTCCAAGACTTAGGTCACGAAGTGATTTTCTTAATTGGTGACTTTACCGGTATGATTGGTGATCCAACGGGGAAAAATATTACCCGTAAACCACTTACCCGTGAAGATGTATTAGCAAATGCTGAAACATATAAAGAGCAAGTATTTAAAATTCTTGATCCAGCTAAAACCACCGTTGCTTTTAACTCTAGCTGGATGGAAAATTTAGGCGCTGCAGGCATGATAAAATTAGCTGCTCGTCAAACGGTTGCTCGTATGCTTGAGCGTGATGACTTTAAAAAGCGTTATGCTGGCGGTCAATCAATAGCGATTCATGAGTTTTTGTATCCGTTGGTGCAAGGTTGGGATTCTGTGGCTCTTGAAGCTGATGTTGAGCTTGGCGGTACCGATCAACGTTTTAACTTGCTAATGGGTCGTGAATTACAAAAAGACGAAGGCCAAAAACCACAAACTGTATTGATGATGCCGTTGTTAGAAGGCACTGACGGTGTGCAAAAAATGTCTAAGTCATTAGGCAATTATATTGGTATCACTGATGCGCCTAACGACATGTTTGGCAAAATCATGTCAATTAGCGATGAATTAATGTGGCGTTATTATGATTTGCTAAGTAGCTTGTCAATTGATGAAATTGCTGACCTTAAAGATAAAGTTGCACAAGGTACTAACCCGCGCGATATTAAAATTGATTTAGCAAAAGAAATGATTGCGCGTTTTCATAGCGATGAAGCGGCTACAGGCGCTCATGATGACTTCATTAAACGTTTTCAGAAAAATGCGTTACCAGACGATATCCCAGATATGACAGTAACAATTGACGAAGATACAGTATTTATTACTAACTTACTTAAAGAAGCTGGGCTAGTTGCGAGTACTTCTGAAGCGATGCGTATGATTAAACAAGGCGCGGTTAAAATCAATGGCGAAGAAAAAGTCACTGATACTAAGCTTGAAATTAAAAAAGGCAGTACGGCTATTTATCAAGTAGGTAAACGTAAGTTTGCAAATATTACCTGTGCTTAACAGGTAAAGAATGAGAATTCAGTTTTAAAACCAGCTTCGGCTGGTTTTTTTATATAATTGTTTTAATTATCTCAATGCCAAAAATAAGCAATAACCAAAAAACTCGAGCTTGATTGAGCCGGCTCAAAAGTATCGGAATATCGGCTGCTTGAGGTAAGCGCTCGGTGCCTATGCGCATTTTATCAAAACGAGTGCCTTGATAAATCGCAGGCCCGCCTAATTGCACGCCGACCGATGCAGAACAACAGCTTAATAACCAACCACTATTAGTTTGATAGAAGTGTCTACCATAATGTTTTATATAATGAATGCTCAGCTTGCTGGCTTTACTGGCTGCAATTGTCAAAGCCAATAATCGGGTGGGCAGCCACTCAATAATATACAAAAGCCAAGCGAGTGGCTTTAAAAAAGGGCTGTTTGGCAAAGTGTTTTTACGCCAAGCTTGGTGCATCAAAGTGAGTAAACGATAAGACAATGCAGCCATTGGTCCAAATAGCAGGTAAATAAAGATAACGCTAAAATAATGACGCGCGACTCTTAATATCAACATCTCCATGGCAGCTTTACAAATACCAGTGCTTGATAACGCATTTACTTGACGGGCAAGTAGTGGTTTTAATAACTCTCGGGCAGTTGCTTTTTGGTTTTGCTTAACTAAACGTGCGATACGCAATGCTTTAGTTTCTATACTTCGCCATTCTAAACTTAAGTAAAGTATTAAACCGGCTAGTAGTTCAGGATAATAAGCAAATTCAATGAGTAGAACGACCAATGTCATGATCACTAAAAGCGTTAATATAAAACACAGGGAAGATGATAAATATAGGTAGCTTTTTGGTTCACGTTCACGATAAACACGTTTACCAAGCGCAGTAAAAACGGCCGTTAAAAATGTATTGGGGTGATACCAACTGACCAGAGGTAAAAAGCGCTCACTCAGGAGCGCTAATATAAATACAATAAAGTCCAAATGTTGCTGAACTAAATTGGGTAACACGTTATAGAGTTACCGCAGTTAACTTCTCTAGTAACGCGAGCACCATTTTTGATGAGTTAATTGAAGCGGTTTCTAGATATTCTTCAAATGATTGTGGTGACTCTTTGCCTGCAATGTCAGACATTGAGCGGATCACAACAAATGGTGTTTCAAGTGTAAAGCAGGCCTGTGCAATAGCTGCGCCTTCCATTTCTACGGCAAGCATTGTAGGAAAGTCAGCGCGGGCTTTATCAATACGTACAGGGTCACACATAAATGAATCGCCTGTGCAAATTAAGCCAATCAACGTTTTAACATCACTAATGCTTTCAATACTTTGTTGCGCAGCGTCAATTAGCTTAGGATGCGCGGCAAAACCCGCTGGCATTTGTGGCACTTGGCCAATTTCGTAACCAAATGCGGTTACATCAACATCGTGATGACGAACTTCAGAAGAAATAACAACATCACCCACGCTTAATGACGGATCAAAACCACCGGCAGAACCCGTATTGATCACGCAATCAGGTTTAAAGTTATCAATTAACAGTGTTGTTGCAATACTTGACGCTACTTTACCAATACCTGATTGGACTAGAGTAACAGTGTTACCTGCTAGCTCACCAGTATAAAAAGTAAAACCTGCTTTAGTTAGAGTTTGTGGATTTTGCATCGCTTCACGCAAAATTTTAACTTCTGGCTCCATTGCGCCAATAATACCAACATTCATAATTTAAAATTCCTCGAATTAGATGGCTAGATTATACTGCAAAAATGGGAGTAGGGTAAAACAAACAAAAAATGCGAGCCTAAACTCGCATTTTGTTTTTACAGATGCTGCTATATTTCAGCTAGTGCAGTCGAATGGGCTTTTGCTTGCGAAGGAGATAACACTGCTGGTTTGGTCACTCTATTTCGGCTTGGGCGAATACTCGGTGCAGCAGGTTTGCCTAATTTAAACATAATGGCGTCTCGTACTTCGCTTGGGCGATAACCCGATTTTACTTTCATACGAATATGCGGGATACCAGCGGCCTCTAATGCACCATTTACAAACCAATCGCGCTGCGCTTTGTGGCCATCTTTATTTGCATTGTTAACTAAATCAACAGCGGCAACGATAGTCATTTTTTCTTTATCGATTAATACGTAATCCAGTTGTTTGTTCTTTGCTTTAGCAATAGCTGCACGTTTTGCTTTAGGCGATAAGCCATGTTTGCAATCAATGATATCAATTAATTTAACGCGGCTAACAATCTTGTATTGATCGCCAACAGCACGTTCTAAAAGATTTAAAAAGGCACTTTCAACTTGCGTAAATACACTATCTTTACGGGTGAAAGGGTAAGGGTTTCCGCCATCATCGGTAAACTTTGACGCAACAACAGATGCCCCTACGACTAAAACTAAAATTGATAATAAAGCGAATTCCATACGGTAACTCCACAACAACAAATTGACACTGTAAATTACAAAGCAATTTGTGTGCCTAAGTGTTGTGGTGTTACGTATTTATATTAAACGGGTATGGTTTATATTAAGGTTGATAACCATTGGCAACGCCTTTAACTGCAATTGCAACAGCATCATGGGCATGCAGTGACTCGTAATGATTTATTTGTAACCAGTAATCAGCGTATTGTTCACTTTCTAGTACGGCTTTTATTTTCCGTGCCGCATCTTCGCAAAACATCAGGTTTTGACCGTTTAAGCGAGCAAACTCTTGCTCATCTTCACGTTTAACCGCAGCCTGAACAGGGGTTTTAAGCTCATTTTCGAGTGTATCTACCAGGCTTAAAATATCAAATTCAGTAATATTACGATCTAACTTAATTTTGACGTTAGCAATAGAGCGTTGTGAGTGCGGCGTTGCGATTATGCCATCTGTACTACCAAGCCAATTAATTACTTCTTCGTGATTAAGTGGTTGTTGGTTAAATTTTTCCACAAAGGCATTTTGAATAAGTTGGCGCGCTAGTGCCGCTGAGCATGGGCATGTTGACGAATAAGTTACATCAAGGCTTAGTTCAAAGCTTAGTTGCCCGCGGTCAATTTTTGCCTCTAGAGTGATAGGGTAGCTTTTCCAGCCAGCTTTACCGCTTAAAAGTGACTTTCTGCGCAGTGGAAGCTCAAATTTAAATTCAATTTTTGCTTGATCACTCAGCCCTTCATGGCTTGAAATAAAAGTATCCAAAGCTTGTGATAGGGTACTAGGGTTAACATGTTGTTCGGTAGATAAGGTATCTAATGCTAAAAACAATCGCGACATATGAATGCCTTTTGCATCTTCTTTGTGAAGATTAACAAAGGCGCGAGCTTTTGCATTAACGTTTACAGGCGCAAGACCCCGAGATTCAAAAATAAACGGCAGTTCAATATCGGCCATACCAACCCAGTCTAATTTACCAGTTTGTAAGGCGGGAGCCGTATCTGCTATATCGGGCATGTTGGTTTGCATTGCAAGTCTCGTTGTTGGCAATTGTAAAGCGCAGTATTTTACACGAAATAATTTAAAAATACGTGGTAGATGAAAATTTTCTGTTTTCGTCGCGGAACATGAAAATTGCTAATGTAAAAATGCTAAAATATGCGTAGAGGTTAGTTATTTTTGATAGCTACGAAGTTTGCCAAGTTTAAACGCATAGCCAAGAGACAGATTTATATATGATCGATTCTTCTTTGAGTCCCTGGGCTCGAATACTTTCCAGTTCCATTACCCGATTCGGTGAACTTAAAACCGCAGCAATTTGCTATGCGTTATTAATAGTGGTGTCGTTGATTTTATCTTGCATGTTTTATTATGTCGCTGTTGGCGAGGTAATGTTAGTTGATATATTTGCCGTGGTTTTTTTTACTGCGGTGGTTTCTCCTATTATTATAAGCGTGCTGATTAACTCTATACGCCAGCTAGATGCATCCTATGCTTATTTAGACACGGCAACTAAACAAGAAAAGCTTTTAAATCAAACACTAAAAGACAATATTAGTCGCTTGAATATTGAGATAGATGAGCGGAAAATGGCTTTTCATGCCAAGCATCGTGCAATCGAAGAGCTCAGACACGAAATTGCAGAGCGTAAAAAGACACAACAAGAGCTCGCGCAACAAGGTATGTTATTACGATCTATTGTCGACTCCTCTCCTGATTTGTTTTATTACCGAGATAATAATGGCGTTTTTGCTGGGTGTAATAAAATGTTTGAACAAGTAATGGGTAAATCAAGTCTTGAACTAATTGGTAAAACCGCAGAAGAAATTTACCCAACCCATTTTTTACCTGAAGTATTAATCACCGATAATAAAGTCGAAGAAACTCATACCGCCTTAACGCTTGATGTGGAATATCCGGTAGGGAGTGAAAAGCGTTGGTTTGAAATGCGTAAATTACCGTTTATCAATGATGATGGTGAATATATTGGGCTATTGGCATTTGGACGTGATATCACTAGCCGTAAAGAGGCAGCGCAAGCACTTGAAACTGCCTATAAAGACAAAGGGAAATTTATTGCCACTTTGAGCCATGAATTGCGAACCCCACTCAATGGTATTGTTGGTTTAACACGAATGCTGCTTGATACTGAGCTTGATAAACAGCAGCGCAGCTGGTGTAACACGGTATTTTCTAGTGCAGAAACACTCGGCAATATTTTTAATGACATTATTGATCTAGATAAAATTGACCGTGAACAACTTGATATTGTTACCGACTCAATTAATGTATCTGACTTTATTAATGATGTGGTAAATTTTGCAGGATTAATAGCTGAACAAAAAGGTTTGGAGTTTGAAATTCAACGAAAAGGTATGTTGGATGTATATGCAAAGCTTGACCCCACACGTTTACGTCAAGTGGTATGGAACCTTATAAATAACGCCGTTAAGTTTACTAAGCAAGGTCAAGTACAGCTTGAATGTCGTAGAGAAAATAGAGCATGCGGCCCATGGTTGGTTATGAGTATTACAGATACAGGGCAGGGAATACCACAAGAGCAGTTGCATCGAATTTTTGATATGTACTATAAAGCACCGGATTTAAAAGGGACTAATGCTATTGGTTCAGGCATTGGCTTAGCGGTAACAAAAGCTTTAGTCAGTGCAATGCAAGGCGAGATCCATGTTAGCAGTACTGAAGATGAGGGAAGTTGCTTTGTAGTTGAGATACCGCTGTCATTGTGCATCGCGCCCACAGAACAAAGTTATGCGGGTCGCAGTTTGAATATCTTACTCGTTGAAGATGTCCCATTGAATGCCGAAATTGCGACCAATTTGCTTGAACAACGTGGTCATGAGGTTATTTGGGCTGAAACTGGGGAAGATGCTTTATCATTTGTAGCGACAGAAGATGATTTAGATTTAGTACTGCTTGATATGCAACTACCAGACATTAACGGTGATGAGGTTGCAAGACAGATCCGTGAAGATGACTATTTTGATAAGTTACCGATTGTTGTTCTTACGGCCAATGTACGTAGTGCTGAAGAAGAACTTGAAGGTATATCAATTCAAGGTGCTTTAGCTAAGCCGATTAATACCACTAAGCTTGATAAAATGTTGGCTGAATTGTTTGATATAAAGCAAATCCAGCAGTGCGACGAAACCCGCTTAACAGTAAGTAAAGAGGCAGGAGCACATATCAATACTGATTTACTCGATGTTGAAACAATAGAAGACTTTGTTAACTCTATGGGCATAGTAGTTTTTAAGCGTAGTAGCAGTTTATTTGAAAAGCTTAACCCGCAATATCAACAAGAACTTGCGACCTCTTTAGCTAATGGTGATCGTGAAGAGTATAAGTCTGTTGCGCATAAGCTTAAAGGGGCCGCAGGCTCAGTTGGTTTAAATGACGTACAGTTACATGCGAAAGTAATGGAACATGGCGCTATAGAGGAAGATGAAGACGTTTTACATATCTGGCTAACTGTTTTAGCAGATAAAATAAATGAAGGACAAATTGCCCTTCATTCATTCTTACAGCAATTGGAACGTTAATGCTGTGGGTTTTGGTAAGATTGATATTAACTATCAATCTTACCAATGAAGCGATAACCTTCACCATGAATGGTGCTGATTAGTTCAGATGTGCTGTTGTCGCTTTCAAAGTGTTTTCTAATGCGACGAATTGTCACATCAACAGTACGGTCATTTGCACGTAATTCACGACCAGTCATATGTTTTATTAGCTGTTCACGGCTAAATATACGACCTGGAGAATCTAGCATTAAGCGTAGTGCTCTGTATTCACCTTTAGGTAAACGTTTAGCATCACCGTCAGGGGATGTTAAACAACGGCTGTTCTCATCAAGTTCCCAACCATTGAACGTGATTACACCATTTGTTTCAAGGTTTGATTCTTCACCACCAAGTGCAGTACGAGAAATCAAATTACGAGCACGAATAGTTAACTCACGAGGATTAAACGGCTTAGTTATATAGTCGTCTGCACCAATTTCAAGGCCTAAAATACGGTCAACATCATTATCACGACCGGTTAGGAAAATAAGACCTACGTTACGCTTTTGACGTAATTCACGTGCTAAAATCAGCCCGTTTTTGCCTGGCAGGTTGATGTCCATAACTACAAGATTAACATCATCATTATTTGTAAGCTTGTCATGCATGTCATCGCCATCAATGGCTTCAATAACTTTGTAACCTTCAGCTTCAAATAAACTAACGAGGTTTAGTCGAGTTACGTCTTCATCCTCTACAATCAGAATGACTGGCGTTTGCATTATTAATTAACCTTTTTCGGAATATTTTATTTACAATTAATTCGGTATTGTATTATAAAACCGAATACAGAGATTATAGGAGTATATCCATTTGTTAACAAGTAAAATCAATTTGGATGAAATTTAGAAACAGCTAATATTCGAGATTGCACTTTAAAATTACTACGCAATAGCTGTTGCTTATTGATATACAGTCGGATTTTATTCCCTTCTTGGACCAAGGAGGCAACACCACCTTTATCTAAAAAATTGATGCTTTCACCAACTGTTAAGGTGTCTAAGGAAGTAGCATCGATCCAAAGAGGGATTATATCATCTTCTAATGTTTCATCAATGTATGTGATATCGCAAAAGCGAGAAAGTTCAGAAATATGTTGGTTTTTATTAATTAAGACGACGGCAATGGGGACATCTTTAATTTTCAGTGTCGAATTACCCTTTAATATCGCGCCTATGCCTTGCTCAATATCATAAAAACAAAAAGTTATTTGTCTATTTTCATCGTTTCGAGGGAATTCTATAAACTTTGTTAGCTGATATAGGAAAGCAGACTTTACTTGCTCTGGTGATTTTGCTTGCAATAAAAAGGGAGTAAACGCCAAAATAGTTAACAAAACAACCCGAGCAATCATCTTTTAGTTGCCTCTTTTAATGGCAAGGTGATGATGAAACGGGTGCCATCTTGGTTTTGTTCATCAAAATAAACACTCCCACCTAAGGCTTGCGTTACTAAGTTGTAAACTAAATGCATACCTAGACCGCTGCCACCTTCTCCGCGTTTAGTGGTCACAAATGGGTCAAAAATACGTTTCTTAATTGATTTATCTACGCCAATACCATTATCGGTATAATGAATGATTAAACTACTTTCGTTGCGCTCGACAGTGAGCTCAATTTCATTATCGATGCTATCTTTAAAGCCATGAATTAATGAATTACTCAATAGCTGCTGTATCACTTGCTGCAATGGCCCAGCTTTAGTTTCCATTACTAAGGTGGATGGGCAATGAGTTGTTATTTTAGGGTCTTTTGACTTTAAGTCAGTACGCATAGAGAGTAATACATCAGAAATTAACTCACTGATATTAACTAAAGCATTTAATTCCCCATCTTGACTAACGGCAACTTTTTTAAAGCTTGAAATAAGCTCCGCAGCTCTATTGAGGTTTCTATAAATTAAATCTAGGTTTTCTAAACCATCGTCAATAAAACGCTTGAGTTGATTTGACGTAAGTTTTTTCTGATCAAATCCGGCACTGATCTCAGCTAATTTATCGCGTAACAAAGTTGAACCCGTGATCCCTAAACCAATTGGTGTATTTACTTCGTGAGCAACCCCCGCAACCATTTGACCAAGAGACGCCATTTTCTCGCTTTCGACAATTTGATTTTGATATTGATGCATTCTCTCAAGGGTATCTAATAGCTCTTGATTTGCTTCACGCAGTGCAATGGTACGTTGATTAACTTTTTCTTCTAAGCTTTGGTTTAGCTGCTTTATTTCTTGTTTATCGTTCTTGTGCCTTTCAATTTGGTTTTGTGTACGGGTCAGCATAATATTCAAACTACTCGATAAAATATTTATCTCGGTAATGTTAGTCTTTGGTGCACGAGCACTATAGTTATGATTTTTTGACACATCTTGTAGTAAAAGGGTTACTTGATCGATTGGATCAACAATTCGTTTTTGTATCCGCTTGGCGACAAAGTAAACCAGCACTAAAACGAATAAGGTCAGAATGAGATCAACAATGATCTTTTTATTTATGTAGGCATTAAGACGCTCTAAACCACCACGTATATAAACGTATCCTTTAACTTCATTTTCGTACATGATTGGTTTTATTAATTCTATATAGTTTTCAGTTATTTTTGGTTCTTTTAACTCTTCAATGTTATCAACGCGTATTGGTACTGGAGGGGTTTTTTTAGCATTGAAACTGGTGAAAAAAACGGCTTTATTAGATATCTCATCAATAGCATAAATGTGGATGTTTTTAACTAATGGAATGCTTTCAAATGACTTAAGTCGTTGTTCTTCGGTTTTCCTATCTTCAAATAATACCGTTACTTGAGCGTTAAATGCTGTGATTTCAGCAAGAATATTCAGTTTATTGATAATTAATAGCTTTTGCTCTTTGACATCAAGGTAAGTCGAAATTGAAATCGATAGGGATAAGCACAAAGCTGTAACAAACATTACTGCGCTGATCAGAGCTTTACGTATACTTGTTTGTGGTATCGGTTTAGGCATTGTCGGAATGAAGCCTGAATATTGTTTTTTTGTTTAAGTAGCCGTAAGTTTAGCAAAAACCTAGCAAAGAGACTAAAAATATAAAAAAATTGTTAAAAAGCTGCCATTTTTTATTATTTAGCAGCTTCATTGAAGCCTGACCTGAATGTGGGAAAGCCTGGTAATTAACTGCTATAAACTGAAAATTTATTCGTTTTATGCACGGTTTGATAAGTGCCGAATTGAGTTTCTAGAATAGGCGGGTATTTCAAAAAGCAGTTAGCAACAATCGTTAGTTTACCTTGTTTAGTTAAGTGTTGCTTAGCCCCACTTAAAAATTGTTCGGCTACAGTATAGTCAGTCGCGATACCGGTATGAAATGGTGGGTTTGAAATAATAAGCTCAAACTTCCCAGTCACATTAGCTAAACCATCACTAAGTAAAGCTTTGCCGTTTACCGCATTTAATGCCAACGTTTGTGTAGTTGCATAAGCGGCAAGGGCGCTTACATCTGTACAGGTAAAATTCAATGCTGGGTTTTTTAGACCTAAAAAGGTAGCAATAAGGCCTGCACCACAACCAAAGTCGAGTACATTACCAGATTTAATAGCCGGTGCATTCTCTAACAGTATTTTTGTACCACCATCAAGCTCACCGTGATTAAATACGCCTGGAATACTGATTGCATTGAAACTAATCCCCGCAACATCAACACTAAACTGTTTGTGATAACGAGTTATTGCAAATTCAGCTAACGTTTTTATGTCTGAAAATAAATACAAGGCACAATGACGAGCGCTATCAATTTTATTACTATACTCGCAGTGGCAACTAAATTGCTTTTCAATCGATTTTACGCCGCTTTTATTCTCGCCAACAACCAATAATTCGGCATCAGGGTTAATAACAGCGCGTATATTATCAAGTGTCATCAAGGCTTCTGGTTTTGCTTTTGGGTAGTAATAGATAACTAAGTCAAAATGTTTACTTACTATTTCATGGCTAACACACACATCAATATCATTGATGTTTTTAGCAAACTCACCATTAGCATGATTGTAGCTAAAGGCTGTAATCTTGCTGTTTGGATTTAACTGCTGTAGCTGTGACAAAAAGCCATCTTGTACAAAATTAACCACTAAAATAGAGTCCGCCGTTAGGTTTGCGCTATTGCGTAGTAAAAGTGAACTTGGGTTGGTTAATGCGCTCATAAATGGCTTTGCCTTAAAATTAATTGATTTAACTAATGCGTTCGAACATTAAATCCCAAACGCCATGGCCTAAACGATGACCGCGTTGCTCAAATTTCGTCAAAGGACGTAAATCAGGTCGTGGTACGTAATCGTTAGTTTCTGACTGGTTTTTAAAGTGTTCAGCAGTTTGCATTACTTCGAGCATGTGCTCAGCGTAGTTTTCCCAGTCAGTTGCCATGTGAAAAACACCGCCAATTTTTAATTTACTGCGCAGGCTTTCAACAAATGCTGGTTGTACGATACGGCGTTTGTGATGGCGTTTTTTATGCCATGGATCCGGAAAGAATAATTGCACTGTGGTAATGCTGCCTTGTGCAATACAATCAGCAAATACTTCAACAGCGTCATGTTCAAAAATACGTAAATTAGTGATGCCTGCTTCATCAGCATCCATCAAACATGCACCAACACCTGGGCGGTGTACTTCAATACCGATAAAATTAAGGTGCGGTGCGCTTTTGGCCATTTCGACCAATGACTTACCCATACCAAAACCGATTTCTAAAACAACATCGTTGTCATTGCCAAATACTTGGGCTAAATCAAGCATACCCTGTTGATGCTCAAGCCCCATAGTTGGCCAGCATTTTTCAATTGCCGCAGCTTGTCCTTTAGTCAAACGACCTTCGCGTTTAACAAAGCTGCGAATTGTACGAATATATCTACCTTCTTGCTTCGCTTGCTCAAGGTTATCGTTACTTGAATCACTCATATATTTTGGCCTGATGAAAACAACATGTCTTAAAATGGTGGCATATTATCCCTGACCACGGCGTTGATCACAAGGCCTTATCTTTTGCGCATGTTTATAACTTGATATTTTAACTCACTGCAATAGACTGAGCGCCATTAAGGGGCGGGTTTAAAAAAGTAGTTATTTTGAAGTTAAACAACAGTGAAACAAGCTGGTTTTCACAGCAAGTAGTCGATTGGTATCATCTTTATGGGCGTAAAACCTTGCCTTGGCAATTAAATAAAACACCTTATAAAGTCTGGGTGTCTGAGGTGATGCTACAACAAACCCAAGTCGTTACTGTTATTCCTTATTTTGAAAAGTTTATGCAAAGTTTTCCTGATATTATTGCTTTAGCAAATGCAGATGAAGACCAAGTACTGCATCACTGGACGGGATTGGGCTATTACGCCCGAGCGCGTAACTTGCATAAAACGGCAAAAATAGTACGAGATCAATACAATGGTGAGTTCCCAACAACGTTAGATGAAGTTGTTGCCTTGCCCGGAATAGGGCGCTCGACCGCTGGGGCGGTTTTATCGCTGTCACTTGGTCAGCATCACCCAATTTTAGATGGTAATGTTAAGCGTGTGCTTGCTCGGTTTTTTATGATTGAAGGTTGGTACGGGGTAAAGAAAGTTGAAAATCAACTCTGGCAACTATCAGAGCAGTTAACCCCGGAAAAGCAAGTAACGCAGTTCAACCAAGCAATGATGGACTTAGGCGCTAGCCTTTGCTCTCGTAGTAAGTTTGATTGCGAGCCTTGCCCGTTGCGATCGCGTTGTGGAGCATATAAAACGGAGCAGGTGAAACAATTTCCGCATTCTAAACCAAAAAAGGCAGTGCCTAAGAAAGCATGTCATCAATTAATTATTCAATGTGATGATAAAGTCTTAATGGAAAAAAGACCTAGTTCCGGAATTTGGGGCGGTTTATTTAGTTTTTTTGAATTCGAGCAAAAATCTCAGTTAGATACTTTTTTAGCGCAGCAAGGGCTTGATGTGGTAACCGAGGCCGTTGAGCCGTTTACTCATGTATTTTCGCACTTTGAATTAACCATTAACCCGCATGTACTTATTTTGCATAAAGTACCCGATGTGGTAAATGAACGGCAATTAGTATGGTACCCACTTGATGAGTCAATCGAGGTCGGTTTAGCGGCTCCAACTAAAAAGCTAGTTAAACAAATCAGCGCAATGGTTTACACTAGCTAATATCGTTTTAACAGAGCACAAGAGAGCAATCATGGCACGCACTGTATTTTGTCAAAAATTACAAAAAGAAGCCGAAGGGCTTGGTTTTCAGCTTTACCCAGGTGAGCTTGGTGAAAAGATTTTTAATAACATTTCAAAAGAAGCATTTGCACAATGGCAACATAAGCAAACAATGCTGATTAACGAAAAACATTTAAATATGATGGATCCTGAGCATCGTACTTTTTTAGAAGAGCAAATGGTTGGTTTTTTATTTGAAGATAAAGATGTGGAAATTGAAGGTTACCGTCCACCAGAAAAATAGTTTTCAAAGCAAATAAAAAGGGCTAATTTAGCCCTTTTTATTTAACTCAATTAACTCATTCGTTGAGTTCATCTTGTTTTTCGGCATTTCGCACTTGTTCTTTTAGAAACATTGCCACTTTCGAGTATTCAATTTCTAGGTTATCGCGTTGCTCAATTAGTTGATCACTAGTTAAATCTTGTTCTTTAGCATGGCTTTCAAACTCTTCAGCTAACTCTGCAATTTTTTCAGCGCCAATAGTTTTAGATATAGACTTTAGCTGATGGCATGCCTCAACAATGCTTTCAAAGTCATTTGTCATAATGGCCGTATTGATATCTTTTGTTAATATATGGCTTTGCTCTAAATACATTTTGAAAAAACGAATTTGTTTTGCCTCATCGTTATTAATATATTTAGCAAGTACATCCATATTAATCGGTGTAACAGGTTTGCTTATAGCGTCTGGCAATGGCCCTTGTTTGCTTTTTACACTCCATTGCTCAAGTGTTGCTTCAAGGGTATTGAGCTCAATGGGTTTTGTTATAAAATCATTAATACCGGCATTTAAACAGCGCTCTTTCTCGCCTTTTAATGCATTTGCAGTTACCGCAATAACATAAGGCTGAGCGTTTATATCTTCTAAAAGAGCGGCTTCATCACGTATTTTTTCTACCATGTCGTAACCAGACATTTTTGGCATATGCAAATCAGTTAAAATAAGTGGGTAACGACCTGTTTGCCACATTTTTAAACCTTGCTCACCATTATCAGCGACTTCAACCCCATAACCAAGTAAATGCAACTGATCGGTTAATACCTGTTGATTTAAAATATTGTCTTCAACAAGCAATACGAGTTTATTTTCTTCTCTGGCTTGTTCAACATTCAAGTAATTATTTAGTGTTTTAACTGGCTTTACTTGTCTAGGCGTGTGTAAACCAGCAGCAACTAGCAGAGACATCATAAAGTTTGATTTACATAAAGGCGCAGCATTTAGGTAAAAAATGTTTTTATGGTTTATTGCAGCTTCGTCTAACTTGCTTAGCACAACCACTTGTTGGTTATTATCCTCTAGCGTATAAAGTAATCGGCGTAACAGGTAATTTATATCGTCCATTGAGTCTATACCATCAAGTACCCAAATCACCCCGTGACTATCTTGATGTTCCTCTATCTGTTGTGGACTTTGTGTGACGATTGTTTTAGCGCCCATAAAGGATAGGTAACGATTAAGTGTTTGCTGTCGAGTCGGGTGGTCAGTAACAAGTACTACGCGGTGGTCTTTTAGTGTGTTTTTGTGGGCATACTTTATGGTGTTCTCAGTGCTAAATGGTAGCTCAACAACAAAATCACTACCGATACCTATATCACTGGTAACCTCAATAGATCCCAACATTAATTCAGTTAAACTTTTACAGATAGATAAGCCTAAACCCGTGCCGCCATATTCGCGAGTAATAGACCCCTCAGCTTGAATGAAGGGATTAAATATTTCACGCAGTTGCGCTTGATTCATGCCTTTACCATTGTCGCTAACACTAAAGCGTAGAGTAAAGTGGTCAGCTGTATTTTGTGCTACCTCTACGGCAATACGCACATGTCCTAAGCGTTTATCATCGGTACTGGTAAACTTAATTGCATTACTACATAAATTATAAAGTACTTGGCGAACACGCACTGTGTCACCAATTAGGTTAATTGGAATATCAGGGGCAATAGCGAGCTCTAGCTCTAATTGACGTTTTTTGGCAATTGATGATAAAACACGAGCCACTTCTTCAATAGTATCGGATACTGAAAATGGGATTGGGTCGATATTTAATTTTCCGGCTTCAATTTTTGAGAAGTCGAGGATGTCATCAAGAATACCTAATAAAGAAAATGCAGATTCACGTATTATTGTACTTAGACGATGTTGTGCGCCATCGAGCTCTGTTTGGCGTAGTAAATCAATTGTACCAATAACACCATTCATTGGTGTGCGTATTTCGTGGCTCATAGTCGCTAAAAACGTGGTTTTTGCTTCACTGGCTTGTTCAGCTCTTTGACTCGCTTTTTCAAGGGCTAAAGTACGGTTATGAACCTCAGTTTCTAGGCTACTTTGTAGCTTATGTAAATCTTGCTGTGCGACGTCATTATTATTTATTGCGTTTTGTACTTGCTCAAGTAGGTGGTTGATATTTTTAGCCACAATATTAAGGCCCAGATCAAGCTGCTCATTTACACTACTTTTATAGTTACCTGATTTGGTAATGCCCTCTAACTCATTAGCAAGTAAATCACTGCTTTTACGGATCCGTGTATTGATATACACATTGAAAAATAAAGCTAACAAAAATAGACAAATAAAAGCAGCTATGGCTAAAGCTATAGCCAACTCAATTGAGTGTTGTGGTAAAAGAGAGGGCGAACTGATTTTTTGTCTTATAATTAATTCTCCAACAGGCTGATCATTTAAGCTTAGCAGGTGATGAAGGATCCCTTGTTGAACTTTATGCTGTTGAAGCTTGATTGGTTCAATCTTGTCCTTATTACTAGCAAAGACTAGCTGCAGTGGTTGAGTTGGTGAATATCGATAGAGGTAATAATCAAACTCGTTATTAAGGATAGAGCTTAAATCAAGTAACTGCTTTACATTATCTTGCCCGGGTCTGGTCAGGGCATCAACTAAAGGTGCATTCAATTGCTCGGCCAATACAATTAAGCTTGGCGTATCTTTAGTTGCTTTAATATCGAATTGCTGGCTTGGGTAAAATGAATAAGCAACAACCGCGAGTGCTGTTACCGCTAGGTTTATTATTAAAAAAAGAGGCAATAAGCCTTTCACAGGAGAAGAAAATTTACTCTGCATTTATTATCCAACTTGTCTATTATCAACCGCAATCTAAACAGCTGCTTGTGTACTTAAATCAATCCTATCATTTACTCGGAATAATTCACTACGTTTTTAGTCTTGTTATACATAAAGAGATTAAATTACTATAGAGCTTGAGTGAAATGCTAAATTGGTTGTCTTAAAAAGCAGCGTTTATTGCATTTATTAAACAGTTTGTTGAAAAACCGTGCAAGCAACTATAAAGAATAAAAAAAAAGTTGACTTAAAAGGGCAAAACCAGTTTAATACGCCGCACGCCCAGATAGCTCAGTCAGTAGAGTTAAGTGGGAATGTATTGAAAATCCTTTATGGTTTTCTATTAAAACTGAAATTGCCCAGATAGCTCAGTCGGTAGAGCAGAGGATTGAAAATCCTCGTGTCCGTGGTTCGATTCCGCGTCTGGGCACCATTATTTAGTAATAGTGTTTAAATCAATTGATTAAACATTATTATGCGTGCCTTAGCACACAGTTTTGTGTGCCGACTTAGCTCAGCTGGTAGAGCAACTGACTTGTAATCAGTAGGTCAACCGTTCGACTCGGTTAGTCGGCACCATTTATAAAGGTAGTTTGAAAAAGATGCTGACTTGTAATCAGTAGTCTGTTTAAGTTACCCGTCGACTCGGTTAGTCGGCACCATTTATTTAAATTAAGTGTTTTAAACATTTAATTAGCACTGTTTAAGTGCCTCGATAGCTCAGTCGGTAGAGCAGAGGATTGAAAATCCTCGTGTCCGTGGTTCGATTCCGCGTCGAGGCACCATTTATTAAAAGTTATCAATCTTTAAAATTGATAAAGTGCCTTAGCACACAGTTTAGTGTGCCGACTTAGCTCAGCTGGTAGAGCAACTGACTTGTAATCAGTAGGTCAACCGTTCGACTCGGTTAGTCGGCACCATTTATAAAGGTAGTTTGAAAAAGATGCTGACTTGTAATCAGTAGTCTGTTTAAGTTACCCGTCGACTCGGTTAGTCGGCACCATTTATTTAAATTAAGTGTTTTAAACATTTAATTAGCACTGTTTAAGTGCCTCGATAGCTCAGTCGGTAGAGCAGAGGATTGAAAATCCTCGTGTCCGTGGTTCGATTCCGCGTCGAGGCACCATTTATTAAAAGTTATCAATCTTTAAAATTGATAAAGTGCCTTAGCACACAGTTTAGTGTGCCGACTTAGCTCAGCTGGTAGAGCAACTGACTTGTAATCAGTAGGTCAACCGTTCGACTCGGTTAGTCGGCACCATTTATTTAAATTAAGTGTTTTATACATTTAATTAGCACTGTTTAAGTGCCTCGATAGCTCAGTCGGTAGAGCAGAGGATTGAAAATCCTCGTGTCCGTGGTTCGATTCCGCGTCGAGGCACCATTTATTAAAAGTTATCAATCTTTAAAATTGATAAAGTGCCTTAGCACACAGTTTAGTGTGCCGACTTAGCTCAGCTGGTAGAGCAACTGACTTGTAATCAGTAGGTCAACCGTTCGACTCGGTTAGTCGGCACCATTTATTTAAATTAAGTGTTTTATACATTTAATTAGCACTGTTTAAGTGCCTCGATAGCTCAGTCGGTAGAGCAGAGGATTGAAAATCCTCGTGTCCGTGGTTCGATTCCGCGTCGAGGCACCATTTATTAAAAGTTATCAATCTTTAAAATTGATAAAGTGCCTTAGCACACAGTTTAGTGTGCCGACTTAGCTCAGCTGGTAGAGCAACTGACTTGTAATCAGTAGGTCAACCGTTCGACTCGGTTAGTCGGCACCATTTATAAAGGTAGTTTGAAAAAGATGCTGACTTGTAATCAGTAGTCTGTTTAAGTTACCCGTCGACTCGGTTAGTCGGCACCATTTATTTAAATTAAGTGTTTTAAACATTTAATTAGCACTGTTTAAGTGCCTCGATAGCTCAGTCGGTAGAGCAGAGGATTGAAAATCCTCGTGTCCGTGGTTCGATTCCGCGTCGAGGCACCATTTATTAAAAGTTATCAATCTTTAAAATTGATAAAGTGCCTTAGCACACAGTTTAGTGTGCCGACTTAGCTCAGCTGGTAGAGCAACTGACTTGTAATCAGTAGGTCAACCGTTCGACTCGGTTAGTCGGCACCATTTATAAAGGTAGTTTGAAAAAGATGCTGACTTGTAATCAGTAGTCTGTTTAAGTTACCCGTCGACTCGGTTAGTCGGCACCATTTATTTAAATTAAGTGTTTTAAACATTTAATTAGCACTGTTTAAGTGCCTCGATAGCTCAGTCGGTAGAGCAGAGGATTGAAAATCCTCGTGTCCGTGGTTCGATTCCGCGTCGAGGCACCATTTATATTAAAGCCCTGCATTTGCGGGGCTTTTTTTTTGGAATATGCTAAACAAGTGGTTGGCAAGGAAATACCATCAATTTTAACGTCTCAGCGGTGTGAATTTTTAACCTCTGAAAGTTCCTCATAAGTCTATGCTTATACCAATCTTCATAAATATTTGAACAATTTAACGAATTAAATCACGGTATAATGTCGTTAAAAATTTTTGCCTAGTTATAGCGCAATCTTCTTGTCATTAAATAGACCCCATATCTACGCTGATTGGTATTACTACAAGCAACAAAGGCTTTTTATGGGCCTTAGATAAACTCTATTTCTTTTACCCCCAGTTCAACCCCCAAAACCTGCGATTTATCGTGACCTTTGTTTTATTTGTGTAATGTTATGTAAAGTCAGTTGAGCTATCTCACTGGCAGTGCTTGAATTACACTCATAAATAGAAGTAATTCAGGTTTTTATATGATTTGGCAATTTAAGCCGAGTTTAGTGGCGGTTAGTGTTTTGCTACTCAGTGCATGCAGCAATCAGTTTAACCCTACTGAGCGAGAGCAGGATATAGCAAATACCCCTGAGCAATGGCAACAAGCCAAGGCTTCAGCATTAAAGGTTGAAGATAATTGGCTTCAGCAACTAGAACATCCGCACGTATTTGCATTAGTTGAGCAAGCGCTTGTAAATAACCAGCAAATTTTGCAATCAGGGTATGACGTTGCAATTAAACAACAGCAATTAATTGCATCGGGCGCGGCTTTGTGGCCGAGCTTAGATTTATCTATGCGTACCAGTCGAAGTAAAGATAATCGCCCTGTTAGCTATAACAATGCGAGTTCGGCAAACTTAACGCTTAGTTATGAAGTTGATTTATGGGGCAAACTTTCAGATGCACAGCGTCAGGCAAATCTGGACTTTTTAGCGCAGCAAGCAAGTTTTGAACAAACTAAGCAGCGTTTAGTCGGCGATGTTGTCAGTAGTTGGTTTAATGTTATAGCGGCACAAAAATTATTGGCGTTGTATCAACAACGAGAAAAAAACGCTGAGCAAAATCTAGCGATTATTGAGTCGGGTTATCGTCAAGGTTTAAATGATGCACTTGATGTTTATTTAACGCGTAACGAACTCAATACGGAACGTTCTCGTATTGCCGGTCAACAAGCAACACTCAGTCAAGCAATTCGCACCTTAGAGCGCCTAACAGGGAATTACCCAAGCGGTGCATTAAGTGTTGAGGCTGATTTACCTTTATTAAATAAATCTATCCCTTTAGGTTTACCTTCAGAGCTGATAACGCGTAAGCCGAGCTTGATGGCTAGCTGGTATCAGTTATTAAGTACAGACGCCAGTTTAGCCTATGCCCATAAACAGCGTTTTCCAAGTTTAGACCTTAGCGCTACTTTAGGGGATAGCACTGCGCGGGTGAGTGATTTGTTTTCGCCATCAAGTTTAGCATGGTCATTAGTAGGCAGTATTTCTATGCCGCTTTTTGATGCAGGTAGGCTCAGTGCTAATGAAGAAGCGGCGCGTTTATCTATGTTACGCCAAGAGCAAGTATACCTAGCGAGCTTATATGATGCATTTAACGAGGTTGAAACGGCTATTTCGCAAGAGCAATCTTTGCAAATACGTTACTTAGCTACGCTTAAAGCGCAAGAAAATGCGATTGCAGCTGAGCAACTTTCTTTTGAACAATATCAAAATGGTTTAGTAACTTATACCACAGTGCTTGATGCGCAAGACCGTTCTTTTGACGCGCAAAGCTCCGTGATTGAAATTAAGAATCAACTAATCATAAACCGAATTAATCTCCATATTGCCCTTGGTGGCGATTTTTCACAGCCAACCAACGAATCAACTGAGCAATAATTATGAATATCAAAAAAACCAAAATTATTATCCCTGCGGCCATAATCGCAGCTACGGCCTTGTTAGTGATGTTTATTGGCTCAAATCCACCAGAGGCAAAGCGCTTTGGTTCACCACCTAAAGCTAAAATTAGCGTCACAGTGCAAGCGTTACAGCCTCAGCAGTATCAAGTGATGATCGATAGCTTTGGGACTGTAAAACCGCGTACACAAAGTATTTTAGTGGCGCAAGCATCAGGGCAAATCATCGATAGTAGCGAACAATTTAGGGAAGGTGGTTTTTTTGAAAAAGGCGATGTACTTTTACAACTTGATGATAGAGATCACCGAGCAGAAGTAAAATCAGCCCAAGCCAACTTGCTAACAGCACAGCAAGGCTTTCAAGAAGAGCAAGCACGCAGTCGTCAAGCTATCGTTGACTGGCAGCGTTTAGGTAATGGCAAACAAGCAAGTAATTTAGTGCTACGCGAACCACAACTAGCAGCAGCTAAAGCACAAGTACTTTCAGCGCAAGCACAACTTGAAAAAGCGAACTTAAATTTAGAGCGCACTAAAATAACAGCCCCTTATGCAGGGCGTGTGTTAAGCCGCAATGTGGATCTTGGTCAGGTCGTGAGTAACAACACACAATTAGCGACTATCTATGCCATCGACAGTGTTGAGATACGTCTACCAATTAAAAATAAAGACTTACCTTTTATTGATTTACCAGAGCAATTTAGAGATGGCATGAACAACGCTAGTGGCTCAGTCGTTGAATTTAGCTCTAACTTAGTTGGCGTACAAAAATGGCAAGGACAAGTTGCCAGGACTGAGGGCGCAATTGACGAAAATGCACAGCAACTTTATGTTGTTGCGCAAATTAACGATCCTTATAAAGCAACGGCTCAAAATCAATACCCTATTAAAATTGGTCAATATATTAAAGCGCAAATCAGTGGCAAATTAGTTGCTGATGTATTAGTTATTCCAAACAGTGCCATTTATCAAGGCACGTATGTTTATATTGTTGAGCAAGGTGTACTACAGCGTAAAAATATTCGTTTAGCGTGGCAAAATGCTACGCAAGCAATTATTGCCGAGGGTTTAAAAAGTGGTGATAAGTTGGTGCTTACACCACTTGGGCAAGTTAGCTCAGGCACTGGCGTTAAAGTCATTGGTGAAGCTGAAAAAGAAAGCGAGAAACCTGCCCGTAAAAGACCCTCGCGTGAGCAGCTAGAAGCGATGGCCAAAAAACAAGGGATCACCGTAGAAGAACTTATACAAAAGCGCAAAGCAGCACGTCTGCAAGGAGATAAGGCATGATAGCTTGGTTTACTAAAAACCATGTTGCAGCAAACTTATTGCTCATTAGCATTGTTTTTGCAGGTTTATTTAGCCTTACCACACAAATACCATTAGAGGTTTTTCCATCATTTGAAACGGACCGTATTAGCGTTAGTGTCTCTTTACGAGGCTCAACCCCAGAAGACGTTGAACAAGGGGTAACAATCCGTATTGAGGAATCAGTACAAGACTTAGAGGGCATTAAACAAATCTCAAGTCGTTCGTCTGAAGGTTCAGCTTCAGTGAGCATTGAAGTTGATAGTGGCTACGATCCTCGAGAGCTATTGGCTGATATAAAAAGCCGAGTTGATGCAATTAATACCTTTCCTGCTGACGCTGAAAAACCAGTCGTCGCTTTAGCTCAGCGTAAGCGAGAAGTTATTGCCGTTACTGTTTCCAGTGATTACGGTGAAAAAGAAACGCGAGAATACGCTGAGCAGGTTCGCGATCAATTACTGCGTCTACCCAGTGTGACTCAAGTTGAACTCAGTGGCGTACGCGATTATGAGCTGGCCATTGAAGTAAGCCAAGATACACTGCGCCAGTATAGTTTGAGTCTCAGTGATATTTCACGGGCGATATCAAATTCAAGTACTGACATCTCTGCAGGAAATTTAAAAACAGAAGGGGGCGATGTGCTTATTCGCTCTAAAGGGCAGGCATATCGTAAAGATGAGTTTGCTCGTATTGCTGTTAAAAATCAAAAAGATGGCACAATTATTCGCTTAGGTGACATTGCAACTATCAGCGATGATTTTGAAGAAACTCCTGTACGTACACGTTTTAACGGTAAGCAAGCGGCTTTTATCGATGTCTATCGCATTGGCCCACAAAGCGCTATTACGGTTGCCGATGAAGTAAAAGAATATATCGAAGGTCAGCAAAATAAATTACCACAAGGGTTTGATTTAAGTTACTGGGATGATGACTCCGAGCTGGTTAAAAGCCGTATTGCCACACTAACCACCAATGCGTTGCAAGGCGGTATTTTGGTACTGGCATTATTGACGCTATTTTTACGACCTGCTATCGCTTTTTGGGTATTCATTGGCATACCCGTGTCATTTATGGGCGCATTTTTAGCCATGCCATTATTTGGTGTAACGCTCAATATTATGAGCTTATTTGGCTTTATCTTGGTGTTAGGGATCGTTGTTGATGATGCCATTGTTACCGGTGAGAATGTCTATACTCACCTGAAAACCGCAGAATCAGGAGAGCAGGCCGCTATTCTTGGTACTCAAGAAGTAGCAACCCCAGTCACGTTCGGTGTATTAACCACCGTTGCTGCATTTTTACCGCTGGCGTTTATTGAAGGTGGCCGAGGCGCACTGTTTGCTCAAATTCCTGTGGTGGTGATCCCGGTATTATTATTCTCACTGATTGAGTCTAAATTTGTACTACCCGCCCATTTAAAATATATAAAACTGCGCCATGAAAAAGGCGAGCCCTCTAAATTTGATAAATTCCAACAGCGTTTTGCTGACGGGTTTGAGCTTGCAATTTTAAAGTATTATCAACCGTTATTAAATCTGGCTCTACGCCATAAACTTGCCACGGTAAGTTTATTTGTTGGGATTTTTTTGATTATTTTAACCATGATCACCAGTGGTTGGACTAAGTTTATCTTTTTCCCACGCATACCAAGTGAAACGGTACGCGTTAATTTAACATTGCCTACAGGCACTCCATTTGAAGTAACTAATAAGTACGTGATTGATATGTCTGATAAGGCTCGTCAATTACAAGACAAGTATCGTGATAAAGATAGTGGCGAAAGCGTTATTTTAAATATTTTAGCAACGACTGGTGGACGTGGCGGAGCTTCTAACTCAGGCAGTGTACGTTTTGAAATAACCCCTGCTGAAAAGCGCGATTCAGATATTGGCTCGCGAGAGCTTGCCAGCGAATGGCGTGAACTAATTGGTGTGATCCCAGGTGCTGAGAGCTTAACCTTTAGGGCTGAAATCGGCCGTAGTTCTGATCCAATTGATGTTCAGCTCACAGCAACTTCACTATCAACGCTACAAGAAGTGGCCGAGCATGTTAAAACGCGTTTAGCGACTTACCCAACGGTGTTTGATATTGCTGATAGCATGTCCGATGGTAAAGAAGAGCTACAAATTGAGCTAACAGAGCAGGGCTTAGCGCTGGGTTTAAATCGTGTTGATGTATCACAGCAAGTGCGTAATTCATTTTTTGGTGCGCAGGCACAGCGTATTCAGCGTGGTCGTGATGATGTACGAGTTATGGTGCGCTTACCCATTGATGAGCGTCGCTCAGTGGCTGATTTAAAAGATATTCTTATTAATACGCCAACCGGTGGCACAGTACCGTTATCACATGTGGCAACGTTAGTTCCGGGGCAAAGTCCATCGACGATTAACCGTATCGACCGTTACCGTACATTGAACGTGACTGCTGATATCGAAAAAAACAACACTAATATGACGGTGCTTCAAGCTGACTTAAAAGTGTTTCTGGATGAATTAGTACAACAATACCCAGGTGTTAGTCACTCTCTCGAAGGAGAAGCAAAAGAGCAGCGAGAATCCTTTGGCTCGCTTGCATGGGCGCTGGTTTTTGTATTCTTTATTATTTATGGATTATTAGCGATTCCATTCAAATCTTACTTACAGCCTCTTATAGTAATGAGTGTGATCCCATTTGGCATGATAGGCGCTGTTGTAGGGCATTGGATCATGGGCATGGATCTAACTATTATGAGTTTGCTAGGGATGCTGGCTTTGATCGGAGTTGTGGTCAATGACTCGCTGGTATTAGTTGATTTTATTAATAAAAAGCGCAGTGAAGGCGGCGAATTACTGGAAGCTGTAAAAATGGCGGGTGCATCGCGTTTTCGTCCTGTTATGTTAACGAGTTTAACGACCTTTATCGGTTTAATGCCGCTATTGTTTGAAAAAGCCACCCAAGCGCAGTTTTTAATCCCAATGGCAGTCAGCCTTGGCTTTGGGATAATTTTTGCAACCTTTATCACTTTGTTATTAGTGCCTGTTAATTACCTATTGATGGAACGAGTGCAAGGCTGGTTTAAGTAGTTGTTAAGTTGATAACTTTAAATGCTTGCAGATTTTTAAGATCTGCAGGCATTTTTTTCAACTATTTTTTTCAGCTAAGGTAAACTGGATACAAAGCATTTAATTTCAAGGTCTCATAATGATTGAGTATCCAGTAGATCAACTTCCCCAGCTTATTGATGAGCTTTTACAGTGTGATACCACAGAGCGTAAAAACAAGCTCTTAGCTGATGCTAAAGAAATTCTCTCAACCGAACATTTATCATTATTATTTGAGGCGTTACCAAAAGAGCAGCGTCTTGATATTTGGCAATTACTTGATGAAGACACTCAGCACGAAATATTTATAAACTTAGGTGCAGATAGTTGTCGTTGGTTGTTACAGAGCCTTGATGAAACAGACGGTTTTAAGTTACTTGATGAAGTAAGTGTTGAAGAGCTGCTTGAGCTTGAGGAAGTGATCCCTGAGCGTTTTGTTGAATATGCTCGTCGCCAATTAGATGAAGTACAAACAAGACAGTATGAATTAGCGCAACAATATTCACCAGAACAATTGGGCCATTGGCTTGATTTTGATTCCTTAAAAGTATCGGAAAAATTAACCGTAGGCGGGGCGAAAAAAATTCTGCAAAAGGGCCTGCCTCAATATACAGAGGTTATTTATTTAGTAAGTCGTAAAGGTACATTGATTGGCGAGGTGTCAGTAAATGCGCTACTCAAAGCACAGGATTCCGATTCGTTATTGAGCTTTGCCAATCATGATGTCACTTCGCTGCATGCAGACGATGACTTATATGAAGCGGCAGAAGTGGTGATCCACAGCGAAAAAATGGCGATGCCGGTTGTAAATGTCGATAATAAATTGCTGGGGCGATTAAAAGTTACCTCAGCGTATGGGTTACGCCAAGAAGTAACCGATGAAGCCGCTGCAAAAGCTGGTGGTTTACGCGAAGACGAAGACCTGTTTGCCAGTGTTCGTAAAAGTGCTAAAAACCGTGGCATTTGGTTAGGTATAAATTTAGCTACTGCATTTTTAGCATCATGGTTTATTGGTTTATTTGGCGCGACAATAGAGCAAGTTGTAGCGTTAGCTGTATTGATGCCAGTTGTCGCCTCCATGGGCGGAATTGCCGGTAGCCAAACTTTAACCGTAATCGTGCGGGGCCTAGCGCTGGGGCAGGTGACAGATTCAAACCGAAAAGCACTGCTTAAAAAAGAGCTTAGAGTTGGTGCTGTAAATGGTTGTGTTTGGGCTGTGGTTATTGGCTTGCTTACTTATTTATGGTTTGCAGACGTGATGCTTAGCATTACCATTACCGTGGCTATTTTGCTTAACTTAATAGCAGCTTCTGTGTCTGGCGTTGTGATCCCGTCGATTCTGGATAAGATGAAAATCGATCCCGCTTTATCTGGTTCGGTTATTTTAACAACAGTGACTGATATTGTCGGTTTTGTGACTTTCTTAGGCTTAGGTAGTTTATTGTTACTTTAGTACTTTTGAATGCGAAATGTTTTAGTTATTTACTTGCAGCTAATTGATTTCATTTTTATTTCTGTTGTGTGAATCTTTCGTGAAGAACTGGTTGGCGTGTATCATCTAGTTCTTTTTTATCATAAAGTGCCTCTCTCGCAATGACGAGTTATATAATTAAAAAGGAGACATTCATGTCTAAGAAAGAAGCTAAAGCAGTAAATAAAGAAGTTAAATCAATTAAAAAAGAAATCAATGCGCGTAAAGAAAAAGTAGCAAAGCAAAAATCTAAAATTGGTAAGCTAAAAAAAGCACTTAAAAAAGTAGCTTAATTACCATGCAAGCAATACTGATGCTAACCTAGCATTAGTGAGGGTATATAAATCAATATACTTTAGATGCTTGGGCAGTTGCGGTTTAATCGCCGTAATTGCCAGCCTTTTACGTTTGTCACCTTCCAATATAAAACTCACCACAACAGTGTAAGTTAAAATTTTACCGCTGATAATTAGTTTTAGTAGATTAATTATTCAGTAATATTTGTTAATAATTTTATGCAAATATGCTTTAATTGATGTATCACTTTTTCTGTATTAAGTACTTTTTTAGAACCAATGATAAAGACTTGCATTACTGTTGCTTTTTTTATGTGTATTATGCCCAAGCCAGCCTATTCATCTGAGCACTTTAGCGATCACGAGCAATACTGCCTAAACCAAGCAGCTGAAAATTGTTTAGAGTTAATATCAAACAACTTATTACAAGCACAACCAAAGTCTACAAATTGGTATAAATTAAAATCTTATCAGTTAGATTATTTCTACGATACGTTAAATTACAATCAAATAATTAAGCAAATCGAGCCGCTTATTGATGACGAAAGCTTACCATCGGTATTTAAATCACAACTCTACTTTTACTATGCAAAAGCGCTCAATGGCTCTGATAATAATGAATTAGCGCAAGTTTATGCAGATAAAGCGATAGCTAAACTAGAAGACATGTATCAAGCATTCGAAAATCCCTTACGGTTAGTTGAGCTGGCAAATTTGCACTATGTATTTGGTAATAAAGAGCTCGCTTATCAAATATTACTTAGTGTGGGTAATCGTTACAGCAAAAGTCGTGATGCTATTTTTAATTTTGAGCTAAATTCAAATAAGGCAAATGTTTTACATGCATGGGGAGATTTTAACAAAGCAGCCAAATTTAGAAAGCTAGCGTTAGATTGGATAAGTAATAGCGACCACCAAACTAAAATAATTATTGCGCAAGGAAACCTCGCGCGGACTTATCAGCTTGCAGGTAAATATGAACTTGCAATAAATTATTACCTCGCGTCATTATCTTATATGGACGGTAAAGAAAGTAATGTTCATTATCCAATATATTTATTACGGTTAGCCGAGACTCATATGCAAATGGGCAGTTTAGCTCTAGCCGCTAAGAATTTAAAACAAGTAAACAAACAAGGTCTAAAAGCAGGCCATTTGGCACTTTACACTAAGTTAGATAGCGCATTATCAAACGTTAAAATTAAATAGCAGTAAATACTTACCTCTCAAATACCATTTTCCTCCGTTTGAATTTACCAATATGGTATAGAGCAAAGTCGTGTCTAAATTAAAATTTTAAAGTCATCAAAACCAATCTTTTTGTAAAGCAAGCTTGACTTTGTGTTGTTTTTACACAAGTATAGTAAAGTAAACTTTACTTTAACTTGATAGAGGTTCATATGTCTAAACAAACACACCTTACGCTCAATCAGCGTAATAAAATGAACACGGCATCTTTAGCTAAATGGACATTATTTTGGATGCTTTCATTAGCATTTGTATCATTTGGGCCAAACTTACTCTGGGAAGGAAATATAATTTTAAGTGTTATTGCTGTGGTTATTAATTTAGCCGTTGGTTTGATGATGATTTTAGCTAATAAGCGTCATTTACAAGGGTTAGATGAAATGCAGCAACGACTGCAACTCAATGCGATGGCAATTACACTCGGCGCTACTTTAATCGTTGGCTTAGCGTATTCATCACTTGATAATAGCGCTTTAATTCCTTTCACAGCTGATATATCTCATTTAGTGATTTTTATGGGCCTTACGTATTTTTTCACAACACTTTTTATGCATAAACAGTTAGGCTGTGGCGAGGAAGGTGAATGAAAAATCGTCTGAAAGTACTGCGGGCCGAGCGTAACTACACACAAGCCAAATTAGCTGAATTACTCGATGTTTCAAGGCAAACTATTAATGCAATTGAAAAAGGCAAATTTGATCCTAGCTTACCTTTAGCATTTAAGGCTGCTCGATTATTCAATTTAAAAATTGAGGATATTTTTGAAGATGAGGAATACTAAAAACGATCACCAAGGAGTTGTTTTAAAGTAATTATCTAAGTGATCAATAAGTGCCCTGATAGCCGGTGATAAATGCTTACGAGAGCTATACAGGGCATAAATATTAAGTTCATCAGGTTGCCAATTTGGCAATATATGTATTAATTCGCCACGCGCAATATAACTATTTACTAAATAGGTTGGTAAAACCGTTACTCCAAATCCATTTAATACCGCACTTAGTAATGAGGTTGCTTCATTAGCACAAAGACGACTGTTTAAACTAATTGACTCAAACATTTCTTTTTTACGTAAATGTAAGATATGGTTTGCAAAGTGTTTGTGCGCTAAATAATCATGATTGACTAAGTCGTTAGGTTGATTGATATCAGCGTTATTATGAATGTAATCAACTGAGGCGACAATCGCTGACTTGCAAACACCAATGGGCTTACCTATTAATGATGGATCGGGGTTTGCGGCAATTCTAATTGCTAAATCAATTTGTTTTTCAGTGAGGTTCGCAGCGACGTCACTCAAGTCAAGTTCAATGTTGATCAGTGGGTTTTGTTGTATAAAAGGTTTTATTGCAGGTATAAGCTGTGATTGGCTAAAAGATACGCTGGTTGCAACGCGAATAGTGCCTGACAATGCAGCTTTAGGCAGTGCAATCGTACTAAGATGCTCACCTTGTTCAAGCCACTGTTGGATGTTTATTAAATAGGCTTCTCCCGCAGTCGTTAATGAAACCTTGCGAGTTGTACGGTGTAATAAGCGTGTTTTGAGCCAATTTTCCATCGTTTCTATATAACGGCTTACCATCGCGCGCGACATATTCAAGCGATCAGCTGTAGCTGAAAAACTACCTGAGTGGGCAACATCTATAAATACTTTTGCAGCGATTAACCTATCCATCAATTAGCTCTATTTTTGAAATAATGATGCTTAGTATTGTACGTATATCTGAGTTAATCAATCCTTTATTATTCTCACATCGAAATAATTATTGGAATTGAAATGAAAAAAATACTTTTAATCGCATCGTTGTTATTTACAAGTTACCACACGAATGCGGCACAGGAATCGTCATTAAAACTGGATGTTTATAACGCTGATAGTAATAGCTTTACTGTAAACGCAACTGTGCTTTATTCAGACACAGAAGCGGTTGTTGTAGATACGGGGTTTACAAAAGCAGATGCACTAAGAATTGCAGCAAAAGTATATGATTCAGGTAAGCAATTAACGACCATTTTTATAAGCCAAGCTGATCCAGATTATTATTTTGGGGCGGAAGTATTGCATGAGTTATTCCCAAATGCGCAAATTATTACAACACCGGCAGTTGGAGAGGTAATCGCGGAGAAACGAGATAAAAAAGTTGCGTTTTGGGGGCCAAAAATGGGCTTGAATGCGCCAGTAAAACCAATTATACCAGCGACATTTAAAGGCACTAAAATTAGTGTGGATCAGCATATCATTGAAATAAAAATACACGATGGGGTACTTGCCCATCGGCCTTACCTTTGGATCCCCGAAACTAAAACAATTTTAGGTAATGTCGCGATTTCTGCGGGACACCATGTTTGGATGGCAGACACGCAAACACCAGGTAGTGTAAATGCATGGCTAGAGCAACTTAATCAAATGAAGGCACTGCAACCACTAATGGTTATACCTGGTCATATGGAAGCCGGCACAGCATTAGATGACAGTGCAATTGATTTTACAATTGATTACATTAAAGCGTTCATCAAAGCCAAAGCACAAAGTACAAATAGCAGTGAGTTGATCGCAAAAATGGCGGCGCTTTATCCACACTTTAAAGATACTTCAAGTTTAGAGTTAGGTGCGAAAGTACATATGGGCGAAATGCCTTGGTAATTTGAGTCTTGTTAAAGTGATCTTTTATGTGCAAAGGAGGGTATTGTGCTCTTTGTGCAAAAATATCGAATAATGGTATAAAGACCATTATCAAAAACAATAAGACGGAGTTGAATAGATGAAAAAGTTAGTGGGAATAGTATCCCTGTTAGCCATTTTATTAGTGGTTTTACCGGGGCCATTATATAAGTGGGGGATTGTTGAGCTTGGCACTGCATTTACAGGCATCCGCTTTGGGGTATATGCAGGAGCTGCAGCCTTAATTTTATTGATTGTTCAACTCATTTTTATGCGTAAAAATACACATTGGCCAATGGCTGGTATTAGCGCTATTTTTGCTGTGATAGCTATAGCGCTGCCTTTAAGCTTGATGAACAAAGCGAAAAGTGTGCCACCCATTCATGACATTTCAACAGATGTAGTAGCCCCGCCTCCATTTGTTAAAATTGCTGAGTTACGTGCTGATGCACCAAATCCGATAGAATACAGCGGGGCAGAAACAGCCGCCGCACAGTTAAAAGCATACCCTGAATTAGTAACGCTTAAGTACGCTAATAGTAAAAATGATGTTTTCATTGCCGCAAAAGAAGTGGTTAATCAGTTAGGTTGGGAGCTAGTTAATGCGGATGCGTCGCAAGGTATTATTGAAGCGACTGACACTACTGCTTGGTTTGGTTTTAAAGATGATGTGGTTATTCGAATTAAGTCATTAGAAACAGTAACACTTGTTGATATTCGTAGTAAATCACGAGTAGGTAAAAGTGATTTAGGTAAAAATGCGCAACGAATAAACGATTTTATAAAGCAAATTAATCAAAGTTTAAGCGCTATTTAATCGCTTTTAGAATTTAACAATGCCCCTAAAGGGGCTTTGTTAATTAGGGCGTGTTGACCTTTGTGGATTGAAATTTGTTCAATCTAGGGGCGATTTAATCGCGGCGCGAGGTTTGTATGTTGTGATTCAATAAAAATTGAGCAAAACTTCCGCGTCCTGCTCATGCCCCTTATTTAGATCCGTGTAGGTAACAAAGAGTTAATCACCCCTAGGAAAAACCCTTCGGGCAGCGCATGTTTGTAATTTATACTGCGTTATCGCCTATTTATGGGGATCAACCACAGACCATAGCATAGGCGCTGCCTTGCCTAAATACCAAATAGACTGCTGCAAAATGAATCACGAAAGGTCAACACATCCTAACCAGAGTTTAGGCTACTTAAGCTGGTGCTATGCCTTGCGATGATTTAAATAACCAATTTGGATCATATTGCAGCTTTACTTGCTTTAATTTAAGTAAGTTCTCACCAAAATAGGCTGACTGCGGATCATTTATGAGAGGGTCTAAGTAATTAACGTATGCGCCGCCAGAGCTCCACGGCGACATAATTTGGCGAAAACTATTCTCCCATTTTTGAGCTGCATCAATTGTATTGTCTGACGCTGAAAGTGGCAGAGCGGTATAATACTCAGCACTTACGCGGGCATTACGATGGACAAATGCGGTTTCATTTGGCTCAAACTGGCTTATTTTACCTCCCATAAGGTTAAAGATAATCATCCCTCGGTTACCTTCAAGGATGCTTTTCTCAATATATTCTTTAAGCGTATTAATGCCTGCGGGTGGTATTTCTTTATCAAAAAAATCAGAACTGGCTGCAAAAGCACTGCGTGACATTCTACCGCCCTCAAACTGTGTCGCTAAGTGGCAAGCGGTCGCTGACGCGCTACAAGTACCTAACATGACGTCTCGATAGGGTGCGGTGGTTACAGTGTCAGAGCTTGGCGTTGCATTAATGCTGTGCATAAAGTCTTGCCAATATGGTGTTGCGTCTGTGGCAGAATTTACGCAAAATGCACGAACATTGACTCTGGAGGTGCCATTACTCCAATCAGGTAAGCATTGCCCCCACATTTCATCAGGCCAAAGATCAGGTAATGCCTGCCAACTTGCCATCACTTTCTCAAAATCAGCGAATGAAAAGTTTGCTTCAAAAACGGTAATGTCACTGGTTGCGTGGGTTTTAAACGTAAATGAAGTCACGACACCAAAATTCCCGCCGCCACCTCCGCGCAGTGCCCAAAATAAATCGCTATGCTGGTTTTTATCACAGGTTAACTTTTCACCTTGCGCACTAATAATATCAACGGCAATTAAACTATCGCATGTTAACCCATAAGCACGACCAACAACGCCAAATCCACCACCAAGCGTAAGGCCTGCGATACCTACACTTAAACAGCTGCCAAGTGCAACGGCAACATTATTCTCGGTGAGTTTATCGTAAACATCTGCAAGTCGAGCGCCAGCACCAATTGTTGCAGTGTTTGCAGTTATAGAAATGGAGTCCATAGGGGTTACATCAATCACTAACCCTTGGGTTGTTGAGTTACCTATGTAGCTATGGCTCCCGCAGCGAGGGGTAACATGCATAGAGTGTTGCTTGGTAAATGACAAAGCGGTGATCACATCCTGTTCATTAGCACAGTGGGCAATAGCTTGTGGGTAAATATGATCGTAGCGAGTATTAAACACCAATCGTGCGGTTGGGTATGTGCTGTTATCTGTGGGCAAAATTAACTGTCCATCAAGGCTGCTTTTTAACTCCTCCCATTGGCTTTTTGTCAGTACGCTCTCAACAGGAGGCGTAACGGGTTGAATACCAATAACAGGTGCTTGCTTTGAGTTTGACGAACCACCACAGGCGGTTAAGAAAAAAGAGGCGGCTGAAAACTCCATAAACTGACGACGATCCATGTGAAACCTATTATTATTTTTTAGTGTATTAACTGTACCTCAAATGTAAAAAAATCACCTTGCAGGACGATGAAAAATACTCACGTTAGATATCGAATGTTAATATACCCAAGTCATCTCAAAATGCAGAATTCAGCGTTTCACAGGGGCTTAATATCAAGGCGTTACTTTGCAACAATGGCCATCCCTTTTAAGAAGTAACAACGATGAGAGTAAGTGCCTGTGAAACGCCCAAAGGGTTGGTTTAAAAGCGATTTATACTGCGTTACTTTTATAAGGAATTGATTGCCTAAATCGCTTTTAATTCCAACTGAAACTCACATCTTGAGGTGGTTTGGGTATAGAGGTGCGACAATTTGTCGCGTGTTCAGTGTATTCACCAGAGTATATACTTTAGGCATCTTAAACCTGTTGTAATTAAAGAATAAAATGAACAGTCACTTTTCACTTTCTAACTCGCAATGTGTACTTTCACCTGTTGCATTGAGCATCGTAATGTTACTTTCGCCTTTTGCCATCGCCGATGAATCAATCGAAGTTATTGAGGTGCACGGGCAAAACCCCAATAAGCACGAAATGCTAGGTTCAGCTGAGCAGTTGTTAAGTGAACTCGGTGTTAATTTTTCTGCGGCTGGAGGCGTATCTAGCCTACCAATTTTAAATGGCATGATGGGTGATCGCGTAAAAGTCATTGTAGATGGCGCTGATATTACAGCAGCTTGCGGCAATCAAATGAATCCGCCTTTGTCTTACATATCAGCGAATCAAGTATCGTCGTATAGTGTTATTGCAGGGATCTCACCGGTAAGTGCTGGTGGCGATAATATAGCGGGTGTGATTAAAGTGAATTCAATTGCACCACAGTACAGCGAAGTAGCAGAGCTTGATTGGCACTCAGGGTATGTATCAGCCCAGTATCGTAGTATTAATCATGCAAAAGCCGTGGGTGTAGGCGCACGCTTGGCCAGCGATAGCTTTACATTAAGTTATCAAGGCGCATTTGAGGATGCTGATAGTTATGACGATGGTCGTGGCGACTTAGTACTTGATACGCTATATCGCGTTCAAAATCATGCATTAACAGGCGCGATTCGTGATGAAAAACAGCAGTTTGTAATTAAACTAACGCATCAAAAAATACCGTTTCAGGGCTTTGCAAATCAATATATGGATATGACCGATAACACCAGTTACGGTTTTATCTCGCAATATAGTCGCATAATTGACCGTGGTGAGTTTCAGGCTCAGGTTAATTTTAATGATGTGAAACATAAAATGGGATTTTTTACCCCAGAAAAAACCGGCATGATGCCAATGAATACGGACGCGCAAGATATTAGCTATCAACTTAACTGGCGTTTGGACTTTGATGCAGATACTCAGTTGTTGCTAGGTCAAGAATACTATGGGTATCGCATTGATGATTGGTGGCCAGCAGTACAAGGCTCAATGATGATGGGACCAAATGACTATGTGAATATAAACGACGGTAAGCGCGATCGTATTACTGGCTTTGCTGAGTTACAAAAACAGCTAAATAAAAAGTGGTGGGTATCAGCTGGTGCGCGTATTGAGCATGTAACAACAAACGCAGGAGAAGTACAAGGTTACACTGAGACAAAGATGGGCGGTGGTATGCATGAAAATATGGAGAATATGCCATCCATGGAGGGGATGCATGCAATGGGAAAAAGTAATGAGACAGCCGCGGCAGAATTTAATGCCCTTGATCGCAAACGTACTGATACATTAGTTGATGCCAGCTTATTGCTGCGTTACCAAGTTGGTGCAAACGATGAATTACAACTTGGCCTAGCACGTAAAAACCGTGCGCCTAATTTATATGAGCGTTACAGTTGGGGGGTTAGTACAATGTCAACCAGTATGATCGGCTGGTTTGGTGACGGCAATGGCTATATAGGCAACCCTGACTTAGAAGCCGAAACTGCCTACACATTAAGTGCAAGTTATACTAAATCAGCAGCCGATGAATCATGGAAAATAACAACGAATGCTTGGCGCAGCAAAGTAGATGATTATATTGACGGCACAGTGGTTGATAGCTTTAACCGTACAGATATGGCCTCAACTAAGCGTAATATTTTAAAGTTTTCAAACATTGACGCGACATTGTACGGCGTAAAGGTTGATGCGGCGCTGCGTATTTTTGAAAGTAAACACGCAGGGTTATGGTTGTTAAAAGCAGGAGTTACAGCAACACATGGTGAACGTGATGACAGCGATGAGTCGTTATATCAAATAATGCCATTGCATAGCAAAATAGCTATTGAGCAACAAGTAGGTAAATGGCAAAGTGCTTTAAGTTGGGAATGGGTTGATAGTAAAACACGGGTTGACGCGCGCCGCTTTGAAAATAAAACCGATAGCTATAGCTTACTTAACATAGAAACCAAAGCAACATGGGACAAGCTGACGGTTAAGTTGGCAGTCACTAATTTACTTGATGAATACTATCAGCTGCCACTGGGTGGGGTGAGTATTGCTCAATACAAAAAAGACATGACCGTGGGCTTTAATCAACTAGCAGGGCAAGGGCGCTCAGTTAATTTAGGGATGAGTTATGCGTTTTAGTAAATAAAAAGGTAACTAAGCTTTAAAGGCCAAACTATTTGGCCTTTTTACATCAGCTCATCACTAAACTTAACTCATCACTAAACTTAACTCATCACTAAACTTAACTCATCACTAAACTTAATACAGCTAAAAGTACGACTCTCGTTTTATAATTGTAACCTTAACAGCAATTTTGGCTTTAAGTCCTGCAACTTGAGTTGAATCAAAAATATCAGCGTAATATTGAATCTAGGAAATAACAACAAGGTGTAAATGATTAGGAACTTTGTAGAGCTTGTATGGTCAGATTGCATTATCGTTTAGGGAACAAACATTGTGACAACATGGCGCCGGCCTCTTATTATTTCATTACTGCTCCACGGCATTGTTTTTTCAATTATAATGACCGTAAAAACACCAGTGCTAGTTGCTGTAGAAACGCCACCCATCAAAGCATACATAGTTAGTATGCCGCCACCTAATCCATTGCCTGTAATAGAAACGCCCAGCATTCAGCGAGAAGAAGCTACACTACCGAAAAAGATTGAAAACCCTATTATTCCTGCTGAAAACACGATTATAAAAATTAAAAAACAAGTAAAGCCATTAAAACCTGCAGCGCCAAAGGCACTAGAGGACACTAATAGCTACAAAAAAATAGACCTCAAACTAGGTTTGAAAAGTATTCTAAAAAAACAGCAAAATACGTTTCCATCAACATTTCAACAGTCACAAAACTCAGCACAACCACAGCGTCTCACAGTCCCAAAAGAGCATCAAATAGCCAACATAGACCCATTAAAAATTGAGAAGCAAAGCATGCAATTCACCACCTATCGCTTTGGTGATAAGTGCTTTAAAAAAGTATCGATTGGAGCCGGTGTAATGCCAAAAAATGATCTACCAGATAGTTACTTTATGAGTATCACTTGCGCAACAACAAAAATAACCGACGCCTACGATAAGGCAATGAACAAATGGTTAGAAAAAAAGTGATTAATGCGCTGAGGTTGTTATTGGTGTACGAGACGTATTTAAATAATCACGAGTAAACAAGATAATGAGGCGGTAATGATTGTGCAGGAATTGCTTACAGTCAATTCCCTGCGCTTGTTTATGTAATATCGCCCCTACATCTCTATACTCAAAGACGATAACTGGCAGAGAATTGACCTTTATAGACTTACGAATGAAGCGTGTTTATTTTTATGCTTCATCACTTACTACAGTGTCTGCTTGTTCTTCAGCAAGTAAAGCTAATCTTTCACGTTCTGCTTTAGAGACATAAGCGGGCTTATTACTTTTATGTAATTTTGCATTGGCGCGCTTGTCCCTGCTATTAAATTTAGTAACTATCTTCTTTCTGCGATTCATAACTCACTCACGCCTTAAAAATGGTGGCATATTATACAGCGCAATGAACGCTATTAGCTATCGAATTATTATGCGATTAGAAAATATCTGTTGCGATAGGTACAAAGCTAGCATCGAAATCATCAACGGCGTTACACTTATCACCCAAACCACCTCAAGATGCAGAGTTCAAAGTTGCACTTGGGCTTGGATGTCACCTAATTTGGTCTATCAATTTAATAGGATCTCGCTTTGAAACAATTTTTTTTAGCAAGCTTGGCGTTATTAGCTGCAACTGCTCACGCCAATATAGATAGTCGTAGTGATGCGGTTGCGCAGTACGCAGTTAACACATACCAAGATGCACAAATTCACACTTTAGCAAATATGGTTTCTTTTCCAACAGTCAATAAAAACGGAATTAATACACCAGACAACCCAGACTTTATTGGTTTTAAAGCGCTATTAAAAATGAAAGCAGCAGCGCTGGGATTTGATTATCAAGATTTGGGTTACACCGTTTTAATTGGCATGGGCAAGCAAACAGAAAAAGTAACGATAGTCACCCATGGTGATGTGCAACCCGCTAACGCCAGCAAATGGAAAAAAAGCCCGTTTGAAATCGACAGTACTTCAGAGCCAGGCAAATTGATTGCTCGCGGTACAGAGGATGACAAAGGCGCTATTGCCACAGCGCTTTATGCAATGAAAGCAATAAAAGATCAGGGCATTGACCTTAATAATCGCATTGAGCTAATGATTTATTTAGCTGAAGAGTCTGATTGGGGACCCCTTGAAGAGTTTATGAGGACCTACCCACAACCAAAGTATGCGGTGACGATTGATGCCTCATACCCTGTAGTTGTGGCAGAAAAAGGCTGGAGTTTGGTTGAACCTACTTTTAATGCAACATCGGCACAAACTAGCGCGTATGTAAGCGAACTTAAAGGTGGCGCATTTAAAAGCCAAATTCCGGAAGATGCCAGTGTTATATTACATAATGCCGATACAGTATTAGTTAGCAAGCTTAAACATGCAGCGAGTGCACTAAACGCTGTAGAGTTTAACTTTAGCGAACAAGAAAGTGGAATATTAATTAGCGTTAAAGGTATGTCAGCTCATTCTTCAGAGCCGGAGTCGGGTGTGAATGCCATTGCCTACTTAGCTGAACTTTTTAAAGGCATTAAGCTTGAAAGTAATAGCGATGCACAAACAATTCATTTTATTAACCAGCTGATAGGCCTTGATATACACGGTAAAGATTTTGGTGATATAGCATATGAGCATAACTTTATGGGACCAATGACGGTGGCACCAACACTGATTGAGCGTGATGGTAATGCACTCACACTTGCAGTGAACTTGCGTCGCCCAGTTGGTAAAGATGAAGCTGTATTACGCGCACAAATAAACAGCGCTTTGGCAAATTGGCAATCTGTAAATAAAGCCAAGTTGAGTAATATTGATATCGTGATTGGTAAACCAATGCTGCTCGACAGCGCACCACACGCTCAGGCTTTACTTGATATATTTAAACACTTTACTGGCGATAAAGACGCGGGCTTTGTATCGATTGGTGGTGGCACAAACGCAAAACTATTTGATAATGCCGTATCGTTCGGTCCATCAATGCCAGGAAAGCGTTACACAGGCCATTCAGAGCATGAGTTTATTACTGTAGAGCAGCTTAAGTTAAACTTAAAAATGTACACCGCGATGATGATTGAACTGGGAAATATGTAATACTTTAAATACCATAAATTGCCGCTGATTAGCGGCAATTAACCACGTTCAGGTTCGTTAATTAAAACTGTGCGACAAATTTAGCTGCGTATTGTTCACCTTCCTCAATATCGCTAAAGTGAGCCGTAAAATAATATTGGCTATTTATAAAATATTTAGCTTCAAGTTGCAGATGTGAATCAGCAACACCCGCGGCAATAGCCACATTGCGATTAAAATAATAATTAGCCATACCAGAGAATACAGAATCAACACCATTGTCTTCATAAGCTAAATCAACACTTAAATAGCGCTCATGACTAAGGTGGTGAAAATAACGCGTAGAGGCATTCCAAGTATCAATATCATCGTCAGTTTCAATCGTAAAACCAAGGTAATCTGTGTCATTTAGTTGATGATTGTATTGAGCTTTAAACCAATAAATCGTATCGGCGGCTTTAAACTCAGCTAAACGAACTGACACTTTGAGCGACTGTGCAAATACATACCCTAAGCCTAATGAATAGTCGTCGGTTTCACCTAAATCAGCAAGCTCAACACTTGCAAACCATTTATTATAAAAGCCCTCAGCAAACAGCCCAAAGTTGTCTGCGTCATCATCATTAAAGTAATCAAGTTTAATGTTAGTATCAGTGTCTAAGTAACCAAAATCATCCCATACGCCAGAATGTTGTTGCGGTGCAAAATAGTAATGGCTAGAAAGCGCGACAGAGTCATTATCGTTAGTTATATTTTTTAAGGTGTTATATATTGCGGTATTAAACCATTGATGGGTTTTAGGCTCCGATGCAATAACAGGCAGGGAGCATGATAAAGCAAAAAGTGACAGTGGGATTAAGTAGCGCATAAATATCCTTTTAGAATAGCGAAGTTTGTATTTCAGCATTCTAAGTTAAGTAATGTATTTTTTGCTAATTATAGAAGTGAAATACTAGGGCGTGTTGACCTTTGTGGATTGAAATTTGTTCAATCTAGGGGCGATTTAATCGCGGCGCGAGATTTGTAACCTAGTGGGCTAAGTAAAAATCGAGCAACAAAGAGTTAATCGCCCCTAGGAAGAACCCTTTGGGCAGCGCATGTTTGGCATTTATACTGCGTTATCGCCTATTTATGGGGAGCAACCACACCACATAGGCTCTGCCTTGCCTAAATACCAAACATACTGCTGCAAAATCAATCACGAAAGGTCAACACGCCCTAGGCAGCGTTAGTTAATTTAGCGTATTCGTAGCCAAAAGTTATTTACATTGTTTATATTTCAAACCCATAATAGGTATAAATAACTTAACAAATACATCGCTAGATGATAAAAAGTTATATGCAAGTATTGTAATTAAAAAATGGACTGCAGTTATATGGAATTTTTAAACTTAGCTCTTACCTTTCCCACTGTTATTTTTTCAGCGCTGTTATTGGTTGTCGTGTTGTTTTGGGCAATAACTTTAATCGGCTTTGCTGATATTGATATGTTTGAATCTGATATTGACGCTGATGCATCGCAAAGCTCAGGCATCAGTTCATGGCTGAATATGGGCTTTGGTGGCATACCTATCACGGTGTCAGTTAGTCTTGTTGTGATGATTAGTTGGTTAATCAGTATTTACGCACATAAGTTTTTTGCTTATTTACTTGGTGATGGCACTTTATTTTATATTTTAGGTGTGGTGATGCTAGTAACCTGTTTGGTGGTTGCCATTCCCGTTGCGGCTATTATTTCACGCCCACTTCAGCGCTTTTTTACTAGCGCAGAAACCTCCCAAAGTTCTGATTTACTTGGTTTAGAGTGTATTGTTGTTACAGGTAAAGTAACCAATACATTTGGTCAAGCACGCGTTCAATTTCAAGGTACTGAGCAATTAATCGAAGTCAGAGCAGAAAATAACGAACCCTTTACTTCAGGCGACACTGCTGTGTTGCTTGATCACCTCAAAGAGCAACATTGTTACATTATTGCCGCAAAGCCTTGGTAATTTCCTGCGTTTTAGGAATAAGTAACATATAACAAATCAATAATCACGTTAGGACATAACATGGAATTTTTAGATAACCTCATACCTATATTAACCTTTGTAGGTATAGCAATAGCGGTCATTTTTGCTATTTTGCTTATTATTGGCAAGTTTTATCGTAAAGTAGAGCAAGGCCAAGCGCTGATCATTAATAAAATGAAAAATGAGCCCGATGTCACCACTACAGGCGGTATTGTTTATCCTGTAATCCATAAAATGGAAGTAATGGATATTTCCACTAAACGTATGGTACTTGAGCGTAAAGATAAAGGTGGTTTGATCTGTAAGGACAATATTCGTGCCGACATTGCTATTACATTTTATATTCGTGTAAACGAAAATAAAGAAGATATTTTACGTGTTGCTAAGCATGTAGGGTGTGCTCGCGCCTCTGAGCACGACACTTTGCAAGAACTGTTTGAAGCCAAATTTTCAGAAGCGCTTAAAACAGTGGGTAAGCGCATGGATTTTGTTGAGTTATTTACTCATCGAAATGAATTTCGCGACAATATAAAAGAAGTGATTGGCCAAGACTTATCAGGCTATACGCTTGAAGATGTAGCAATCGATTACCTTGAACAAACGTCGATTGATAAACTTGATCCGCAAAACATTCTTGATGCTGAAGGTATTCGCCGCATCACCGAAATGACCGCTGTACAAAACGTATCGACCAACCAATTAAAGTGTGACGAACGCGCTAAAATTGAGATCCAAAATCAAGAAGCCACCGAAAAATCACTCGAAATTGAGCGTCAAAAGCAAGATGCCATGTCGCGCCAAGTACGAGAAATAGAAACCGTTAAAGCGCGCGAATTTGCCGAAGCTGAAAAAGTACGTCAAGAAGAGCGCCTTAAATCAGAACAAGCACGTATTCAGTCTGAAGAAGCTATTGGTATCAGCGAGCAAAATAAACAGCGTGAGCTGGATATAGCTGAACAAAATAGACTACGCGTTTTAGGTATTGAGGAAGAGAAAGTAGCGCGCTCACGTGAAATTGAAGTAATAGAACGCGAAAGAGAAACTGAAATTCTACGTATCAACAAAGAAAAAGCGCTGGAAGTTGAGCGTAAAGAAATCGCTGACGTAGTACGTGATCGCGTTATTGTTGAAAAATCAGTAGCTGAAGAAGAAGAGCGTATTAAAGACGTGAAAGTACTCGCTGGTGCTGAACGTGAAAAAGACGCAATGATCATCCGTGCTAAAGCACAAGCAGAAGAGTTATTAGTTAAAGACATTGAGGCGGCAAAAGCGCAAGAGCAAGCGGCAGAATACAAAGCCCGTGAACTTGAAACAATGGCCAATGCAGAGCTGAGAATTGCTAATCAGCAAGCTGAATCTAAAAAGATCCTTGCTCAGGCACATCAAGTTGAAACCGCGGCACAAGGTCTTGCTGAAGCTGATGTTATTAAAGCTAAGGCAGAAGCAAATGCAATTCAAGGCGAGACAGATGCGAAAATAATGCGTCAAAAACTTGAGGCTGAAGCACAAGGTAATCGTGAAATTGGTTTATCTCAAGCGCAAGTTCAAACCGCGATGGCCGATGCAAACGAGAAACAAGGTGAAGTTGAAGCGATTAACCTTGAACGTAAAATGCGTGCAGAAGCAAAAGGCCTTGAAGAGAAACTACAAGCCCTTAACTCTATGGATCAAGATGCCCGCGATTATGAGAGTTTCACGCTACAGCTTAATCAACAAAAAGAGTTGGTACTGGCAAAAATTTCAGCAAGCAAAGACATTGCAGAGCATCAAGCTCACATAATGGCTAAAGCATTGGGTGATGCCGATATCAATATTATGGGTGGTGATGGCCAGTTCTTTAATCAATTTATGAGTGCAATCAGTTTAGGTAAATCAATTGATGGCCTAGTTGATGAAAGTAAAACTGTGCAAACAGTGTTTAAAGATCACTTAAACGGTGATCGTAATTTAATTGAAGACCTAAAAGGTGTGCTAGCAGGGGCCAATGGCTCAGCTGAAACACTTAAAAACTTTAATATGAGCAAGTTACTTAAGCAGTTAAGTAATACAACAGCGGCTGAAAAAAGCCAATTGTTGAGTATGTTAGGTGGCAATTTAGGTGGTGGTTTAGAGGATAAAATTAAGCTAGATACAAAAGACTAGTCTGGTTTCTAAGTTTCATCCCTTTAGCCGTAATAGATTACTTATTACGGCTAACTTTAATTAAATTTCAGGATAGTTTTTCATGACGGACGCAACACAACAAGCGCTAGAGCAAGGCTCATACGACTTAATTAAACGCCGCTTAAGTAATTTTGGCGGGACTTTAAAAACGCAAATTGATGAAGTTAATCAGCAGCGTATAACGGAGTTTGGCAGTACAGAATTACAAGTTAAAGGGCGAGTGCGAGTTCGTACGGAGCAAAATTGTACACCGCGTGACATTGTAATTGTAGGCGATAAAGTTATTTTTGCTTATAACGTATTACTTGGGTTAAAAAAAGAAACCTCAATTAACGACGTGTTTAGCGTACAAAAATTAGTAGAGCAAGACGATCACTTTGAAGTGGAAGCTTACCCAGAGCAAACCCGCTTTTTAACTGATACGCGCTTTATTCGAGACTTTGAAGAGCTTTATACTTACTACAAACAAACCAGTTTACAGCACTTATACCAACAAAATGGCAAGCTGTTTGCGTTATTCCAAATTGGCGACAAGTTATCGGATGTGCGGGTTTTTCGCTGGGAAATTCACCCAGACAATACCATCAATTATATAGATAACCGCGGCGAACGTGATATTCAACACGCCCATGACTACGATTTTGAATGGCTCAAAACTGACCGCAGTGATCACGTAGAAGGGCGCCATGCCCATATTAATATTGCTGACCAAGTTTTTGTGGAGACCATAGGTGGTTCACTCACGATTAAAATTGAAAACAGCACAGATACCGGTGAAGGTATTTACCAAGAGCCGGTTGATGATAAAAACCAATCTCTTGCTGATAGTGATGTGGAATACGCGCTGGTGGGCGATTTAGTACTAATAAAAATACTCCCGTATCGCGAAAAAACATGGCGTTACTTTATTTTTAATACGCGTACTCAGCAGGTTGCTCGCCAAGATGCCATTGGCAGTGCCTGCGTTACTTTACCTGAAGATCACGGTGTTATTTTTCCCGGTGGTTATTATTTACAATCAGGGCAAGCGCGATCGTTTGAAGAGCAAATAGAAGATCTTGAATTCCACAGGCAGATAAAGTCACCTAACGGCGAAGATGTTTTATACGTATTTTATGAGCCAAGCGAAGGTCGTTATGCACTGTTTGCATACAATATTATTGATAAAAACCTGCAAAACCCTATCTATTGTCACGGCTACGGCATATACAACGATGGTTTAACGCTTACCTTTAAAGCTGATAAAGACGAACCTGAACGCGTACACCCGATTCAAATTTGGCAAAGCCCATTTGTATCAGCTGAATTTGCTGCGAATGCGCCGCCGCTGACCAGCTTTTTTGGCAAAATAGGTAACCCTGATTTAGTACGCGGTATTTCTGACTTGTACAGTGTTTGTAAAGCAATAAATGAACAAAGCCCAAGTCTATTTCATTACGAAGACATGATTGCGTTAAGTCGTAATATTTTCGACCGTTATCATTGGCTTAATGAAGGTGAGTTTACTGAAATTGCTCAAAACCTGCACAGCATTAATGAAACTGCTGAGCAAGTGCTGGATGAATTTGAAAAAGTTACTGAAATTCAAAACAAAGCCAAGCAAGCCTTGGTGGATATTAATAAACAATATACTGATGTAACTCGTGACATACGCCCAGATAGCTTTAAAGCTGCGCCACAGTTTGTGCAGGGTATTGATGCGTTAAAAATCTTAAAAGGGCAAGTGATCAGCCTTGAAGACATTAAGTATATAGATACAGATGCACTTAACGCACTACAAAACCAAATTGATGAAAGGCTTGGCGAAGTAAGCCAAGCAACAGCTGCATTTTTACAACAAGATAGCGCATTAGCACCGTACCACGAAAAACTAAAAGAGCTGGAAGAACTCAGCAGTAAAAGCGAAAGTGTCAGCGAGCTAAAAACGTATATAGCGCAACTTGATACGCAAAGCGTGGAGCTTGATTTACTCAACCACACCATGCTTGATTTAGACATTGATGACAGCCGCGTACGCACGCAAATATTAGAAGACATCAGTGCTGTTTATGCGCTGGTTAATCGCGCTAAAGCCAGTATTGAAATTCGTCAAAAAAGTCTGGGTAGTGTTGAAGCAAAAGCCGAATTTGCCGCACGCTTTAAGCTGTTTTCGCAAAGTATTACTAACGCGCTAAATAACGCCAAAACACCAGAAGCGTGTGACGATCAATTATCTCGATTACTGATTCAGCTCGAAGAGCTTGAATCGCAATTTAGTGACTTTGACGAATACCTCAGTGAGATTATTGCAAAGCGCGATGACGTATACGAAAGCTTTGAAGCGCACAAACAAAGCTTAATTGATACTCGCCAGCGCCGTGCACTTAACTTAGCTAACGCTGCAGAGCGTATTTTACAGGGCGTAAACCGCCGCGCGCAAAGCTTTACTGAGCTTGATGCGCTCAATACCTATTTTGCTGCCGATCCTATGATCAGCAAATTACGCGCATTGACTACTGAGCTCAAAGAGTTAGGCGATGAAATACGTGCCGATGATATTCAATCAAAACTCAAAGCGAGTAAAGATCAGGGCATTCGCTCACTGCGTGACAAACAAGACATTTTTACTGATGGCGGTAATTCAGTCAGTATTGGTAAACACGCATTTAGCGTAAATAAGCAGCTGCTTGATTTAACGTTATTGCCGCGCGATGAGCAGCTAATGCTGCACTTAACGGGAACTGATTATTTTGAACCAATAACAGATGAGCAAAGTCTTAATACGCTACAGCAAAGTCGCCATTTGTGGCAACAAACCTTGGTCTCTGAGAATGACGAGGTTTATCGTGGTGAGTATTTAGCTGCGCAAATATTGCTTGCGTGTGAAAACAGTGAGCACTCGCTTACTTTTGTACAGTTACAACAGGCACAAAAAGAAGATACCTTACTTTCGTTAGTGCAAAAGTTTGCTGAGCCGCGCTACCAAGAGGGTTACGAAAAAGGTATTCACGATCACGATGCATGCGCAATTATTGACACCTTATTGACTCAAAAAAATAGCTTAGATTTGCTTATTTACCCTGCAAGTTGTCGGATTGTGGCGCAGTTATTTAGCGCACAATTATCAACCGCACAACTGAATACATTTTACCATCAAGCGATCAATGCCATTTTGATGGATAAACATTTTGGTGCAACCAGTTTTATCAGCTCCTTGAATGAGCAATTAAGTCAGCAAATTGCAGAGTATTTACCACAAATAGGTAAACTGCGCGCGCGCTTTACTGATTTATCAAGTGACTTAGCCGCCGCTTACTTAGTGCAGCAGTTAGCGCAACAAAAAACAGCAGAACAACAACAGTTTATTATTTCTCAGCAGGCCAAAAACTTAGCTGAGCAGTTTAGTAGTGACGCCAAAGCAAAAGGCTATATTAACGAGCTTAATCATGCATGCGAAAATGTAACGCAAACTGATGAACGTGCATTATTATTTTTAAGTTGGGTAAACGCCTATTGCATGCAAAGTGATAAAGTAAATACCGTCGTGCAGGCTGAAGCTGCAAACTATGCGCATTTAAGTGCAACAACAAAACTGCATTATCATGTACTTGATGTTACCCCTATAACGCAGGTTGAACGCCTTATGGGCCAACATAAGCGAGTGCAAGAGCAAATACTGAATGTAGATTACGCTGAGTTTTATGCTCGCACGCGTAAATACATCACCGAGCAAGTACCTGCATTTGAGCAATATCACACATTACGCAGCGATATTTTGGCTGAGCAAAAAGAGCGTCTGCAGCTTGACGAATTTAAAGCACGCCCGCTTAGCTCGTTTGTACGTAATCAGCTGATCAACAAAGTGTACTTTCCAATTATTGGCGATAACTTAGCAAAACAAATTGGCTCAGCGGGTAAAAATAAACGCACCGATTTAATGGGCATGTTATTACTTATTTCGCCGCCAGGTTACGGTAAAACAACCTTGGTTGAATACGTTGCAAACCGTTTAGGGCTAACCTTTGTTAAAGTAAATTGCCCATCGATAGGGCATGATCAGGTTTCTTTAGACCCAGCACAGGCAATTAATGCCACCGCTGAAAAAGAAATTGCAAAAATTAACCAAAGCTTTGAAATGGGCAATAACGTAATGCTCTACTTGGATGATATTCAGCATACCAACCCAGAGTTTTTACAAAAATTTATTTCATTGTGTGATGGCTCACGCCGAATTGATGGCGTGTGGAATGGCAAAAGTAAAACCTATGATTTACGGGGCAAAAAGTTTGCTGTAGTGATGGCCGGTAACCCCTATACGGAATCTGGCGAGAGCTTTAAAATTCCTGACATGCTAGCTAACCGCGCCGATATTTATAACTTAGGTGATACTTTGGCAGGCTGTGAGCAAGAATTTGCCATGAGCTTTATTGAAAATGCACTGACCTCCAATTCAGTATTAGCGCCACTGGCTAATCGCAATATGGACGATTTATATAAATTAGTGCGTATTTGCCAAGGCGAAGACATTTCATTAAATGAAATGGAACATGGGTACTCACAGGCCGAAGCTAACGAAATTAAAGCCGTACTCACGCGACTAATGACCATTCGTAATACCGTGCTTAAAGTTAACGCCCAGTATATAGCCTCCGCCGCACAAGATAATAATTACCGTACCGAGCCCCCATTTAAGCTCCAAGGTAGTTACCGTAACATGAACAAAATGGCGGAGAAGGTCGTAGCTGCCATGAATGACGAAGAGCTTGAAAACCTTATACGCGATCATTATCGCGGCGAAGCGCAAACACTCAGTAAAGGCTCTGAAGAGAACTTACTCAAACTGGGTGAACTGCGTGGTACATTAACGCAAGAAGATCACGCTCGTTACAGCCAAATTAAAGAAGACTTTGTGCGCTTAAATAAACTCGATGGAGCAGGCAGCCCAGTCATGATGGCTGTTGAGCAAATGGGGTATTTACATGAATCACTTGAGGGCATTGCCAGTAAGCTCAGTAAAAATAACCTAAGCCACGATTACAGTGATTTACTGCAAAGTGTAGGCGTTAATATTCAAGGGCTAGATAATAAGCACGCATTGGCCGCACTTGCGCAATCGCTTGATAACGGCTTTAAGCAAACGCCTTATGAGAGTGGACTTGAGCAATTAAGTGCTGCAATTGCCAGTAATAACAACCACAGCCAACTTAACGCCCTCACCAAAGCGACCAGTGAAAACAATACCAACCAAGCGTTTAATAACTTAGAACAAGCTTTAGGCAAGCATTTAGCACCACTTGATAATAAAGCGGCTATTACTGAGCTGGTTGCTGCGGTATCAAATAACAACAATCATTCACAGCTCAATGAATTGAGCAAAGTGCTCACTGCAAACAATAGCAATCAATCCATTAATGTATTGGGGCAACAACTAGGTGAACATTTAGCGCAACTTCGCAATCAAGACGCTCTCAGTGAGCTGACCAATGCGGTAGCAGGTAATAATAATCATGCGCAATTGAATGAATTAGCTACACTCGTTGCAGCGAATAATAATAATCAAACATTGAACATGCTTAGCCAGCAACTAGAGCAGATGAGTAATGCCGTTGCAAGTAATAACAATCACGCACAATTGAGCGAGTTAGCTAAAGTGGTTGCGGCCAATAATAGTAACCAAACCTTGAGCATGCTGGGTCAACAATTAAGTGAATATATAGCGCCACTTGATAATAAAGCCCAGTTAAATGAGCTGATAAAAGCGGTTGCTAGCAACTGTAGCCATGCTCAAATTGACAACCTAGGCGAAAAGTTAACGCAAGCAATTAATAGCAATAACAATCATCAGCAGCTAACGCAACTTGGTGAAACATTAGATCAGCTTAAGCAGGTTACAAGTGACAATAATAACCAACAAAGCTTTGAGCAATTAATAACAGCACTTAATATGCAAACAGAGCAATTAAATACTAAAACTGAGTTAAACACGCTAGCCAGTGCAATTGCCAATAGCACGCCAGATGCCGCGCTTAATGATTTAAAGCACGCATTATTAGCGGGTAGCCAAGCGCAAATGCAGTTGTTGAGCGAGCAATTATTAGTAGCGCTTAAATCGCTTGATCACAGTGAGCAACTGGCTCAAATACTCACTGCGTTAGCAGATAATAATATGGCGCAGTTAGCGCCAGATTTAGTTAATCAGTTATTAGATGAACTAGAACACAACAATAATCGTGATATATTGGAGTTAATGGCCCAACAAAATGTTAAAAATGCTGAGCGACAAGTCATACAAAGCGATGAACACAAACAGGCGTTAGATGCGCTGTTAACAGCAATGAAAAATCAGCCTGCACAGGTAATAACTAAAGTCGTTGAAACTGACACAAAAGATGACGCAATGCCTAGGCAAACTCTTTTGTAACAGGTGACAATCTAATTAAACGCACCTTCAATAGTGAGAGTGCGTATATTAACTATAAGGAAATGATAAATATGGATATTCAAGCACCAGAGTTATTTGATTCAATGGGCGAGGCAAAAATTGCCGCAGTTTATGTCAACGATGGACAGGCTGTTACAGCTAACCAAGCATTATTTGACGTTGAACTTGAAAAAGCGGTACTTGAAGTTATCGCACCCAGTGCAGGGATTGTGTATGACTTTAAAGCCAAAGTTGGCGATGTTATTCACTCTGAGCAGGTAATTATGCTTTTGCGAGAAAAATTACCCGGTGAGCAAACAGCGGATAAAAAATTACCCCTTGAAGAAGAGGTCGCTTTTTTAAAAGCTGAAAACGCACGACTTAAACAACAGCTAAAAGAGCAACAATTAACAGCTGCGGGTTAGTGGCTCTTGGGCAAGTACTATGCATGCCCGTTCAACGTATTGGCGATAATGTTTAATCGTCACCTGCTAGACAACCATAAGCAGAGTGTATATTAGTATGATTTATCAAGCCAAAATTTGATCCACAGGTATAATTAGAGCTGTGTGTATTTATAGTTTCTTGTGTTTTCCTCCCAAGTCAAAAAATAGGGAAAGTACTCTTTAATTAAATTGCTATATTTGAAAGGTAATTATGAAGTATCTCTCTATTGCGTTATTAGCTTTTAGCTTCTCAAGCCATGCTTGCATGCCTTCGGTGAATATCGATATAGCAGAAGTAGTTGTGGAAGTATCTAATCCAGTTTTTGAAGAAGGAATGATCATTAACGCGAAGACTGGAAAGGTAACTGCTAAGATATTTTTTAACAAAAAGGGGAAAGTTGTTAAAATTGAAAATTTGGATTTGACGCCTTCTTCCCTACCTTTACAGCCAATTGAAGAAGCTCTATATTCATCAAAGCGACACTTTTCTTCGGGGAAGGCTACATCGCATGATATTACAATTGATTTTCCAATTGAATTTAGAGAAAAAATAAAGTTACAGCTGAATCTAAGTCCACCAGTCTTTGGAAAGTAGAGTATTTCAAATATAATCGGGTAGTTGGAAATATTATTAAGAAGACATAGATCTGAAAAGTCGCAATATTACAGTCAATAAAGGTACAGTCAATAAAGGAATAAACAAATTAACCTTGCAGGCACAATGAAGTGAATGCCTCACTTCATTGTGCGACAACTCTGTATTGCCTTGTTCATAATCTAGAAAAGCTGAGAAACACGATACATTAATAAGGGTAACCCCTTATTACCTTAAATAAGCCACTTAAACACCTGTCATACCTTCCAAAACGCCCATTAAAACAACACCAAATCCTCTTTTTATATTTACGTGAAAGTCAGTTGTCGATTGAATCAAAATAGGAACTCGGCTATGGTTAATACATCAATAAAAATAAATTAAAAACGAGTTATTCTACAGGCTCGTTATGTTTCAATCAGAGTGTGCAAATTTAAATGGCTCAGTGTAAAAAATGCAAGGCGGATATTGTTCCCCTAGAGGTTAAGGTGGCAATGAACAAATCATACTTTGTTTGCCCCGTTTGCAAACATAGAATTAGTAGCTTTAGTCTAAAAGGTTTATTGATCTTTATCGGTAGTGCAATATTGTTATGGGCTGTTCTCTTTGTACATCATCACATGACAAATTAACTTTTTAGTGTTGTGCATTTGAAACATAACAAGGCAAACAAATCAGGACAAATAACAGTTGGCTGTTTTCGCTCCTCAGCATTTTAGCCAACAATTTTTTGCCCATTATTAGAGCGTTGTGGCTGTAGAATTACTCTTTTTTAAGAAAAACAGCCAATTTTGTGGGTCCTAAATGCATTGCCTAGTGCTTTAAAAACGCTTAGAGTTAATTATAGGAGCTCGTTTTTTAATTGAATTTGGCTGTTAGAGTTATTCTACAGCCTCGTTAGCTTTACTCTCAATTACAGTGATTAATCAAGGACTCTATTAAATGGAAAGTACTCTAGAAATGATACATGGCTCTACAGCTATTGAGAAAGCAATGAGGTCGATTAACTCACAGCAGTCTTTAATGGAAAAGGCCTTAGGATATACGAAAGGAATCTCTGTTATAGAGCAGGCAATGAAATCTTTTGAATCACAAAATTCCATAATTGAAAGAGTGTTAAGCCTTTCTGAAGGATCATCAGCTATTGAACAAGCGATTAAATCATTTGATTCACAACAGGCTTTGATGAAAAATTTGTTAGGTTTTTCAAAAACTAATTCCGCTGTAGAACAAGCCATGAAAACCTTCGAATCACAGAACCCTATAATGGAAAAAGCTTTAGGGTTTTCACATGCCACATCAGCAATAGAAAAAGCAATGAGGTCATTTGAATCTCAGCAGGGGATTACTGATCGAGCTATGGCAGCAATGGCTAATTCATCCTCTATCTATTCTTCTTTAAGTCAATTGCAAAATTCAAAAGTATTACGAGAAATTAATTCAACATTCCTTAATCAAGTTACACATTCTATTCAAGAATCAAGCTCAATTAATACGTCGATGCTGGATGAAGAAACACTCGAAAGTGAATTTCAATCTGCTACCGAAATGCTTACTGATTCAGAAGATTCAAAAAGCTTTTTTGAGATTTTCAATAATTTACCTCCTTTTATTCAGCTTGTTCTAGCTACATTCTTTTTACATGTCTTTTTGCCACAAATTAATAGTATTTCTGCAAACTTAATAACACCAACAGTAGAAAGTTACTTATTGGAGAGTGACCGAGCAGATAGAGAAAAGGTCAAAGATATTTCTGTACTACCGCGAAAAATTGAAGGTATTGATACATCAGGTCTTCGTTTTATAACTGGAAATAATGTTCGCTTAAGAGCCGATGCGTCAACAAACTCTGAAATACTCGACGAAATGATTTTTGGGCAAGTTGTCACTGTACATTCCAAAAATAAAAACTGGATTGAAATATCGTATAAATATGAAAATGGGACTGAAATGCATGGTTGGGTATTCACCAGATATTCTTCACGTTTTGTCAATCAGTAAAGCTAATCGGGTAGCCGGAGGTCTCTAACCTCCAGCCCCCACACCACCCATCATGCGCTTTTTATTAGCAGGAAGTGCAATGGGCGGTTCATCTCCCGTAATGAATATTGCTCCAAATATCTCTTAATGACACTAAACCTTGGGACGCTAAGTAATCATTGCCAAATGCAATGTTAATTCCTTTTGTTTTTGAGCTTCTACAAGGGCCTTCGCTTCCAAGCGCCTACTTTTGGTACTGGTGATACCACAGGCTATGGCGAGTTGTTCGCTAACACCCAATTTCGCGTACTTTTGTGCGTGCTATACCTGATAAAGAGCGCCACTGCCGCCAGTAGCACATTATTATCCGGCAAAATATATGCCTGTCCTTTTTTACGCTGTCCTTTTTTAGGCTCCTAGATAGACCGCCAAAATAGATGGCATCTAGCAAGTATTTAATATTATCACGAAAGGTGCGTATTAATTCTGCCGCGCAGCGGCTTCGTTCAGCAAGCAATTATACAACACAAACCGCCTGTCGCTAAATACTAAAATGTTAGCCGTATAATTGTAAATCCGAACCCTTGTGATACTATAGTGATACATTATTTGAGTTCTAAATAGAATTTATTATGAAAGTTGAACTTGTTACGACACTTAAGCGCCAAGCTACCAAAATTTTAGCTGATCTTCATATATCTAAAGAACCAGTGTTAATTACTGAGCATGGTCAACCATCCGCTTATTTAGTTGATGTTGAAGATTATGAATTTATGCAACAACGAATGGCAATTCTTGAGGGGGTTGCACGTGGTGAGCAAGCAATCAAAAACGGTAATACATTCTCGAATCAAGAAGCAAAAGAAAAAATGAGCAAATGGCTGAAATAATTTGGACCTCTCCAGCTCTTAATGATTTAAACGATATTGCTGAGTATATTTCTTTAAGTAATATTGATGCGGCTAAGAAATTGACTCAAAAAGTATTTGATAAAATATCTAGGCTAGAAGAACAGCCTGAATCAGGTAAAAGGCCACATGAATTAAGTAACTTAAATTACCGTGAAGTTCATGTTAATCCTTGCCGTATTTTCTATAAAGTGGATAGCGACAAAGTTTATATTTTACATGTCATGCGTCAAGAGCGAGATCTTCGTAGATTTCTTCTACAGAGCTAAATACGCCTAACAACACGCCCTGAGGTTAATAAAAGAAAACAAAGGCTACACCTTCCTATTACTTAGAAAAGCGCCAATAAAAACAGGGCAACACGTTTTTAAAACAATGGTAAACGACTTGCCTGTATCGAGCCTGCCTTCACTTCATTGTGCGGCAGTTGTATTGGCTTGTTCATAACCTAGAAAAGCTGAGAAACACGATGCATTAATAGGGCTAAGCCCTTATCACCTCAAAAAGCCACTCAAACATCTGCAATACCTTAAAAAAGCCCATTAAAACAACACCAAGTCCTCTTTTTATATTTTACGTAAAATCGAAGTAACCGATTGAACCCAAATAGGATCTCAGCTATGGTTGAACCATCAATAAAAATAAATTAAAAACGAGTTATTCTACAGGCTCGTTAGGTGATTTCAAGGATAGCCCCATGAGTTATGATTTAATGGTATTTGATGCAGAACAAGCACCTAGAGAATTAGAAATCTTCTCAGATTGGTATGATGACCAGTCTGAATGGGCAGAAGAGCATGACTATGACGACCCTTCAGTAACGACTGATAAACTCCGGCTTTTTTTTATGGAGCTCATAAATGATTTTCCCCCAATGAACGGCCCTTTCGCAAAAGAGCTCGCAGATGATACCTTAGCTGATATTTGTGTTGGGAAGGTAGTTGTATACGTTGGCTTTGCTTGGTCGCAAAGTGAACCTGCTTTCGAAAAAATGTTTAGTCTCGCAAAAAAGTATTCTTTGGGTTTTTTAAACGCTAGCTCAGAAAGAGGTGAGGTTTGGTTTCCGAATACACAAGGTGAACTGGAAATTTGCTTTGAGCTTAGTGACATCACGTAATCGGGTAACCGGAGGTCTCTAACCGCCGGCCCCCACATTACCCATCATGCGCTTTTTATTAACAGGAAGTGCTATGGACGGTTCATCTCCCGTGATAAATATCTACCCAAACACTTTCAATGGCACTAAATCTTGTGAAGCTAAACACTGATTACCTACAGTAAAATAAACACTAAGAAGACACTCATCCTATGTGAGCCTGCTGAGTAGTCACAGGCCCACTTGTCTTTTTTGCATTTTTTGTTTTGTCCCCGAAAAGTAACTAAGATGGGTTTTATCTTAATTAATTATAAGGATGTAAGATTATGCGAATCTTATTTATTTTTATCTTAGTGGTAGCGCTTTTAACTGGCTGTAAAACATTAGGCGATAACCCTCAACCAAATGCGCTAGAAGGTGAGTGGCAATTAGAATTAGAAACATTGGCTATTGGAGAACAGGAATACACTACCTTTGATGGTAAAAACCGTAAAATGATTAAAATATTTACAGACAGTCATTTTGCGTTTTCAAGTATTGGCACAAATCGACCAAGGTTTAATTCATATCAACTAACGGCAGATCAAAAAGTTGTAGCATTTGACAATTATGGTGGTTCGTTGGGCCGCTATACCTACGAAAATGATACATTAATTGAGTATATTGAATATTCTAGCTTTCCAAACTATGAGGGAGTATCTATTCCTTTCAAGATCACTATTATTGATAATACTATGATCCAAGAAGGACTTTATCCATTAATTGAACTCGGTTTAGGGGATCAGGACGGTTACTTGCGTTCAACATTCAAACGCATTGAATAGGCATTAAAAAACTAAGAGAGTACTCCTTCTGTGACCTTGGCTTTTTCAGGCTATGTAATTTTGGTGTTTTGTGTTTTATTGGTGATGATAAATATACAGCTAAATGCGCCTCCTTTAGGCGCATCAAGTTATATTGAATAGGGCATTGGCGTTTTTTTAGAAGTATGTTACCAAGCGTGACGTAAGCTCAGTTGCCAACTCACGGGCTCACCGTGTAAAACATAACCATCCCAAGATGAAATACTATTAAAATAGTGTTCGTCTAATAAATTATTAATATTTAGGGAAACACTGGTTTTATCATTAATCTCATAACGTGCCATAAAGTTGAGAAGTGTCACTGGTGATTGTTCAATTTTATATGCTTCACTTTGGCCATTAGCTAATGGCCTTTGTGGCGTGGCATAAAAACTATTTTGCCAATTAACCCCAAAACCAGCAGTAAATCCAGTTAGGTAACGATCAAAGTCATATGTGGTATAAATATTTAGTAATTTATTTGGCTCATCTGTTTTAAGCTGTTTACCTTCTTTGGATTTAGTTTTATGTTGGGAGTAACCTGCACTTAAATTCCAATCTTGGCTTAGTGAGCCGCTAAATTCTACTTCAAACCCTTTGGTCGTATCACCTTCTCCCCTTTGTATATAAGGGCGATTTCCATTTGGAGTAAGATATTTCTCGGAATAATTAGGATCAAGCTCTGCCAGACCATTCTCGATATTTTCATAAATGGCTGCGCTAACGTTAAGGGTATCTTTGAGTAACTCTCCTTTAATACCAATTTCATAACTTTCTCCAGTGCTAGGGTCAAGCATTTTGTCATTAGCGTCAAAGTAGGCCTGTGGTCTAAACGCTTCGGTGTAACTAGTGTATATGCTGTACTGCTGGCTTATATCAATAATTAACCCTGCATAGGGCGTTAGTTCATCCGTTACATTCTCTTGATAGCGTATACCTTGGAACTCCCCAGTTGAGGGGTTAAAACGATCATTGCGATAATCCCAGTTACTTATTCGCGCACCCAAAATCACTTTCACACGGTCATGAGGATTTATACGTATGGCAGCAAAACCACCGTTGGATTTGGTGATATTAACACTTTGTTTGGCTAAATCTTTAAAAGGGTAATGCGGTACATCGCCAGTCCAATCATGAAAATTGAGCCCTTCAAGGGAAATTGAGGTTTGATCAGCCTGCTTGCCAAAAGAGGTCCGGTCGCGGCTAAATTGGTTATAGCTAAAAATCATTTCGTGTGTGCGATTAAATAACTCTACGGGGCCTTGTAATGAAACATCAAATGTTGTTTGTTTATCTTCAGAGCTACTTATCACTGCGCTGTAACCAAAGCCTAAGTCACTACTACCATCTGGATTTATATAACCTTCAGGGTAAACGAAAAATAGTTTGCCGCCTTGCATCTCTATGGTGTTGTAAGTCGCAATAGCATTTAATTGCCAATCATTCTCAAAAGCGTGATCAAGGCCAATAAAATAGGTGTGCTCTTCAAGCGGCCAGCCACTCCATTTTGCGGTCATGCCTGTATCTGAACGTTTACCATTATAGCGGCTGCCATCAGCGAAAAGGTAGGGTTGGGAGTGTGAGTTTATAGCTCCTTTTGATGCGGTATCAGTATATTCTACGCCTAAGCGAAGTAGGGTGTAATCTGTTAGATCGGCTTCTAAAGTAGTGTAAATTGAGGTTTTTTGTTGCCCATAGCGTTCAATGTAAGAGTTTTTATCATAATGTGCAGCCACAAACCGAGCACGAATAGTACCGTCCTCGACTAATGAACCTGAAATATCAATCTCACCACGGTAATTATCCCAGCTGCCAGCTGAAAGACCAACACTTGCTTGAAAGTCTGTATTAGTGGCTCGCTTACGAACAAGGTTAACAGTCGCAGTAGGATCACCCGCTCCGGTTAACAAGCCATTTGCACCACGTACAATTTCAACGCGTTCATATGCAGCAGAATCGCCATTTACGTTGGGTCTGCGGCCACCAGGGAACTGCTGAACACCGTCAACTTGGATCAAGTTAACGTTACCACCACGCACAGAAAAGCGAGGTCTATCTAAACTAGATGAGCGTCGCGCATAAAACCCCGTCGCATGCTCTAAAATTTCGTCTATATTGATGGTTTGCCAATCTTGCATCATCTGATTAGTGATAACTGTAACGGCTTGTGGCGTTTCTCGCTGTGAAAGAATCATTTTTAAGGCGGCTTTATTAGCTGATTCTGAGTAATCGTTAATACTAGTGCCAGTAACATATATATGTTCAAGTTCTTGAACACGTTTAGTATCTGTGGCTTCAGCGGAGTCATTAATGTATTGATTAGTATCAGTATTTTGTTTTGAAATCGAATGGAATGATGCGCAAATCATTAGCGCACAAGTAGAAAGTTTAAATTTACGAGTTAAATGGTATGTTTTATGAGCGTGCACAATTCGTCCTTAATTGTGATTGTTGTTAATGAAAATCATTATCACTAAAGTTGTGGGGTTTTTCAAGTACCCAATTGAGGTTTACTAAATCTGCAGATGTGGGGCAATAGCGAGGTTGTACTTTTTCCTAGTCGTAATAGTTGATCACAAATGATATTGATACTAACGGCTAAATTTAGTTTTTCTAATAAATCAAATTTAGCCGTAGAAAATTTTTTAATGTAGGAGGTTATTTTTCAGCAGAATATGGATCTTCGGCCATTAGGTAGGCTCTTAAATCTGCTTTTTGTGGTTGTGCATTAAGCCACTCTCTTAGGTCTTTTACTTTTGCGTAAGTGTCAGTGCCAAATTTATCAGCGTATATATCACTAAAATTTTGCTTGGTACTTTGCTCGCGAATTTGGTTTTGCCATTGCTGCGTGACTACGGCATTTAATGTGCCGGCTAGGCCTTCTTCTTTTAGTAACTCCCACTCACCGGCATCTAACCAGATACCGCCAACAGGTGCGCTGTAATCTATCCGGTGGTCGCTTGATGATGAAATACGAAATTTACGCATGATCACACCCGACACAGGGCAAATTAGGGCTTTTTTTGTGTCTGATGTTTCTGCTTCAAATGAGATGTTATCAGCAAATTCAAAGGTTGGGTTACGCTCTTTCCAAGCCGCAAAATCTTCGATTAAGATCCAGTGGCCATTACAATGCGTGCATGTGTGCGAGCGAAACTGACCTTCAATAAAACTTGGCTTTAGTAAGCCCTTATACCCAAGCCACCTAAAAATACAGGGTCCAGCGTTTCTCAGGGGCTTAATGTCAAGGCGTGCCTTTGCAGTAATGGCATTCCCTTTTAAAAAGGAGCAACGTAGAGAGTAAGTTCCTGAGGAACGTCCAAAGGATTGGTTTATACGCAACTTATACATCGTTATTGATTTTAACAATAGAACCACTATTATCTGCAATCAATGCCTTGCCTAAGTTGCGTATAATTCCAACTGGATCTGGATTTTTAGGTGGCTTGGGTATACCTACTAGTACAATTCATAGTATCCCTTAAAAATTTCTAACCTGATTATTTAGAGTTAGTTTTGTTTTGATCTCATTAATGAGTAAACAACAGGTTTAATTTTGGCAACAGCCAGAGTGAGTTTTTCTAATATTAACGTATTTTTAGAATTGATAACAAAGATTTACTGATTTTAAGGGCTGATTTTCACAGCGAGCATGTTATTAACCTTATTTGTTATCACTAAAATAAAGAGTGCTGAGTGAATCAATTACATTAGTAAAATAACAGATGTAAAATGTGGGTATTGATTTGACTTGCAAAGTTTACTATAAAGCCCCTGTGACGAGGCTCAATATAAGAGTTACTTGCTACTTAAGCTAAGTGCGAGATTTTTCAAACTCGCTAACAGGGTATGTTATTCTAACTGAATATACTCTCTTTATTATCAATGAAAGCCATACATTTTTTGTTGAAAAAAACCATCCAATGATCAACGCTTTGTTTTTGCTAGCAGCTGCGAAACATCCACTCGATAAGTTAGCAAAATTAATAACCCTACTGAAAGGTTTGCAAAACTTACCTAGTACAGAAAGTGGTTACAAAAATGGACATCAGTTAGATCCTAGGCTGACACATGCGCTGAGTTATATACCCAAACCACCTCAAGATGCGAGTTTCAGTTGGAATTAAAAGCGATTTAGGCAAGGCATTGATTGCAAGTAATAGTGGTTCTATTGTTAAAATCAATAACGCAGTATAAATCGCTTTTAAACCAACCCCTTGGGCGTTTCACAGGCACTTACTCTCATCGTTGTTACTTCTTAAAAGGGATGGCCATTCTTGCAAAGTAACGCCTTGATATTAAGCCCCTGTGAAACGCTGAATCCTGCATCTTGAGGTGGCTTGGGTATATATCTGAAAATATTGAAAACGTACCGAACTTAACAAAAACAGCAAAACAGGCTAACGTCAGTAATGCAACTTTAAAGCGCTTATTTAAAACATATTTGGGTAGCAGTTTTAGTGCTCAGGTTAATTTACTAAGGTTAGAGAAGTCACGGCACTTATTAGCGACTACACGATTAAGTATTGATTGTGTATCTAGTTTATCAGGCTTTAAAAGTGCTTGTTATTTTAATAAAGTGTTTAAGGCGCACATGAGCGTAACGCCTACAGCCTACAGGTCTAAAAATCTATGGCGTAAATAGAGTCTAACTCAGTTTTACTTTTACTCTTTCTTTTTAGCATGCTCATTAGTGCCTGCGCTTTGTTGAGTTTTGTGCTGGTTTTTTATATCAATAATGGGTTGGTTTCGCACACACATTAATACTTTATTTGCTGCTTGGCAGCTGCCAATATAGAGTTTATTTACTAACTCATATTGGCAACTTTGATTAAGTTTTTTTTCCTCACAGGCATGCCATGGCTGATTCGTACCGTGAGCAGCATGAGCAAGGCTGCTTGCAGTATAAAAAAGAGCAATGGTTGAGGAAAATAATACCGTGACTAATTTTAAATGTGTTTTCATCATAAACTCCTATTACCTTGCTATTTCGCCGCTGTAACAACCAATAAACATGTTTTCAGCAATGCTTGCTGAATGATAATGATAGCCCCTAGTTTCATCGTAGTGGCCACGACATGAATCAAGGTCATTGTCTTCATTTCCTTGGCTATCAACCATACCAAAAATACCATATCCGTCTAACGCATAACCTAACATGCCAGCATGACCGTTTGATTGTTCTAGTGTTTCACTGCAACCAGCAGCACCATGATAATGATAGCCTTCGACTAAGTTGATATGGCCTGCACAGTCATCAAACGCAGCGATTGTGTAAGCGCCTAAAATGGCATCTACAGGTGCAGGTGGTGCAAGTGCAACTCCATTTAATGAAATACCTATATTATCACGGCCAATTGAAATAGGGCTGCTTGCCTTTACAGGTGTAATCGGGATGAGTACGGTTTGACTAATTCCACCATCAACATAGTCAATAGCACACTCCACACAGTGATTTTGATATTGCTCTTCAACATCAGGCCTTGCAGCTCCTGCGCACGAGGCTTCTGTCGTGGTGACGTTAACTTTACCGGTGCTTTCGTTATACAACTTCCAGTTACTGTCGTTGTAATGAGTATCTAGATTGGTAATAAACTCACCAGTTAAATCATAAACTTGCCCATCGCCGTCAAACCAAATACCAGCTTCATCTGCATTTGAAGTCGTATATCTAGGGCAAAAAATACCAATTTCATGGCTAGCAGGCGCGCCAGCTATTTGAATTTCATAGCACTGTGCTTCTTCGTTATTGGTCAGGGTACATGTTTGGGTTGCTACTTCTGAATCTAGTGCCCCGCTTGTAAAGTTTAGTGGATTAACTTCTATAACAATGTCTGAATTAGTATTCGTTGTTGTGTCTGAGCCGGAGTCTGTCGTTGCGGTTGTACTATCTTCTGAACTACCGCAACCAGTGACGAGTAAAGTTAAAAGTATTGTAATTGCAGACTTTGTTTTAAATAATTTTTTACTCATTGTAGTATCTCTAAGCTAAGGGTTTAAATTAGCATATAAAGAGAATGTGCAAAGAGTGTGTAAATTAATTAGTTTTTTTATAGTTGAGAATTACGCTTACCTGATGAGTTTTTTAAATACCCACTCAAGCGGTCCGGCTTTAAATTTATTTAACCAGCAAACACTAAAAATGATGCTAAACAGGCAAAACAATAGGGCTGAGAATAACGCCATACCAATTGTTTGATTATTTAATAGTCCCAATGATTCTAAAACCCCCATGCCAACAAGTACGTGCGCCACATAGAGTGTTAACGATATTTGCCCGGTTTGTTTTAACCAATGGCTTAATTTGTTTGTTTGAAATGTATCAGCAAAATAAAAACAACCTACTAACACGATAACCGATGAGCTTGTCGCGCTGAGCATATATTGAGGTAAAGGCGGTATGATAGACGTACTTAATAAAAAGCTGCTCAGTTCTAAATCTATTCCTAATTCAGCGTGTGTTTTAGTTAATAACCTTAGGCCGTAAAAAAGCAACTCAGTGATAAGTAGTACAGCGATTGAGCCTATTAATAATTGCTTTCTAAATTGAGAATCAAGTAAATCTTGTCTACCTAACCACATGCCAAAAACCAAAAAACCGCACCATGGAAAAACAGGATGAAAGCCATTAAAAAATACATGCCTTAACATACCATCTACAGTCCAAAAACCATGATAGGTTAACGTATTCCAATCCCAGCCATAACTGTAATCAAAACATATTAATAACAGCGGAAAGGCTAACACAAAAAAGCCACTTATCAATAATAGCACTCTATTACTTAGAGTGAATATACAGGCAGCAATAATAAAATAGACACCGTAAAAATGGAGAATATCGGCTTCCCAAATGGGCACATAGGCTAAGCCAATCAACATGAGTAACACAGCACGCTTGATCAGTGACCACTTTGATTTGGTTACTTCTGAAGATAAACCAGATTGACGCGCCTTGAGTGTCATAAAGGTGATGCCTATGCCTGCTAAAATAACAAACAATGCAGATGCTCGACCTTCAAATAAACTAGCAAAAAGGTACAAGGGAGAATTGCCTGGCTGTACATTCATAGCAATTTTAAAATTCACAATAACCATGCCAAATATAGCAAGTGCGCGAGCAATATCGATAGCGATCATGCGGTTCAATAGTGTTCTCCTGATTGAAGTTGAGGCTAAGTTTTAATACACTTGTGTATCATAGCAGTAACAATATATATGATACAATGGTGTCTCAAAAATGGATGTGCGTATTTCTCGTTCAAAGCAGCTCATTATTCAAGCTGGGCTTAAGTTGTTTTTACAAAACGCTGACGCCACATTGGTTGATATCGCTAAACACGCTAACGTTGGTAGAGCAACTGTATACCGTCATTTTGAGAGTAAAGAAATACTCCAAAAGGCAATCGCATTTTATTGTTTAGAGCGATTCGATAGTGTTAATAAAGATGTTGACCGCCAAGCGAAAGATCATCTTGATGCGCTTAGGTTAATACTAAAAAATACAATGCCTTTATTTGCTGAGTTTTCGTTTCTTTCAAAAATGGAACAAGTGTTGATAGATGATGCTGATTTTCAAGCCCGCTCTAAGCAGCAAAATGATGAAATGCGTGAATTAATTAGTTTAGTGATTAAACACAAAAAAATTAGTGATAATTTTTCAGTGTCATGGGTTTTTCATTTATTTGAAGGCTTACTTTGGGTGGGTTATCAAGCAATACATAGCGGTGAGCACAGCCCTGAATCGGCTTCAAACCTAGCTTATGCTACGTTCTTAAATGGAGTAGGGGCAAGTAGCTAATTGCTTAGATTTAAGACTTAGCTAAATGGCGCTTACATCGCTGTGAGCAGTAAGTTACGTTATCCCAATCGCGCAGCCATTTTTTACGCCAAGTAAAATCACGTTTGCAAATAGGGCAAGTTTTTTGTGGTAAATGTAGTTTTTTATGCGCCATTGCTATTTTTTTTATCTTTGTTTTTGGTTGTGCTTTTTATCTTTGGGGCGATACTAACGTGCTTTTTTAAAATACCGGGAATGGCGCGTTTTACGTCAATTCGTTCGCGGTATTGCCAGAGCCTTAGACGGGCTTCTTTAGACGCCTTAGTTAAATCTATCATGGGCTCTGGGTAATCTTTACCTACTTTAAAATCGTTAAATAAGGCTTCCATAGGCGTTTGCATCCAAGGTTCATGCAAGTACTCAATGGGGAGTTTTTCAAGTTCTGGACACCACTTTTTAATAAACGCACCGGTTGGATCTTGATCTTCAGATTGCTTGATTGGATTGTAATGGCGAATGGTATTTATACCTGTCACAGAGGCTTGCATTTGAATTTGCGGGTAGTGAATACCGGGCTCAAAGTCTAAAAAGTAATTCGCTAAAGGCAAGCTTGCCTGTTGCCAGCTAATGTTTAAGTGGTGTGTAACAAAACTGACCAGCATCGCTCGCATTCTAAAGTTAATATAGCCTGTGTGTTTTAAACAGCGCATGCAAGCATCAATAATGGGAATACCTGTTTGCCCTTGTGCCCAGCGCGCTAAGTCGGTTGTTACGTGTTTGTCATCGCGATAAGGGAATACATGATAACCGGGGTTAAGGGCTACAAACTCCATACTGCATTCACTTTCAAACTTTTGCATGAAATGGCAGTGCCAATGTAAGCGCGAAACAAACGCAGCTAATGGACGCTTCCAGCCTTTTTTGTCTGGGTGCTTAGAATGATAAGTGTCGATTGCCGTTTGATATACTTGCCTAAGGCTTATATTGCCCCATGCCAAGTAAGGAGAGAGCCGCGAGCAATGAGTTTGGCTTAAACTCGGGCTTGAAATGCCTTTTTGATAGCCTTTACCACGGACTTCAAAAAAGCTCTGCATAACCTGGCGTGCTTGCATCGCCCCGCCAAGTTGAAAGTTATCATCAGAGTGAGTGTAGTTTTTAGGTAAACAAGGTGGGGCATAACCACTTAAGGTTACACTGTTAACGCGTTTCCAATTTGGGATTGCAATAGTGCTTTGCATTGTTTGCTGCCATTGCTCGTTCCATTGGTTGCGGTTTGTTGCCCCTCTAATTACTGCGCCTGTTGGGGTTTCAAGCCATTGAACAGTGTGATCCTTGCACCATGCTTTTATTGCTTTATCGCGCTCAAAAGTATTATTTAAGCCAATCTCTTGATGACTAAATAGGTTAACAATTTCAAACTCTTGATTTAAAGAGTTAAGTAAGTTTTCCATTGCGCAGCTAAAGGTGTAAATAGTGGTATTGAAGCGTTTTAGCTGCTGGTTCATATCAGCAATTGACTGATATACAAACCGCCAATGACGCTCGTTATAATGACTGTCATTAAGTAATAATGGTTCAAAGTTATAGATCAATAATGTAGGCAGCGAGCTTTCAAAGGCACTTTTTAATGGCTGATGATCAGATAAACGCAAGTCACGCTTAAACCACACAATATTAATTTTATTTTGCATTGTTAACTACTTAGTGGCCAGTCGGCGGCATCTGAAGAATCTAAGCTTTGTACATTATTTCCTCGCCAATGATTAATAAAGGTATTGTGAGGGTCGTACATTTGCGTTTGTTTAGCTAAATTAAAATGACGCCCAGCACGTGGGTCTGCGCCAACCCCAGCTAAGTACTGCCAGTTGCCCCAATTTGCCGCTACATCATAATCAATTAGTTGCTGTTCAAAGTAAGCGGCCCCAAAACGCCAATCTAGATTAAGCTCATGCACAAGGCAACTTGCTACCAACTGGCGACCTCGGTTAGACATATAACCCGTTTGGTTAAGCTGTTTCATGCACGCATTGACAATAGGGTAGGGCGTGGTGCCTAGACACCATTGTTTAAACCGTTGTGAATAAAAGCTAGTTAACGGTTTTTTGCTGCCAATGCCTTTAAATGAAAATAGTTTTTTACCGTAGCACACGCTGTAAAGCTGAAAATATTCACGCCAAAGTAGCTCAAAGAAAATCCAATAGGTGGAGTCGTTGGCGCCATGTTTTTGTTCGTAATCGTGTAACGCAGCAATAATTAGGCGTACAGATAGATTGCCATTAGCTAACCATAGCGAAAATTTAGTCGAATTTTCTACCCCATCAAGTGCATTACGGGTTTGCTTGTAATTCGATGCAGCATCCCCAGTAAAATAGTGGTTTAAGTGCTCCATAGCAGCTTGCTCACCGCCAATAAATTGTGAAGATACAGCCCACTTTTTTATCTCTGGTAATGTCTTAGGCCATGGCATTGGGGCAATGAGTGGCGGCGGCAAATACGTTGGGGTATTAATTGGCGCAAGAATTTGTGGTTCGTGATGTTCTATTATTTTACGAAATTTGCTAAATGTTGCGGGGAGGTCATTACCTGAAAATGGCAGTTGATGTTCATCATATAAAGTAAAAGTATTTGCTTGGTTTATTTTTAGGTTATCAAATGTGTTACCAATAGCAGATAGTGACTGTCGTTCATTAAAACCAATTTGCTCACTACAATAAAGCGTTCGCACATTGTGATGATGGTAGTAATGACTAATAACCTCATAAGCCGGTTGATGATAAACCACTAAATGCTGCCCATAGCTTTTAAGTTGGGCGTCTAAATCACGCAAAGCGCTCACTAAAAATTGCCACCTGTATTTGCCCATAGTTTGGCTGGAAAAGCGGGTGGTTTTGAACCATTTAGGGTCAACGCAGTACACAAAACTCAATGGTGTCTTTTGCTCGCAGGCTAATTTTAATAGCTGATTGTCGTTGAGCCGCAAATCATGGGTAAACCAATATAAAGAATGTGTCATAAAATAATGTGCCAATACAGTCATTTTTATTTACTTTGAGTTCAATACGTAACAAAGTAAAAACACGTTTATTAGTACGTTAAATTTAATTTTTAAAGAGGTGATGGTGTATTTTGATTTAACTGATCCATTAGAGCAAAAAAGTGTTTACAGTAAGCTGGTTGGCGGGATCACGCCACGGCCGATTGCGTGGATAAGTACGGTAAGTGAAACTGGAGTTGACAATATTGCACCATATTCATTTTTTACCGTCGCCAGTGTTAACCCTCCAGTGTTAAGTGTGACACAAGTAAACCCCAGTGATAAAAGTAATAAAGACACCCTAAGTAATCTATTAGCCACTAAGCAATGTGTGGTGAATATTGTTAGCCATAAACTTGTTGAAAAAATGAATCAAAGTTGCGCAAATTACCCAACAAATGTGAGTGAGTTTGAAGCGGCTGGTATTACCTCAGAGACTAGTAAATATGTGCAGCCATTAAGTGTAAAAGCTGCCAAAGTACGTTATGAGTGTACGCTACGTGAAGTAATCTCTATTTCAAAAGAGCCCAGCGGCGGACAAATGATGTTATTAGACATTGTGGGAATTTACATTGATGAGCGTGTATTAACTGACGGTTATATCAACCCCATAGCTTTGAATGCCGTTGGTAAATTAGGCGGAGATTATTTTGCCACAACGCAGAGTATATTTGAATTAAATCGGCCGAGTATATAAAGTGTAATCTATCATCTTAAAAAGTTGAAAGTGAGCTTTGAGAAGACGTTATTAGTTCTTGAATTCAAGTATAAAGATTAGCGTTCTAACAAATTATCAATAACTACGCCTGTATTTATTTTGTTAAAGGGAAATAACATGAATGAAGTGAATCAATATATATTAGATACTATTAAGACTCATGTTTGGGGCGGTTTTGATACGCCAGATGAAATTCAAGGGATTATTTCTGATTTATTTGAAGAGGATGCTGATGAAAGGGTGCTTCGTGAATTCGTAAGTATTGAATTTAAAAAAAGTTTGAAGCTGAAAAACAATGACCTCAAGTTACAGATGTAGATCGGTTAGAAAGTGTTTTTCAAGCACTTAATCGTAATAGTATTCACTGCTTACATAATGCGGGCTATACGACCTCTGATGGACATGACGATTCAATGGAAGAATTGATGGCTTACCCGAAGGGGGCATTCTTTGGCTATTGCTTCTATCATGGTCAAGATCTAGAAAAAGCTGTTTCTGGCGGTGGTTTAATGCTCGCTTATGATCACGTTGATGGCGATGTACCTGAAAAAATTAAAGTAGCGCAAACTATTCAGCAAGAGTTACAAAGAGCAGAGTTTATTTTTGAGTGGGATGGTACTACCAATGAAAGCGTGTGCGAAACAGGTTTAGGCGCAGTTGGTTTAATGGTCAATGGCACCAGTATTTTTAACTGTGGCGATGCATGAGTTATGGCCAAAATGTATGGTATACGCTTACACCTATCGCAGAGCAATACGATGTTGATAATATGTGGCGGGCGTGTTGAAAATGGCGAATACCATCATCACTTTTATACCAGTTGTTTAGCCGATATGTTAAATCATGATGGCTCAGTACATTCAAAGTGCCCAGTTACGTGGTGTATGCAGGGGTCAATGCTATTTCAGTGACACTAAATAATCATGGGTATATTGGGCTGTGCAAGATAAAAAAATTCTGGCCACCTTGTATATTAATGACCAAACTAAAGAGTTAGTGACTTACAAATTTGAAATTTTTCCTATTCATAGCGTATTAACGCCAAGTCAGTAAGCATTTTATTTCCTAAAAGGTACGGACACCTTTCTTTTTAATAAGCGATATTGATGAAAATACATAATAAGTTATTTTTAATTTTATTTAGTTTTAGCTTTATTTTAATTACCGGATTAGTTTTAGTTATGCAGTGGAGTATTGGCCAAGGCATGGTTGATTATGTCAACGCTAAAGAAGTTAAAGCATTGCAGCCATTGGCTAGTCAACTAGCGCGTGAATACCAAAAAACATCATCATGGAAAAACTTTGAAGGGGAAAATCACCGCTTTTTTCACTTGATCAGAAAGCAATTAAAAGAAAGTCAGTTTTTGCCTTCAAGAACATCAGATCAGATCAATAAAGCCTCTCAGCGGCCTGGGTTTATGCCAAAACCTCGTGGGGAGCATCGCCCACCTATGGATCCTTCTTTTGCCGGTGAACTACGATTACCACCCGGTCATGAAGCGCACTATGCGTTACTGGATAATAATAAACAGGTCATTGCAGGGTTATATAAAGCAGATTTAACGTATCGAAATATTTTAATCTACGACGCTGATACAGTGGTTGGTTTCATTGCTGTTTCTAAGCGAAAAGGACTGATAGATGGCTACGAACTCGACTTTTTAGAGCAGCAAACTACTTACCTATGGCTAATCGCATTGGCAGCACTATTATTTACGCTATTAATTACCTTTTTATTAGCACGTCATTTAGTAGGCCCAGTAAAGCAAATTGCACAAGGAATGCATCACCTTAGTCAGGGGGACTATCAGTATAAATTAGAGCTAGATCGCCATGATGAATTAGGCCAGTTAAGTGAAGATTACAATACGTTAGCGCTTACTTTGGCACGCAACGAAGAAGCCCGTAAACGTTGGCTGGCAAACACTTCACATGAATTACGTACGCCAATCACCATTTTAATGGGTGAACTTGAAGCAATGCTATTAGGAGTGAGGCCGCTAACCGTAAAGAATATTAGTTCAGCCAACGATGAAGCATTGCACCTAAAAAGATTAATAGATGATTTGCATATGCTCAATAGTGCAGAGCTCGGTGGTATGCATTTTAATATGCAGCCATTATTAATGGATGAACTATTTCGTTCAGTTGAGCAAAAGTACGTTGTTATTTTTAATCAACATAATATCGAATTTGTAATAAAAATTCATAGCCATAAAATAACATTATTGGCAGACAAAACACGCTTAATGCAGCTTTTTGATAATATTTTAATGAATGCAGTACACTACGCACAGTGCTCAGCTATTCAGCTAACAGTGCAAATGACGCAGCGCTTAAATCAAGATTACGTTGAGATAAAAATAACAGACAATGGGGTTGGTGTTGACGATCAGCATCTTAGCCATTTATTTGAATACTTATACCGCGTAGATGATGCTCGCAACCGTCAACAAGGAGGTTCTGGTTTAGGTTTATCGCTATGTCAGCACATTGTGCAGTCTCATCAAGGTGAGATCACAGCTATCAATTCGCCGTTAGGCGGTTTAGGTATTATTATTAGCTTACCCGTGGAGACATAAATTAGTGACCGTCCCAATGCCCCCCAAAATATTAATTGTAGAAGACGAAGTGAAGCTCGCTAATTTAATGAGTGATTTTTTACTTAGTCAACATTTTGAGACTCATCAAATTCATCATGGTAATGATGTTCTTCCTTGGCTTAAAGACAACTACCCCAGTGTTATTTTGCTTGATGTGATGCTACCAGGCATCAGTGGTATTGAATTATGTAAAGCAATTAGACAGTGCTCGTCAGTGCCCATAATGATGGTGTCAGCCAAAGTGGAAGAAATAGACCGTCTATTGGGTTTAGAGCTGGGAGCGGATGATTATGTATGCAAACCCTTTAGTTATGCGGAAGTAGTTGCGCGGGTTAAAGCGTTATTGAGGCGCAGTGAGCTTGTAAAGCCACAGCAAATCACCGACATGCTTTTAGATGAAAACACTTTTAGTGTGCAATACAAAGGGCGAACAGTAACGCTGACCAGTGTTGAGTTTCAGTTATTTAAACCGTTATTTGATAAACCTAACCGTATTTTTAATCGTGAAAGTTTAATGAATAATATGTATGCCGATCAGCGTATTGTGAGTTTTCGTACCATTGACAGCCATATTAAAAAGTTACGAAAAAAACTCGATGAAGTATGCAAGCATGATAGTGTTATTCAATCTGTTTACGGCGTGGGTTATCGTTTTGTAAAACCCTAACTTCCTTATTTGTTGCACATTGTTTGCGTTTTTTAATAATACGCTTGTATGTAGTTAACTTGAGTTCTTATAAAGAGACTCACTGACCCTACTATGCAAGAGGTTGAATTATGAAATCGTTAAGTGCAATCGCATTACTCACTGTTCTATGTGTCACTTTTACAGCGCAAGTTGCCGCTAAAAAAGAGGGCAAGCCACCACCTCGTCCTGATTTCTCAACCATTGATAGTGATGGCAGTGGTGGTGTTGACTTTAATGAGTTTAGTGCTCAAAAACGCCCTCCGGGTGCGGATGATATTCAAATGATTTTTGATGAAATTGACGCTGATAAAAATGGTGAAATTTCAAAACAAGAATTTAAAAATCATAAACCCCCTCAGCGTCAGCGTAAAGGAGATTAATTATGATCAGTAATATTTCTTCAAGTACTAATTTTGAGCCTATGCAACGTCCAAAGGCTCAATCACTTTCGAGTGAGCAAACTCAATTGGTGAATGACACTTTATCTGGATTTGATCCTGAAAAGTTAACCGCTGAAGATGCACAGACGATAGTTGCGACGTTTAAGGATGCAGGTATTCAGCCAGGCAAAGAAATGGAGTCGTTGATGGCCGAAGCCGGTTTTGATGCGGCTCTAGTTGGTGAAATGGGTCGCCCAGAAGGAGGGCGACCACCGGGGCCTGCGCCACAAGGAGGCTTTGAACAAGTTAACACTGACGAAGTGGTTAGTTATTTAGATGAATTGCTCGCAAATTATTCAGATCAACTTAATGATGACGATAAAGAATCAATTTTAGCGTCCGTGCAAGAAAAGTTCGGTTTAAGCCAAAGTGATTCATTGCTGAGTGTAAAAGTATAATACCAATTAGTAACCAGTTAATTACGGGCAAATAACGGGTTGCTTGTTCCTATAGTGCGACAATTTGTCGCATTTTCAAAAACAGCAAAGTCTATATCATAAGCTCCTATTTTTAATAATAAAATTTTTAATAGGCAGTACACATGAATAACCCTATGGCCTTTTGTGCCATCGCTACCGCATTAGCCACATCGCATACTTTAGCAAATGAAATGACCGATAATATTGAGCGCATTAATGTGACCGGCTCACACATCAAACGCACTGATTTTGAAACAGCCAGTCCTGTAACCGTGATTGACGCAACACAAATTGCTCAAACAGGCATTGTAAATGTTGAAGATTTATTGCAACGCATGTCGTTTTCAGCGGGCGTTGCGGGTAATGCGACCAATGCCTATTGGACAAGTGGAGGATATGGATCGGCACAGATAAACTTGCGCGGTATGGGGATTAAACGCACGCTAGTATTATTAAATGGGCGACGAATTGTAAACGGTGGCACGGGAGCCAATAGTGCGGTTGATTTAAATATGATCCCAACCTCAATTATTGAACGCGTAGAAGTACTAAAAGATGGCGCATCTGCCATTTATGGCGCTGACGCTGTTGCCGGTGTGGTTAATATCATCACTAAAACACAATTAGATGGTGCTGAATTTACTGCAAAGTTAGGCGCTGGGGATGAAGGTGACGGGCAAAGCCAAGAAATTAGCTTTAATGTAGGCGGTGAGTTTGATCGCGGCCATTTTGTTTTTAGTGCGAGCTATATAAATACCGAGGCAGTAAGGCAGTCAGACCGTATAGACTGCGCTAAAAATGAGAAAGTAAATGCAGATGGCAGTAGCCAATTAAATTGTTTTGGCAGTGCAACAACCGCTGGTGGGCGAGCACTATTGGCTGATGGCAGCAGTGTGCAATTTAATCAAGATCCGCAAGGTGATGGTAATAGTTTTGAAGCGTATGATATAGCAAAACACGGTTTTACGTGGATCCCTTATTTAAATGCAGTAAACCCAAGCCAACGTATTAACCTATCGACTAACCTCAATTACCAACTGACAAGTAACATAAACTTTTTTACAGAAGCGCAATATAGTAATCGCCAATCAGAGCAAATAGTGACACCACGCAGTATTAGCGGTATTAAGGTCTCTAAAGAGTTTGCTTATAACCCAACAGGGCAAGACTTAGAGCTAACTCGTAGGCGTAATGTAGAGCTTGGTGCGCCGTATTTTTTTCAAGAAACAAACACAGCGCGTATTGTTATTGGGTTTGATGGCACATTAGCAAATGATTGGCAGTGGGAAGTTGCTTATAACTATGGGCGTAACACTGGCACTGACGGCTGGACGTTTGATCAAGATAAAGCCAAGGTCGCACAAACGCTAGATGATACAGTATGCAGTTATACTCCTGGTGCTGCCATTCCGTGTGGCGACTGGTTTGGTGTTGGTGAATTAAGTAATGAAGTGATTGATTACGTAAAGTATCGCCGTGAAGGCAATGGTGGCAACCAATTAAAATCATTGGCATTTAACTTATCGGGTGACATCACTGAGTTACCCGCAGGTACATTGGCCTTTGCCGCTGGGCTTGAAAGGCGTGAAGAAAGCGGCTGGCGAAATCCTGATTCAACGGTTCTTGCCAATGGTGGAGAAGACAGTATTAATGGTGACTATGATGTAAATGAAGCTTTTATTGAGCTTGCCATCCCATTGTTTGAAAGCCTTGAAGCAAACTTAGCAACACGCTACTCAGACTACAGTACCTTTGGCAATAAACTGACTTATAAGCTCGGGCTTACATGGCAAGTTGCGGATGACTTAATGCTTCGTGGTGTTAAATCAACAGCATTTAGAACGCCGGTGATAACCGAGTTATTTGGTGGCACAAATGCGGAGAACCTTCGCACTATCGATCCCTGTGAAAACGCAACTGGCGCAATTGCGGTTAATTGTTTAGCCGCCGGGCTCCCTGCTGATTTTGCACAAGATGGCACAACGGTACGAACTTCAGTCGGTGGAAACCCAGATGTAAAACCTGAATCGGCAGACACACTTACACTAGGTCTAGTTTGGCAGCCGCACTTTATTGACGGGTTATCGACTACACTCGATTACTTTGATATAGACGTAAAAGACGCTATTACCTCGGTTAATGGCTCTGACACCTTGAAGTTGTGTTACACCAACCCAGCGCTTTACAGCGCTTACTGTAATACTTTTACACGCCACGCCGTAACGGGGCAAATAAATTCATTGAGTCAGCGCCCAGTCAATGCTGCGTTTGAAACGGTTAGTGGGGTTGATTTTAATACACGTTACACCGCCAATATTTTTGGTTTAAGCAGCCAGTTTGAGTTAGATGCCACGCGGTTACTCAAGCATGAAAACACGCCTTTTGCAGGGCAAGCAACGCAAAGCCTGTTAGGCTACATTACTGAGGACCAAGGCAGTTATACAAAATGGCGCGCTAATTTAGGGATCACTGTAAAAGCGGATGCGTGGTCAGCACATTATGCTATGCGTTACATTGGTGGTGCGCGTGATGTAAATGGCGGTGGTCCAATTGGCCGCGCGGTTGAAAGTGTTACCTACAGTGATGTTCAAGGGCGTTACTTTATAACTCAAGATACATCTATCAGCATGGGGATAGACAACATCTTTGATAAAAAAGCTCCCTTTTTAACCTCATGGAACGACGCTAATACAGATGTGATGACGTATGATTTACTTGGTAGAAGAGGCTACATTAAGTTAAATATTAACTTTTAAAGCAATTTAGTGATGCGTGTAATTTAAGTTCACGTTACAGCAAAGTGCGTTTATGCACTTTGCTGTATATCTATACCCAAGCCACCTCAAGATGCAGTTTCAGTTGGCGTTAAAAGCGATTTAGGCAAGGCATTGCAGAGAATGGTTATTCCCTTGTTATAAATCAATCTGCTTATAAAAGTAACGCAGTATAAATCGCTTTTAAACCAACCCGCAGGGCATTTCACAGGTACTTACTCTCTGCGTTGTTACTTCTTAAAAGGGACGGCCATTCTTACAAAGTAACGCCTTGATATTAAGCCCCTTTGAAACGCTGAATTCTGTATCTTGAGGTGATTTGGGTATATAAGCTACTTACTTATCAGAGTGGTTATTTTACTGGTGCCATCTTCTTCAGTAAATTTAAATACAAAATCGTGTTTAGAGTCGTTATTTAAATCAACCAATAAAATATCTCTTGGGTGTGTTGGTAACGCGTGTTTGATTTTTTTACGTTTTGAAGCAAACAAGTTGTTTTGCTCACCGTAATAAATGCCTAAGGTTTTTTTATTGTATCTATAAACCGCATCAATGTACCCGTCGCCGTTTATATCGGCTAATTTAAGAGGCTCTACAGGGCCTGAATTTGACATAGAAAGCGGGGCTTCAACTTCGAAGTCTGCGTTTGGTTTCTCTGAAAAGTTACCTGTATTTAACTGTTTAAAAAATGAAAACTCAATATCTACGTCGGTATCACCGCCGCCCATCGCCATCGAGGCAATGGTCCCAAAGCCAAAATCAACGTCTAACCGCTGTAAGTCAATTAAACCATCGTTATCTAAATCATGTTCAAATATTAACTCACCCATGGCGCTGGTGTTCGGTAAGCTTATAGGGTTGCTAAAGCTACCATCCGCTTGGCCTAAATAAAGGCTACGAGTGACTGTCGCATCAAGCGCATCCATGCCTTTCGTTTTAGGCATTTGGGCAATAATAAAGTCTAAATAGCTGTCGTGATTTATATCAGCAAAATGATTGATTGTTACTTTGCTGCCGTCATCCATTTTACCAATGCTTACTGGTAATGTCAGTGGCGTAACCTTACTTGCAAAGCCTTGCTCTGTGGCAAATAAAACACGGGCACTTTGTGCGTTTTTAAACACTAAATCAACATAGCCATCGCGGTTTATATCAATCGTTGTAGGGGCGGTGCTTATATCAATATCAAGAGTTAAATGGTTGTCGTTAAACTGACCATTAAACAAGGACTCTTTTTTAAAGGTATGAGGGGTAAATTTACCAAGCTGATCTTGAATGTAAACCGTACTGGTTTCAATATCGGGCAGTAAAATATCACTCAGGCCATCAAGATTTACATCAACAACAAAGCTAACCTTATTAAGCTTATCACTGGTTAATCGATTTAAAACTGAGGTATATTTGAATAACAATGTGCTGTGTTCTTTTTGGCTAATATATACGCCATCGGCAGTTAAAATAAGTGCTTGCGGGTGCGGTGTATTCGCAAGTTTTGCAACGTCAAAACCAAGCGCGTTATCGGGTACTGTTAGCACATAGTTTTCAGTGTTTTCAATATCAATTTTGGCTAATTGATTCTGTTCCGAGTTGTAGGCAAAAAGCACTGAAGAGTCAGTCGTTATTAATTGTTCTGTGGTTTTAATCACAAGCTGCTGGCTTGCAAGTAATAATGGGCTAAAGGCGAGTAGTGTTAAAGCAGCCGTTGTTTTAAGCATTTTCAATTCCTTGTAAACGTATTGTAATTATTGTGTTTAAGCTTTGGCCTTAAATGCTAACAAAAGCACGGTTTGGTACAACAAATATTTTGTAAGTAATTGTTTGAAGATGTTAATTTATCTTTGCTTATAAATGTTAGTAACTCAAAGTGCATTAACCTCATGGTGTACCGATCACCAATAGCATGGCGTTTATGGCTACAATTAGTGCGCTTTATGGGTTATTTAGCTGTGTGTTTTTAGGGCGGGTAATACTGATGATACAAGTAAAAAACGCATCAATTGATGCGCACACTGTTTAGAGTATACCCAAGCCACCTCAATATGCAGACTTCAGCGTTTCAAAGGGGCTTAATATCAAGGCGTTACTTTGTAAGAATGGCAGTCCCTTTTAAAAAGTAACAACGATGAGAGTAAGCGCCTGTGAAACGCCCAAGGGGTTGGTTTAAAAGCGATTTATACTGCGTTACTTTTATAAGGGAATGATTTTAACAAGGGAACAACCATTATTTGCAATCAATGCCTTGCCTAAATTGCTTTTAACTCCAACTGAAAGTGCATCTTGAGGTGGTTTGGGTATATAGCGTAAATGCGCGTGGCTTATTGAGCTCAAGCGCATTGTATGGGTATTAGCTACACTCTACTAAAAGTCATCTTTACTATGGCGCTGTGCGAGTTGCTCCTCATCGGGCCCCCATACACGGTTAACTCGGCGGCCACGTTTAACTGCTGGGCGGCGTTCAATTTGTTTAGCCCAGCGCATTACATGTGTGTATGACTCAACATCTAAAAATTCAGCAGCGTCATATAAATTGCCCAATACCAAAGAGCCATACCAAGGCCAAATCGCAATATCGGCAATAGAATACTCGCTACCAGCCATATAATCGTGATCGCTTAAATGGCGATTTAACACATCTAACTGGCGCTTAACTTCCATAGTAAAACGGTCAATAGGGTATTGCATTTTATGCGGTGCGTACGCGTAAAAGTGGCCAAAACCACCGCCTAAGTAGGGCGCAGATCCCATTTGCCAAAATAGCCAATTACGACATTCAGCTTTACTGGTGTGATCGCTCGGCACGAGTGCATCAAACTTTTCAGCCAAATACTGCAAAATAGCCCCAGACTCAAACACGCGTGTGCTAGGAGTTGTGGTGTGATCCATAAGAGCAGGAATTTTTGAATTAGGGTTCACACTTACAAACCCAGAACCAAACTGGTCACCTTCGCCAATTTTAATTAAAAACGCATCGTACTCTGCATCAGTTAAACCAAGCTCTAATAACTCTTCGAGCATAATGGTAACTTTTTGACCATTAGGGGTTGCTAGAGAATACAGCTGTAGAGGGTGCTCACCTACGGGTAACTCTTGTTGGTGGGTTGCTCCAGCAATAGGGCGATTGGTTTTAGCCCACTCGCCGCCATTGTCAGCATCCCATTGCCATACTGTGGGTGGTGTATAGTCTTCGCTGTTACTCATAAAAACTCCTTAAACATGGGTTGTACAAATTAGGGTATAAAGAACATTACGAACAACCCACTGTAGATGATCATAACCAACAAAGGAAGTAAGATTGAATTTCAACACTCAAAAATAACAGTATATTTAATAAGCACGGTTATGCGCTTAGTGTGGGTATAGATGCCAATTAAAGTTCCGAGTTTAAGTTATTTTGTTGCTAGGGCGTGTTGACCTTTCGTGATTGATTTTGCAGCAGTCTATTTGGTATTTAGGCAAGGCAGCGCCTATGGTGTGTGGTTGTTCCCCATAAATAGGCGATAACGCAGTATAAATGCCAAACATGCGCTGCCCAAAGGGTTCTTCCTAGGGGCGATTAACTCTTTGTTGCTCGGTTTTTACTTAGCCCGCTAGGTTACAAACCTCGCGCCGCGATTAAATCGCCCCTAGAACGAACAAATTTCAATCCACAAAGGTCAACACGCCCTAGTATTTTACTTTTAAAAAGATAGCAAAACTCACTCTATGTGCTTTTATAAAAACATCCCCCTATAAAACATTCACCTATAAAAACATGAAATCAGAGGCACCCATGACTTACACTAAACAATTGAACCATAATAGGAACTCGGCTATGGTTTGGTACCAATAAAAGTAAAGCCGAAGGACGCTGCATGCACATAGCTGGGGCAAGAATAAAACTATCACCGTTGGATGAGTCTGATTTAGATTTATTTATTGAAATATCAATGTCATCAGCGATGATGGAACATGTGTATGACCCATGTACTTTTGAACAAGCTAACGATGCATTTATTGCCAAATCACGCCCTTGGACTATGGACAGTGATGGCTGGTTATCGCTTGGTATCACCGAAGTAACCACGGGTGAAAAGCTTGGTAATATTGGCCTTAAAATTACGAGTCATGAAGCACGTATTGCAGAGGTCGGTTTTATGATCAAACCAAGTGCTCAGGGAAGGGGGTTTGCTAGCGAGGCATTAAACTTAATTAAACACTTTGCTTTACTCGAGCTAGGCCTCAATAAATTAGTGGCTACCTGTTCAGTTGGTAATTCTAATTCGTACAAGCTATTAGAAAAAAATGGTTTTATTCGCGAAGGTTGTTTAAAACAAAACGTTATAATCAAGGGGGAATATGTTGATGACTATATTTACGGATTATGTAAATCTGATTTATAACAATCGATTAGTATTCTTATATTGCTAGGTTTTGCTTGCAATAATGTGATTGTATAGGGATTTTTAATTGCATTGAATACCTGCAAAAGATAGATTGTTAACAATGAATTAGAGTTCAACTTAAAGGGAATTAACGTTGGTAAAATTTACGTCATTTATTGTATTTTGTATTCTCATCACCACTATAAGCTTGCCAATTCAAGCTCAAAAATTGCATTCTCTAAACGTCAATGGGCTCTGGGAGGATGTAAATAACAGCAATTTTAGTAATGGTCACATGATCATATCCCAAGACGCTGAATTAATATACGTAACGCATTACGTTGAGTTTAAAGGGTTGCCTTTAGTTGAATACGGTATAGGCACTCGTACAGGTAATACGATTGAATATAAAGTAAAAGTAACTCAGAAAATACCAGGTTGGACTACCGAAGGTATGCATACGTTAACGATTTCTGAAGACGGTACAATGCTCACAGGGCATTACACATCAGGAGGGAAAAAAGGCCCATTAGAATTTAAAAAAGCAGGTAAATGATCGTTTTATGTGTTGATTATCTATATGTTCATTTTAATAATAGAGATGTAACAAATTAATTATACTTCTTAGAAAAATACGTTGATGAAAATAGACTATCGTTTTTGAGTTATGAGCGGTTGCTCAGTAATTATGAAGCCAAGAACAGAGTACTTTCTACCTTAAATAATAGGGTTAAGTTGCAGTTTCGCGTAATCCCCCCCTATTTATTGGTTATCTTCTAACGAGCTTGTAGAATACTCGTTGTGAATTTATTTTTATGGATGGCTCAATCATAACTGAGTTCCAATTTTGACCCCATTAGTTTTTTCGTAGGAGTCAGGTCGTAGGAATAGGCTTTAGCCGCGAATGGTGTTACACCAAGGTTAAAGTGAATTGCACCACCGAAAACTCAGAAGCGCTTCGCTGCACAGAAGCCGGTATTTTTATAAAAAAGTTCAGTGCTGGCGCACGTAATTGGTAGGTTACATTCAACTAACTTCAATGAGTATGCTAGTTAAACAGTAAAAAATGACAAATGCAGCAATGCTATTTTTGTCATTTTAACGACTAAATAATTAGTGTGCTAAACACCCAACCTAGAACTGGCCGGTTAAGGTTAATGAAAATCGAGGTGCGCGTTCATTTGCACGTTGCTCTTGCCTTAAATACTGACTTTGCGTAAATAATCCTGTATAGCGCGCTTTATTAACGGTGTACCTATCATTGAGTAAGTTATCACCTTTGAAGCGCAACTTTAAATTTTGCGATATTTGATAATCAATAAAGGCATTTGCAGTGATTTTAGTATCAACATTGCCCTGATAGTTATAATAGTAAAACATATAACGGCTTTTATCTTCGAGTGTTAAACTCATCGATAGCCCAGGTAAAATTTCGTTTTGGTTTAGCTTTACCTGCCAAGTGTTTTTACTGACTCGCTCGATAGGGGCTTTTTCAGCGGTAAAAGGATGGATCACCTCACTATCTCGCCAGGTATAATTAGCACTGATCAAGGTGTTATTTAGTTCAAACGCGTCTAATCCAAAGTATGTATCAAACTCAATACCATACTCTTTAGCGTTTTCGATATTACCGTCACCTGAGCGCTTAGCCAATAACACTTCATTTATTAAATCGCTTATTTTATGGTAGTAAGGCGTCACAATAAAACTACCATCGGTCGATTGCCACTGCTTTTCAAACGCGATTGATAGCTCGTCACGCACTTGGGGTTTTAAATCAGGGTTGGTTTCTTCAAGGCGAGACTCGTAACTATCAAACCTTGGCACAAAATCTTTAAGATCAAGTTGACTGACTGTTCGTTGGTAATTAAAACGCATCTGGTAAATATCATTAAAATCATAGCGCAGGTTTAAGCGTGGTTTAAGGTAGTTAAATGTGCGAGCTGTGTTACTTTTTGCGTTTTGTAATGTCTCCTCTATCACGGATAAATCTGTCGCTACATTAATAGTCGAGCGTTCATAAACCAAAGACGACTGTAGGTTTAACTGAGGAGAAATGGCAAAGTTATAATTACTAAACGCTTCATAACGTGTTTCTTTAATATCATTTAATTCAGTCGAGTGATAAGCCGCGCCTGTTTGACGAATAAATTGTAAATTTTCATTAAGCTGATTTATCGCCACCTCAAAGCCAGAGTCAAAAGTATGGCTTTTATTAAGGTTAAAACGCCAATTGGTACGTAGAACATTTTCTTTTGAGGTATAAATACGTGGTAACTTATAATTTGGTTTAAATACATCACCATCTTGCAAAATACGGTGCCAAATTTTATCATCAGAATCCGCCTGATTACTAATAAATAACAGTTTTAGCTGATGGGCGTCATTATAATCATGGGTAATATCGCCACTTACCTCCCACTTATCTCTACCCCAATCGTACTGTAATACTTTGCTTTCAAATGTGTCTGAGGTTAAAAATTCACTGTCATTGGCAGTGAGTGCATCGACTTTAATTTTTTCGTAAATGGCTGTGAGTTGCATAGCGGTTTTATCTGAATATACATATTCTAGTTTTGCTGATAGCTGGCTTGCTTTGTATATATTCTCGCGGACACGGGCGTTCGTTTGTGTGTCAACTAGCTTTGGGGAAGTAAACACTTCTTCTGAGCTTATTTCAGTTGTATTGACGTAGTGGTTTAAGCCAACTCTATATTTTAAATTGCCTTTGCTTGCACTGTAAGTCAAAGAACCTGTGGTATATGGCTTTATATCAGCTGTTTTAACCGTGCCCAGTGTCCAAAGAATAGATGTATCTATATCTTGTTTAAGTACCACATTAATCACTAATCCATTACTTTGAACATCTAAATCAGAGCGAGTCCCGCGGATCAATTCAATGTACTCAACATCCTTTGCCTGAATATTATTGAGCTCTTTCGTAATATTATTTTCTTTACCCGACATACGTTTACCGTTTATCAAAATTTGATCGCCGGACGAACCAAAACCGCGACTTTCTGATGCGCTGTTCATTTTACTTAATAGGGTATTTGCACCGGGGGTATTTTCTAAAATGTCGTATAACGTTTGAGGATCTAACGCCATAAAGGAACTCGCTTCATACCGCTGCGTATTGGCGACGGGTTCACTTGCAGCACTGCTGGTTGAAAACCCAAGTAACATACTTGAGCCACCAATCAAAACGGTGGATAAAATAGCCTGATATAACGCACAGCGCTTATACAATAAATTTGGGTGAGTATCGCGGTTTGTCATTGTTAGATCCCTGTTATTTAATTCAGGGTTATCTTAATCAGTCTCAGCACCTTCAAATAGGCACAAAAGGTAAAATTAACGCAGTAAAAGTTTTACAAAACTTTGCATTATAACGTTTAAAAAGGGTGATATAGTCCAGATTGCATAAGTGAAGGATTTAAAAAACAATAATATGAATATTAAACCAACACTGCTCATCATCGAAGATGAACCGAGTATATTACGTGGCTTAACTGATCTATTTGTATTTCATGGCTTTGATGTTGAAAGTGAAATGGATGGAAAAAAAGGATTAAGCCGCGCGTTAGAAAAGCAACACAGTTGTATTCTTTTAGATGTGATGCTGCCATCAATGAATGGCTTTGAGATATGCAATGCCATTAGAGTACAATCCCAAATTCAGCCTATTTTAATGCTGACTGCAAAAAATACAGAGGCAGATATTATTAATGGCCTTACCTTAGGCGCTGACGATTATTTGGCAAAACCGTTTTCAACGTCTGAATTAGTATTAAGAGTCACGGCTTTAATCAGGCGCTCAGGCTTATCTAACAATAACAACAAACTCAATATTGGCAAGCATGTGAGTATTTGCATGCAAAAATTAACGGGAACATCTCATAAACAAGCCGTGCGCTATACACGTCGAGAAGTGAATATTTTAACGTACTTAAACCAGCAAAAAGCCCCCGTATCACGCGATGAACTATTAAGAGAAGTGTGGGGATATAAATCAACCGACTGCCTAGACACCCGTACTGTGGATATTCACATCGCTAAAATAAGAAAAAAAATTGAACGCGACCCAAAAACACCTGAATATCTAGTCACCCTAAGAGGCGAAGGGTATCAGCTTTTTAGTCGACAATCGTAATATGAAGCCACAGCTCTTAAATAAGCGATTATTAAGCTACAAACAGCGTGTTAACCGTCTGCGTTGTTTTACCTTCGTTTGTTTGTTTCTCTTATTAGCGCCAATTAGCATGGTGTTCATTAAAGGTTACTATCAATTTGAAAAAGACCTTTTAACCGAGTATCAAGATAAAACCGAAGAAATAACCTCGCAGCTAAACTTGCGGTTATTTAAGCGAGTGGTTTTTGATAACGCGTTAAGCACACTCGCGTTTGATTACTACCAACATATTTATAACCCGAACAATAAACACGTAACCAAAGAAAAATCGCCTCTTTCAAGCCTAGAATACAATACTCGATATGACGGACTTTTAGGTTATTTTCAAGTTGACCAAGATGGCAATTTTAACAGCCCTGTCTGGCCTGATTTTATACGCGATACCCAAAGTTTAATAACCGCTCAAGATGATGATGAGACGATAAAACGTAAAAGCCTCGTGTCAAAATTATATACAATAACCGCCAAGTCTAATGAACTAAAAGCACTCATTAACAATAAACTATCTGTAAATAATGAGAAGTTTCTTTTATTATCGGATGTACCCGGACACCTTGTTTTTTATCGCGTTGTTCATGTAAATAACATTCAAAAGTTACAAGGTTATGTCATCGATGTAAGCGCATACTTAAACAATCAAGTTAAAAGAATGCTAACGACAGTGCAGTTTAACAACACGATAGCCATTACATTAAAGTCTACGTTAACGGGCTCAGATAAAGGCTACTTTATTTATCAGGGAAACGCGCAAAGCCAAGCAACTATCACTCAGGCAGCTATAACTCCGGGAACTATAACCCAGCCAATGCAATTATCACCTGTGTATAGTCAACGGGCCATAAACAGCCATGAATTAAGGTGGCCTTTTAAAGACCATCAGCTTACTTATTCAACCTCAAAATTTATTTTACCCACAGCTGCCACTTATAATCTGGGTTTAATGATGCTGCTGATGCTTGGTATTGTCATTGGCTGTTATGGCTTTTACCGTTTAGGGGTCAAACAACTAAAGCTTGCAGAGCAGCAGCTAAACTTTGTTTCCTCAGTGAGTCATGAGCTTAAGACACCTTTAACATCAATCCGCATGTATTCAGAAATGCTAAAGTCAGGCATGGTGCCATCAGAACAGTATAAGTTAGATTATTACGACTTTATACACAGCGAGAGTGAACGGCTCTCTCGTTTAATCGATAATATATTGCAACTTTCAAAGCTTAATCAACCACAACATAGTGTTGAAGCGCACTACACCAAACTCAGTATTTTAATCGACATGATTGAATCAAAAGTGTCGTCTTTATTAATTAAAAGCGACTTTAAAATAAACATTTCGAGTGAGTTTGAACAACCTGAAAGAGCATTACTCTTAGTTGATCTAGATGCATTTTCGCAAGTGGTTATTAACATAACCGATAATGCCATTAAGTTCTTTGATAGCGATAAAATACAAGATTACACACGTAAGAAAATAGATATTCATTTTAAACCGGATCCTAAAAATAAAGATTTCATCGTGATAGAATTTCGTGATTATGGTGATGGGGTTAGTGCTGAACAAGAACGTAAAATTTTTGAATTATTTTATCGAGGAGGTTCAGAACTAACACGCTCAACACAAGGAACTGGGATCGGGCTCGCACTGGTTAATGAACTCGTTCTAGCGCAGCAAGGCACCATTGAGGCACAACGCATGTCGCCAGGCCTATCAATAAAAATACGGTTTAAAAGTAAGAGGCAGTGATTTTTTAAGTGTATAAAAGCAAAAATAAATACCTGAGTGAAACAGCGCCTTACCCCTTTGGCTTTTTTTGAGTTTAAAACACAAAATATGAAATGCAGTTGAGATGCAAATTATTGGCTGTTAATCTATTGAAATTATTGGCTGTTAATCTATTGAAATTATTGACTGTTAATATTTTCTTGTAAGAGGCTTATACCCAAACCACCTCAAGATGCGAGTTTCAGTTGGAATTAAAAACGATTTAGGCAAGGCATTGATTGCAAATAATAGTGGTTCTATTGTTAAAATCAATAACGCAGTATAAATCGCTTTTAAACCAACCCGTTGGGCGTTTCACAGGGACTTACTCTCATCGTTGTTCCTTCTTAAAAGGGATTGCCATTGTTTCAAAGTAACGCCTTGATATTAAGCCCCTGTGAAACGCTGAATTCTGCATCTTGAGGTGGTTTGGGTATATATGTACAAAAGCTTGTTCACGATCATCGTTAGTTTATTGTTTATTTCGGGATGTGCGCAAAGAACTATCGATATAAATGACGATAAAGGCAATATAGTCGGCGGATGTACAGCAGGTTTTGATTGGCATTTTTATGGCCTACACGATTCGATTGATTATGTTTTGTATGAATGTGCAGAAGATGCTGTTGCAAAAGGATATATAATCTCGGATAAAAGATTGCTCACCCTCGATTTTACATTACCAGATCCGCCTGAAGGTCAACGGTGGAATAAAAAATTAGCAATGCAGCACTTTCATAATGACAAAATAACAGAAAGGAAATTAGGCTATATTCTTGCTGATATAGAAACTAAATACATAAAAATTGTATGGCCTGCTGAGGACGATTTAGCCAGTGGGAAAATAACCCTGTCCGAATTTAATAAAATAGTGAAAGATGCCAAATATAATTGGCTTGGTGAATAAAGGTGTTTTCATGTTGAGTCTTTTTTTAGCTTTGCCTATTCATTACGGTGTTATTAAATCATGTAGTGATGACACAATTGTAAAGCTTAATGCTCCTTTAGTTGAAGTGATTTATGTTAATAGTAAAACGGCTATTTTTAATCACGATTTCTTACATTTACGTTGCCCTATGCCTGCTGCATGCAGCGTTACTAACACATTCGCTGAACTAGAGTTTAATGTTACAAAAGACGGAGTGATAGATGGCCTTAAATTCCTGAATTTTGAAGAAAAAAGCATGCATGCTCGATGTATGAAAAAAGCGTTGCTTAAGGCTGAAGTGTCTGAATCTGCATATAATACAAAGGATAATAAAGTGACATTTACTTACACCATGTATATTAATAAATGAGCTAGGTAAGTAATTAAATTCGAATGATTTTTTATTAGTACGCTAAATTAATGGAGTATAGATATCAGCCCTAGCAGTCACTTTATAATGAGTTGGCTTTCATCAAACCTGATAAAGGGAAGGGTGAGAGAGCGACGTATAATTACGATTTCTGGTATAGCTCCAGATATAGACGGTGTTGGGTTGTTGATTGATCCAATTTTGAGGATGGCTGGGCACAGCTCAAATTTGTGGGGTGAATGGCATCATTCGCTACATAATTTAGGATTTTGCTTATTCGTTACGTGCATTGCGTATATAACTGCTAGCATCAATAAGTTTAAAGTAGCTTGTATGGCATTTTTGTTATTTCATTTACATCTAGTTTGCGACTTAATCGGATCTAAAGGTCCTGATGGATATCAATGGCCACTTTCTTACTTATCACCTTTTTCAGAGGTTGTAACTTTATCTTGGAAGTATCAGTGGGAACTTAACGCATGGCCGAACATTGCCATAGCTTTGGTCTTATACTTGGTGATGTTTAGGTGTATAAAATACAAAAAAAGATCACCATTTGAGATTATGTCTAAAAAAGCTGATGATGCATTTTTTCGTATTTTTGACAGATTTAAATAACAGTAGAAAGCTTTTCTGAGTAAACTCCAATCATTCAACATTTAGACTGAAATGAAAGCCGCATGGCAAGACTGGGTTTTCTTCTGGTTGCTTTAATTTGACCATGTTGTGCAACAATGAGCTCGCTTACTAGCGCGAATCCAACGCAATGCCAGTGCCTTGCGTGGTGCGGGTTAATTTGTTACCGCCACGATAGGATAACTCAAAAATTTTGCTTTCTTGCTCTTGGGTAATACCTTCATCATTATCTTGTATTTCCAGCTCAAGCATGTGTTTATGTTATACCCAAGCCATCTCAAGATACAGTTTCAGTTGGAATTAAAAGTGATTCAGGCAAGGCATTGATTGCAAATAATGGTTGCTCCCTTGTTAAAATTAATAACGCAGTATAAATCGCTTTTAAACCAACCCGTTGGGCGTTTCACAGGCGCTTACTTTCATCGTTGTTACTTCTTAAAAGGGATTGCCATTATTGCAAAGTAACGCCTCGATATTAAGCCCCTGTGAAACGCTGAAGTATGCATCTTGAGGTGGTTTGAGTATATAATTGTTTTCTAACTTTTAGGCGGGTGAACGTTATCAACAACAGTGAATTACAAACAAGTAATAACTCAGTACTTTTAGCTAGCAAAGATACGGTGGTGCTAAATAATACAGAGTTGAAAGTTGCGACGTTTAACCTGTTTAATTACCTTGAGCCGCCTAATGCGTTTTATGAATTTGAACGCATTTATACCGCACAGCAGTGGGCTAAAAAACAGCGCTGGATTAGTGATTATTTAAATCAGCAGCAACCTGATGTTATAGGCTTTCAAGAAGTGTTTAGTATTGATCCGTTAAAAGCGCTTATGCATAAGCAAGGTTATGCATATTTTGCAGTGATAGATGAGCCAGAAGTAATTGATGATTTTATTTATAAACGGCCAGTGGTCGCTATAGCCTCGCGCTTTCCAATTACAGAGGTCGGTGTTGTTCGACATGACAATGAACTTGCGCAAACGCTTGGTTTAGCAGCTGACTTTTCGTTTAGTCGCAAAGTACTCAGAGCCACGGTTGATTTACCGCACATTGGTAACACTGATTGTTATGTGGTGCACTTTAAATCTAAACGTTCGATGATTGAGGTTGAAGAACCAAACCAATTAGCGCCTGAGCAAAATATTATAGAGCATTTAAAAGCAACACTTGCTGGTGGCTGGGGCTCAACAATACAACGCGGAACAGAAGCTACATTACTGATGGTTGAAATGATAGCGCGGCGTGAGGCCACGCAAAACCCGATGCTATTAATGGGCGACTTTAACAATAACCTAGCCGATGGTGTATTAAGTCATTTGCTTACTGACTCATTACGATTTGCCCCTGCGTTTGATTGTCGTGCCTACCTTGCAAAATATTGTTTAAGTGATGCATGGGATTTGTATGTAAGGTCACTTGTAAATACGGGGGTTGCAAAAGAGGTGAGTGACAACATAGAACCTGAACCTCACCCCCCAAAAAAGCCACATCGTGTGCCAACACATTACTATGGGGCCAGCAGCTCAGTACTTGATTATATTTTACTGTCTTGTGAGTTTGATGCGAGTTTCCATGACAGTTTTTATGAAGTAAGTAATTACCACACCTATGACCGTCACTTGATAAACCCTGACTTTGAGCGTGATGACCAAAGCACCGATCACGCTGTAGTGATGGCTACACTAACGTTGCGTGCTTGATTTAGCATAGCCTGCCTATTCACAGCTTACGGCTGTTACTTTTTTTATCTTGTTTTGCAAAATAATAGCCAATAAATATTCCGGCAATGGCGCCAAATAGGTGGCTTTCAAACGATATATGCGGTCTTTGTGGCAATACACCCCAAATAAAACCACTATATAAAAACACAACGCATACACTAATCAAAATGGCTTTAAATGAACGGTGCATAATGCCGTAGCTAATTAAAAAGCCCCATAAACCGTAAAGTACCCCGCTTAAACCTACGTGTATATTTGCTCGACCAAATAGCCAAACCAGTAAACCACCAGTAAGTGCAGTAAAAACAAATACAGCCCAAAAGCGCTTTACACTGTACTGGCATACTAGCCAACCTAACACCGCAAAAGGGACCATATTACTTAATAGATGCACCCAACCACCATGTAGAAAGGGGGCAAAAAATATGCCTGTTAGCCCAGTTAAATTACGAGGATAGATCCCTAAACCATTTAAGTTAATACCGGGTACGCTATTGGCGATTTGCAGCAACGTGCATAATAAAATAATGCCTACAATGGCAAAACGTTTACTGGCTAAAGGAGGAATGCTCAAAGAGCTTTTTTTAGTTGGCATACATAAGCTTAAATTGAAAATGGATTTGCCAGAGTATACCCATCTTGATGCCTAAATGAAAAGCCCTACCCAGTGGGCAAGGCTTTGATGTAAGCTAAATTGAGTTTAACCTAACTTAGTTAATAACTTTTTAGCTGCAAGTTCAGAGCTGGCAGGATTTTGACCCGTGATAACAAGGCCGTCTTCTAATGCTAATACGCCCCAATCATCTGTTTTTTGATAATCGCCGCCTTTTTTGATTAACTCATCCTCGACTAAAAAAGGCACTATATCAGTCAGTTGGACTGCTGCTTCTTCGGTATTACTAAAGCCTGTCACTTTTTTACCCGCAACCAATGCATTACCATCAGCACCTTTAATATTTAGAAATGCAGCGCTGGCGTGGCATACTGCAGCAACAGGCTTTTGTGCTTTAATAAAATCTTCAATTAACGTAATCGAATCAGTGTTATCCACTAAATCCCATAATGGGCCGTGGCCACCCGGGTAAAATACGGCGTCATAATCGCTGGCATTTACTTCGCTAAGGACATGTGTGTTTGCCATTAACGTTTGTGCTGCACTGTCGTTGTCGTAACGTTTAGTTGCATCAGTTTGAAAGTCAGATAACGTGCTTGTTGGGTCTATCGGTGGCTGACCGCCTTGTGGTGATGCTAAGGTCACTTTTGCGCCAGCATCAATAAATGCGTAATAAGGGGCTGCAAATTCTTCTACCCAAAACCCTGTTTTTTCGCCTGTATTACCTAGCTCTGCGTGTGAGGTAAGTACCATAAGTATTTTTTTAGCCATAACGATATTCCTTCTGATGAATTGAATTATTAACTTAGCTTGTAGATAACTATATGCCCTGAGATATATTTAAACAACGATGGTAAATTTAACTTTATTGATTTAATAATTGATACAATTGTAAGGTTGAATTTAGGAGATGTTATGAAGGTATCGTTTGAGCAGTTAAAAAGTATGGTGGTATTTGCACAAATAGTGGAGCAGGGCAGCTTAACCGCAGCTGCAAAGCAATTAGGGTTAACCCGTACTGTGGCTAGTTATCACTTAAAAAAATTAGAAACTCAGCTTGAAGTAACCTTATTAAATCGCTCAACACGCACGATGGCATTAACCGAGGCTGGCATTGCTTATTATGAACGTTGTCGAATCATCACCGAGCAAGCCAATGCGGCAAATCTACAAATTGAAAACATTAAAAATGAACCTCAAGGGTTATTAAAAATAAGCTGTCCAGTAAATGTTGGCATGCAACTTATTGTGCCAGCAATTAATGCCTTTAAACGTCAATACCCTAAAATCAATATAGATCTACAGCTAACAGATGATGTGATTGATATTATTAAAAATGGTTTTGATTTTGCTGTAAGAGGTGTGTCGCTGAGCGACTCAAATTTACAGGCAACTAAGCTCACGACAATGAGTACATGTATTTGTGGTTCGCCAGATTATTTTGCCCACTTTGGTAAGCCTAAAACGCCAGAGCAATTAAGCGAGCATCAATGGGTGGTGTATCAGCTTGGCAGTAAAACCTTAACCCTTAAAAAAGACGGTAAAAAACACAGTCTCACAATGCAAGGCGGTTTAAGTACAAATAATGCCGCTGCGCGTACTGCCTTTGTTGAAGCCGGCCACGGCATTGGGCGGATCCCACTTTATGATGCATGGCCTAAAGTACAAGCTGGGCTATTAGAAATTGTACTGGATGAATATAAAAGTAAAGACATTGAGCTTTATGGTGTGTTTCCGCCAGGCGGCGCGGGTTCTAAAAAGCTACGATTGTTTATCGATTATTTAAAAGATTACTTTGTAAAAAAGCATACCGCATTGGGTATGCAATTTTAAAAGTGTTTTAACCTTACAAAGTGCGGCTAAATAACGCAACAGCTTGCTGATACATGGCAATAGCAAGGGCTGGGTCATAACGCTCGCCTTCATCACGCATAAAGGCATGCTGGGCGTTTACTTCTTGCCACTGGTAATTAATACCGCTAGTTACAGCGTGTTGATAAATTTTAGCACGTCCTTCTTTTGGCACATGTGGGTCTTGCTTGCCCCAAATAAAGTGAATCTCACCTTGGATATCCTTCATGCGTTCAAACGAGTTATTGCCTGCTTTTGCAGGTAATGTGTCGCTATGAATGTCAGTAGCGTATAAGCAAAAAGCGGCTTTAATGGCAGGATTAAGCGCAGCTCTGTAGGCTAAATGGCCACCAATGCATACACCCATCGCGCCGACAGCACCGGTGCAGTAATTTTGAGTTTGTACAAAGTTTATCATCGCGTGAGTATCGCTGTCGTGTGACTCTAATGGCTTAGCCCATTTATCAGCGTTCCCTTTATCTTTACCTGCATCGTCATAAGCAAGCACAGTACCAAGCGGATTCAACTCATGGAATACCTCAGGCACTAACACAACAAAACCATGACCTGCTAAAAGTGCGGCACTGCGTGCAATTGGTGCGGTTTGTTGAAATATTTCAGAGTAAAAAATAATGGCGGGAAACTGGCCACCGGCCTGTGGACGGTACACGCTGGTGCGCATAATACCTGTGTCTGTTGCGATATCATGGCTGTGATGTTGAATGATCATAATGTGCCTTTTATGCCAATTTAATACAATTGGTAAACTTAAATTTTGCTTATAATAACGCACAGTGAGTCAGTGGACGAGTGTGTGGCCTTGAAAAATATGCGAGCCCAACATAATGTTGGACTCGGTGATAATTTGAATAACCTTAACTTGGGCTAAAGTTAAATACTCGCAGGCATTTTTTTACAGCTTGCGTAGTAGCTGACTGTTGCTGGCCAATCTGAAAATATACCAATAACACCTACATCTTGTGCAAGCACGTCAACAACATTCATCATATCGCCATCGTTATTGATCACATCCGTAATGGATTGATAATAATAACCACCGCCATTTTCAAGTGGCCCCGAGCGCTCCAAACTCCAAGTAATTATATTTAACCCCGCTGCTTTGGCATTAACTGCATATTTGGAGGGAACGATTTTTTGGTCACTATTAATGCTCAGTAGCATCCATATTGGCGGTGCAATAATTTTAACGCCCTGATTCACAAGCTCAGCCATGCTAGGTTGCCAAGTATCTGCATTATTAGGGTCAAAGCCCGCATTGCTATCTCGTCCATCGAGGTAAACACTTCTGTCTGCAAATTCAGGGTTTGTATTAATCCAATATTTAACATCTTCAAGGTTGAATGACTGCGGGTAAACACGGCTAGGTTCAACATTAAGTTGCGTGTATTCATCCAGCATTTTTTGCGCGTATTGCATTTGGGTAAAACCATTAAATGGCATACTTACCTGAGGGGCTTTAAGTTCTGGTGTCATTTTAACGCCTAACTCTTTAAACAGTTCAATACTTTGTTTATGCGTTAATAATGTACCGTGTGCGCTGTATAAATCCGTGCGCCAACTCGGTGTGCCTTGCAGATATTGTGCAACTGTTGTGGCCTTGCTATTCGCGCCATCCATTTTACCTTCAAGGGTTAAAAACTCAGCTAATGAAATATCACTGGTACAACACTTTGCAGAGGCTGCGATATCGTTTACAGGATCGGCAGGTGTGAAAGGCACATTGCACTTAGCGGCAAGTTCAGGAATAGCTAAAATGTTTGTGGTGGTGTGTAAATCACATTGAGAATGACGACAAACCAGTTCTTTATCGTTGGTGAATGTAACATCACACTCCACAATACCAGCTCCCATACGAGCAGCTGCAATATAAGATTCTTTGGTGTGCTCAGGGTATTGCATTGGTGCACCGCGGTGACCTATTGAAAAATCAGTGCGGTAAAAAGGCCCTTCGCTGCAACTGGCCAGTTGTTCTTTTAGCGGACTTTGTTGCATATCATTAATAAGAAAATAAGGGCGTGTGCCCAGTTGAATATCTGGCGCTGCACCTTCAGGTACTTTGACAATAATAGGCGTAGGGACTTCAACAATCTTAAGCTGGGTGTTTTCGACAACGATTTCTTTGTCGACGATTTTAATATCATCATCACAACCTGACAATGCAATTAATACCGCGCTAAATAATGCCAAGCCAATAAAAGGGGCTGCATGCTTCATTTTTTATTCCACTAATTAATTAAAAACGATTGGGGTGTCGATATCTACCTAGAGTAATTACTTTTAGTGACAGTTTTAGGTCAGTACTTAGGTGTTGCCGATTTTTTATCTAGATACTGATTAAGCACGAGTGCCAATAAAATGATCGCACCACCTAGGCTGAGTTTTATAATATCGGCGTCGCGATTCCAAATTACAACATTAACTAAAATACCAGCGGGAATAAGTACGTTATTCATTACGGCAAGCGCCCCAACATTGACAAGTGTTGCGCCTTTATTCCATGCAAAATAACCTACCCCAGAAGCAACAATACCCAGATAAATTAATACACCCCATTGAGTTGTAGTGGTGGGAAGTTTTTCAGTGTTACCAAATAAGGCAAAGCAGATACTAGCGACAATAAGCGCGCCTATAAAGAACCAGCCAAATACGGTTTGGTGTGCAATGTTACTATCGCGCATTAAGCGTTTATAGGTCACTTGCCCGGTGGCAAAGCATAGATTTGCGCCTTGGACTAACAATAGGCCAAGTATAAAGTCTTCATCGATACCTTGATAACGAATGGCAATAGCACCTGCAATTGCAAGCAGTGCGACAGCAAAAAATTGTGGATTAAAATGCCGCTCAATCGCGTCATTTAATAAGGTGATGTAAAGCGGGGTCATTACTGTAAATAGTAATACTTCTGGCACGCTTAAGTATAAAAATGAATGATAATAAAAGCTGTACATAACTCCAAGCTGCACAGCGCCAATGAGCATTAGCTTTACGATCAACTGGCTGGGAATTTGTTTAAACTTTAAAAAGGGTAAAAATACAACTGTTGCTAAGGCTACACGCATTAATACGCTAAACCAGGCATCAACTTGGCCGGCAAGGTACACACCAATTAAACTAAACGAAAAGGCCCAAAGTAGGGTGACTGCAAAAAGGTAGATCATTATGATTTTTAGGTATTGTGGAAAAAAGCCACTATAACAAAAAAGCCCGCATCAGTATGCGGGCTTTTGGTTTACGTGTGCTTTATTACTCAACTAAACCACGGCGCTTTAATAACGCGTCAGTTGTTGGTTTTTGACCACGGAATTCAATGTAACTTTGCATTAAATCGCGGCTGTTACCTTTTGAAAGGATCTCTTTACGGAAGTTATCGCCGTTTTTACGGGTTAGACCACCTTGCTCTGTCATGTGTGCAAATGCATCAGCTGCAAATACTTCAGTCCAAAGGTAAGCGTAGTAACCTGCAGAGTAACCACCAGCAAATGTGTGGCTAAAGTAGCAAGACTTATAGCGTGGCGGTACCGGGTAGTAAGCAATACCATGCTTTTCAAGTGCATCATGCTCAAACTTTTGTACGTCAGTTACAACTTTATCAGCACCGAATGAATGCCATTCCATATCAAGTAATGCCGCCGCTAAATACTCAGTTGTACCAAAACCTTGGTTGAAGTTTTGTGACTCAAGTACTTTATCCAATAATTCTTTTGGAATTGGCTCACCCGTTTTGTAATGCTTAGCGTAGTTAGCAAGTACTGTTGGTTCAATATTCCAATCTTCATGTGCTTGTGAAGGAAACTCAACAAAGTCACGTGCTGTTGCAGTACCCGCTAGGCTTGGGTACTTAACGTCTGAGAATAAACCGTGCGCCGCATGACCAAACTCATGAAACATAGTGGTTACTTCAGAGAACGTCATTAATGTTGGTTGACCTTCTGCAGGTTTTGGTATGTTTTGCGCGTTATAAATAACAGGTTTAGTGCCTTTTAAGCCACTTTGACCAACGTATGCGCTCATCCAAGCACCGCCACGTTTACCTTCACGTGCATATGGGTCCATGTAGAATAAACCAATTGCACTGCCATCTTCGTTAAATACTTCAAATACCATTACATCTTCATGATATACCGGTAAATCATTACGTTCTTTGAAAGTGATACCGTATAGTTTTTCCATTGCGAAGAACATACCGTTATGGATCACTGATTGCATTTCAAAGTAAGGTTTAACAAGCGCTGGATCTAGGTCGTATTTCGCTTGGCGAACTTTTTCAGAGTAGTAAGCCCAATCCCACGGTTGTAGCTCAAATTTTTCGCCTGATGCTTTGATCACTTTTTGAATTTCAGCTGCTTCAGCCTTTGCTTTGTCTACAGCTTTTGGTGCTAAGTCATCTAAAATGCCGTACACGTTCTCAGTGGTTTTAGCCATACGCGTAGTCATTACATAAGATGCCCAATCTTTGTAACCAAGCAGCGCCGCTTTTTGTGCGCGTAAGTTGGTTTCTTTGATGATGATAGGGCCATTTGTATCTTGTGCACGTGTAGATGACGCTTTAAATACGCGTTCACGTAGTTTACGGTTTTCTAGGCTGCTCAAAATAGGTTGTTGCGTGGTATTTACAAGGGTGATCATGTAACCCTCTTTACCTGCTTTTTTAGCCGCAGCCGCTAAGCTTTCGATGTGACCATCAGAAAGGCCCGCTAATTCACTTTTATCAGTAACAAGTACAACGTCTTCTTTAAACGATTTTAATACGTTTTGTGAAAAAGCAGTTGATAGTTTTGCAAGCTCAGCATTGATCTCACGCATTTTAGTTTTTTGCGCTTCATCTAATTTTGCACCAGCATTAACAAATTTAGTGTAGTAAAATTCAACAAGACGTTGATCTTCTGCGTTTAAACTAGCTTTGTTGTTATTGATTTTTTCAACACGTGCAAATAATGCTTTATTTAAATAAATATCATCAGAATGTGCAGATAGCACAGGTGCCATTTTTGCTGCAATGCGTTGGTACTCATCATCAGAGATCAAACCTGATAAGTTATAAAAAGCAGTTGATACACGATCAAGTAGTTCACCTGATAGCTCTAACTCAACAAGTGTATTAGCAAAGGTTGCAGGTTCTGGATTATTTGCAATTGTCGCAATTTGTGCTGTTTGTTGCGCAATACCCGCGTCAAAAACGGGTTCGTAATCTTTAGTGCCAAATTTATCAAATTCTGGCGCCATATATTGTAATGGGCTTGGCTTCATCAATACGTTATCAACGGCGACGGTTTGCACTTCGCTCGCTTGTTCTGTGGTTTGTTTTGTTTCTTGTGAACCACAAGCAGATAATAGTACTGCACTAGCAATCGTTGTTGCTATTAAGGTCTTACGCATGAGAACTCCGTTAAATGAAAATAGATAGCGTGGGTATACCAAAATCACCTAAATTCTGAATTTTAAGGTGACTTGGGTATTTAACTTCCATAAGTTAACAAATTTTCATGTATATACAATCAAGTTTATCGATTTAACGGGGGGATTGAGCGCAAAAAGCACGTTTTGTAGATAAAAAAGTCAAAATAAAAGAACCACTTTATTATCGATGTAACAATAAAGCGGCAATTAGGTTGGACTGGATGGAAAAGACACTGTGTGTGGCAAAATTAGTTGTAACCTAATACAAACTTTTTTCGCTACTAAAGCTGGGTGGTTGTTCGTGGCCAAATTCTTTATTAATTAAATTTAGCGTATTTTCTTGTTCGGCCAATAAACATAAAATTTTATTGCGGTACTCAAGGCTCGATTCAAATAAGTTCATATCAACGAGTGGCTGCAAAGTGGCTAATTTTTGATTTAAGGTTAGGGCGTGTTGACCTTTTGTTATTGATTTTGCAGCAGTATGTTTGGTATTTAGGCAAGGCAGTGCCTATGCAGTGTGGTTGTTCCTCATAAATAGGCGATAACGCAGTATAAATGCCAAACATGCGCTGCCCAAAGGGTTCTTTCTAGGGGCGATTGACTCTTTTGTTGCTCGATTTTTACTTAGCCCACTAGGTTACAAACCTCGCGCCGCGATTAAATCACCCCTAGATTGAACAAATTTCAATCCACAAAGGTCAACACGCCCTAATTGTGACATTAATCTCTCCTGATACTCATTAAAGCTATTATTATTTATATAGCACTGACTGTGAGTGAATGTTAATAATTTGTTCATAAAGTGCGTTGTGCGCATTTAACTTCTCCTTAAAACTCATTATGACGTGCTAAACTTAGCGAACACTGAACACATTTATTATTTTTTGCGGAAGCCGTATGACCTTAGAACAAATTTATCATTACTTATCTTTTGTGCTTTTTAGCTACGGAGAGGTCAATATTACAGTGGCGAAAGTTATTCAAGTGCCACTGATTATTTTTGCAATGTGGTTTTTGGTAACACGCATCGGACGACTTATTAAAAAAACCTTGTTAGCGCGAAAAATGAGCCCCGATGCGGTGCTTTTATTTACGCGTATTTATTTAGTGCTAAGTATCGCGATTTTAATTTTTACCTCGCTCGAGGTTCTCAATATCCCGCTTACCGCATTTGCTTTTGTCTCTGGTGCCATTGCCATTGGTGTGGGTTTTGGTGCACAAAACATTATTAATAACTTTATTAGCGGCTGGATATTAATGTGGGAACGCCCAATTCGTATAGGTGATTTTTTAGAAGTCGGAGATGCAAAAGGCGTTGTTGAAACCATAAATACGCGCTCTACGCGAATTCGCCGTAACGATGGTGTGCATATGCTGATCCCTAACAGCCAGCTTTTGGAAAATACGGTAACCAATTGGACGTTAATTGATCGCAACGCGCGCTCTTCAGTCAGTGTTGGTGTTGCGTACGGTTCGGATGTATTACTCGTTGAACGGCTAATAAAACAAGTTTTAAAAGAACATTCAGCGATATTACCTGCCCCAAGTTCATCAGTTTTACTTGATGACTTTGCTGATAGTTCACTTGTTTTTAATGCTATTTTTTGGGTTTGTGCTGAATCTGAGAGTATGCTGCGTCAAGTCCGAAGTGATATTCGTTTTAGTATTTATAAAATATTTGCAGAGCATGAAGTAACCATTTCATTTCCACAACGTGATATTCATATTGATGGGGAAATCGCACTAATGCGTAAGCGCTCTTTATAAACCTAATTCATCTTATTAACAAAAAGAGGAATTCGCAATGTTCCTCTTGCAGTTACATTTCTTTACAATTAACGCCACTGTAAAAGATAATTATTATCAATACGTTAAGCCACTGTTTATATTTTAAGGTTGCTAAAAGGCTATGCGTCTATATTAAATGTTCTATAAAAGGGTACAATTGCGTGCTTAATGAGAGTTTTTACTCTGTGTCGTCATTAATCCGGAATACCCATGAAACTGCTAACCAACTGTTTAAATAACTTAAAAGTATCCGCTAAACTTCGTCTCATAATTATTTTTGCCAGCTTAATTATTTTGATTTTACAAATACACAATGCCTATGATTTAAAAGACCGTATGCTCATTGAGCGTAAGAATAGTGCTCAATTATTAGTTGATAGTATAGAAAGTCAATTTAAAGCTCTTGAGAGTAATTTTGAGCTTACTGAACAAGCACGTAATGATGAAATTAAGCGTTTAGTTAAACAAGCAAGTTACGGGCAAAGTGGTTATTTTTTCTTGTTTGATCTTAGCGGTAAGATGGTTATGCATCCCATAAAACCACAATTAAATGATTTATCGATGACTACACATGAAAAGCCTTTTATCGCGTCTGCATTTACGCAATTTGTAAAAATGGCTCGCCTGTATAACCAGGGCTTTGTCTATTATCAATGGCCAAAACCAGGATCTGTAGAACTTGAACAAAAAACTTCATTTGTAAAACGTTTAGGTAGTGGGCAATGGGCTATTGCTACAGGTATTTACTTAGATGATATTGAAGAGGAGTTTAATGAACAGCTCAAAATAAGTTTAATAAGTACATTTGGCTCTATAGTGGTTCTGGTTTTATTAGGTTTATACATAGCCCGAAATATTACTAAACCGCTTGCTAAGCTAACTTATTCAATGAGTGAAATTGCTGCAAATAAAGATCTCACAATTAGTTTAAAAAGCGATGGTAAAGATGAGCTCTCAATCATGGCGTGCGCCTTTAACAATATGAATAATGACTTCAAAGATGTGTTAAGTGTGATTAATGGCAACACCAGTACACTTGCCTCACAGGCTGAAGAATTAGCATGTGTGACGAGTCAAATACAAGTGGGTATTGCTGAACAAAAAGAACAAACCGTTCAGGTTGCAAATAACATAGCATCACTAAGCACACAAGCTCATTCAATCACCCAACAAACAGCGTTGAGTTTACAAACGACAAAAGATGTTGAGTTGCTCAGCAAACAGGGCTTGAAACATGTTGAGGATAATTTTAACTCCATTACACAAGTTGCAGGCAATGTTGAGCAAGCACAATTGGCTGTATTAGAGTTGCAAACAGCATCAGAGCAAATTGGTGATATTTTAAATGTCATTAGACAGGTGGCAGAACAAACTAACTTATTAGCATTAAATGCAGCAATTGAAGCCGCGAGAGCGGGTGATCAAGGTCGTGGTTTTGCGGTTGTTGCTGATGAAGTAAGAACGCTCGCTAAACGTACTCAAGAGTCGACAGGGAGTATTCAACTAATGATTGAGCAACTTCAAGCAAGAGTGGGGTTAACCGTTGAGCAAATGCAACAAGCCCATTCTGCAACTCAATATGGGTTATCTGTGAGTCACGAGTGTACACAAACATTACAGCAAATAGACGAAGCTGTGCATGTTTTATTTACAATAAGCGAAGACATTGCATTAGCAACGAATGATCAACAAAAAGCAATGACCAGCATAGGTAGCAATATTACAGAGATATCAGCGATTGCAGAGCAAACTGAATTAGGTGCAAAGCATACACATCAATCAAGTGAGCAGTTAAGTGAGATGTCGCAAAAACTCAACGGGTTAGTTGGCGAGTTTAAATTATAAATAATATATCCCTTTTCAGGTTGGCATTAATTCAGCCAACCTGAAAAGTGTTTTTATCGCATTTTATACCCAAGCCACCTCAAGATGCATAATTCAGCGTTTCACAGGGGCTTAATATCAAGGCGTTACTTTGCAACAATGGCAGCCCCTTTTAAGAAGTAACAACGATGAGAGTAAGTGCCTGTGAAACGCCCAGCGGGTTGGGTTAAAAGGGATTTATACTGCGTTACTTTTATAAGGGATTGATTTTAAAAGGGAACAGCCATTATTTGCAATCAATTCCTTGCCTAAATCGCTTTTAATTCCAACGACGCTCGTATCTTGATGAGGCTTGGGTATATCGAAACTAAAGTCCTCATTAATCTATAACTTAAAATATGCACACTTCAATTATTGGTATAGAGGAAGTAAGGATAAATCAAATCGTATTCAGCGTAAATAATGCGTACCTAAATTTACAATGCAAATAGTTATTAAATAGATCTGCGGGATTCCCTACAATTTTTAACTCGATAGTTGATAGGACATATGTCCGCATAAAATAAAAATAATTGCATAAAGTGTCCTAAGTTCGCTTAACTTGTCGGTATTTGTTGTAAAAACTTTATTTTATTGTACATATTTATGCAGCAAAACTGTCATACAGTGTTATAATCTTCAGCGTTCGTTCAGCCTCTTTACTTCGTTTTGCACTCTCGACAAAGAGGTCCGCGCAGCTTACTGCAAGGCGCGAAAAATTGGCCGAGCCCGCCGAGTGAATTTGGCGCAACACCCCAACCGTTGAACAAGAGTGCATACAAAAGGTTAAACCCCGACATGAAAGCAATGAAAAGATCTACGTTAGCAACCCTAATTAATGCAACGTTGTTCTCTGCTGTAGCAGGTACTTCATTTTCAACTCTTGCTGCTGAGCAAACGCCAGCTGCTGAGAAAAACAACCAATTAGAAGTTATTCAAATCACCGCGCGTAAGCGTGTAGAAAATGCACAGGAAGTCCCTGTTGCTGTTTCTGCGTTACAAGGTGACAGCTTAGATGCCTACAGCTCTGCAGGTATGGACATTCGTTTTATGAATGCGAAAATTCCAAGCTTATCAATTGAGTCTTCATTTGGTCGTTCATTCCCACGCTTTTATGTTCGTGGCTTAGGTAATACCGATTTTGATTTAAATGCTTCACAACCTGTTTCGTTAGTTGTTGATGAAGTTGTGCAAGAAAATGCTATTTTAAAAGGCTTTCCTGTTTTTGATGTGGCGCGCGTAGAAGTTTTACGTGGTCCTCAAGGTACTTTGTTTGGTCGTAATACACCGGCAGGCCTTGTTAAGTTCGACACAGTAAAACCAGGTCAAGAATTTGATGGCTATGGCTCAGTTTCTTACGGTAGTCTAGGTGCTGTTGATTTTGAAGGTGCAGTAGGTGGGTCATTAACAGATCGCTTATCAACACGAGTTTCAGTACTTTGGCAAAATAAAGACGATTATATCGATAATCGTGCACCTGGTTTTGAACAAAAAGATGTCCTTGGCGGTTACACTGATAAAGCAGCGCGTATTCAGTTTTTATATGAAGGCGACGACTTTACTGGTTTATTTAACTACCATGTACGCGACATGATTGGTTCACCAATTGCTTTTCGCGCCAATGTTATTGAAAAAGGCTCAAATGAGCTTGTTGATAATTACGAACATGATGTGATTTATCAAGATGCAGTATCACGTGCTGTTCAGCATGTAGAATCTCAAGGTGCAAGCTTAAAGCTTGAGTGGGATCTTGCTAATCATACTATTACGTCTATCTCAGCATGGGAAAGTGCAGAGATTTTCTCTCGTGCAGACATCGATGGCGGTTACGGTGGCTATAAAGTTGATGGTCAAGACGCGCCAATGGGCCCTGGTTTTATACCTTTTAGCTCAGAAAGTGCTGATGGTATTCCTGAACATGATCAATATACTCAAGAACTTCGCTTATCGAGTAACTTTTCAGGTGATGTAAATTACCAAGTAGGTGTGTTCTATTTTGATGAAGCACTGACTATTGAAAACTACAGCTTTGACACGTCTGCAAATGGCAAGTTAAATGGCTATGTATTACAACAACAAGACACTAAAGCATGGGCTGTGTTTGGTTCTGTTGACTACACTATCTCAGATGACTTAAAAGTTACTGCTGGCCTTCGTTATTCAGATGACGATAAACAATTCTCTGCAAATCGTACTTTAAGCCCAATTGGTGGCGGTGCGTTATCTTTAACTGAAGATTTAAATGATGATCATATCAGCTGGGATATTTCAACAAGCTATAAAGTGAATGATGATGTTAACTGGTATACGCGTATTGCTAACAGTTTTCGTGCACCAAGCGTACAAGGTCGTATCTTATTTGGTAATGAAGTGACTGTTGCTAAATCAGAAACTGTGACATCTTATGAAACAGGTATTAAGTCTGATGTGCTAGATGGCCGTGGTCGTGTTAACGCAACTATCTTCTATTTCCAAATGGATGATCAACAATTAACTGCTGTTGGTGGTGGTGCAAACTTTAATCGCTTGATTAATGCTGATAAAACGACTGGTTACGGTTTTGAGCTGGATACAGAGTGGGTATTAACAGATGAGTTAAATGCTACATTCAATTTAAGTTACAATAAAACTGAACTTGATGATAACGATTTAGCTGTTGCTGTGTGTGGGCAATGCACTGTTACAGATCCTACTTTCCAAGTACCAGGCCCATTTGGTCCTGAGGACCGTGCAATTTTAGATGGCAATAACTTACCGCATGCACCAGAGTGGATTTCTAACATAACGTTACGTTATACGAAAGAACTTGCTGATGGTGACTTCTTTGCATATGCCGACGTTTCGTACCGTAGCAAAATTGACTTTTTCTTATATGAGTCAGTTGAGTTTGAAGGTAAAGCATTGTTAGAAACGGGCCTACGCGCTGGTTATAACTGGTCAGAAGGCGATTATGAATACGAAGTTTCAGGATTCGTGCGTAATATGTTTAATGAGCAACAAGCAATCGGTGCTGTCGACTTCAATAACAACACAGGTATGGTTAATGAAGAGCGTTACATTGGCGCTGAATTTAAAGTTAAGTTTTTCTAAGCTTTTAGTAATCTGATTATAAAGCCCGCTTCTTAGCGGGTTTTTTCGTTTATATTGAAAAGCTTTGCTGCTAAAGTAATGTGTATAGGTTTTTTAATTAAAGAGAATAGTGATGGCTGGATTTTGGAATTACCGAGTTATTTTTTGTGAAGCAACAAAAGACGATGCTGCGCAATATCAAATACACGAAGTGGAATACAACCTAAACGGTAAAGTAACAAACTGGTCTGAAACGGGTGCAGCGCCATTTGGTAACACGTTAGAGGCATTGCAAGATGATGCAACGCGTCTTAAAACAGCGTTTGAAAAGCCGGTATTAAAAGTTATCAGAAAAGAGCGAGGTTATGAGCTGGTTGATGTTGAGACTGGCGCAGAAGCGTTTGCAGAGCCACCAGCGGGTTTAACGCAATAATATATATTATAAAAGGTGCTATGTGCGCCTTTTTTTATAATTAAAAATAAAGGAATGAGGATGACTTTAAAGGCTGTTTTATTTGACATGGATGGCACGCTAGTTGATTCAGAAAGCGTGCATTTTAATTGTTGGAATGATGTATTAGCCAAGTATGGTATTTGCTACGAAGAAGACGAATTTTGTCAACGTTTTTCTGGTAAGGCAACATTAGAGGCCGCAAAAGAAGTGGTGGCGCATTATCAGTTGGATATAACTCCTAAAGCGCTGGCGAAAGCTAAATATGATTACTTTAGTGAATTTGTATCAAACCATTTACCGCCTTTAATGCCCTATGCAAAAGAAGTTTTACTGGCTGTAAAGCAAAGTGGTTTAAAAATGGCACTCGTAACAGGCAGTGCCCGCGCTGAGGCATTACCTATTCTTAAAGGGTACGGCTTTTATACATTATTTGATTGTGTGGTGACTAAAGATGATGTTGTTAACCCTAAGCCTGCTGCTGATCCTTATTTACTTGCTTTAAACACACTTAATATTACGGCGCAAAATGCCATTGCAATTGAAGATACTCACACGGGGGTTACTGCTGCATATAATGCGCAAGTTCGTGTTATGGCTATACCCAATAAGCATACGCTTAACCATGACTTGAGCAAAGCAACTGCACGGTTTGAAAATCTTCAGCAACTATGGCAATGGGTACAGATTAAACTATAGTGTAGGTATCAACCCTGTAAGGATACCGTGATGAATAAAAGGATTTATAACGCGTTATTGTTATGTGTACTTGTTTTCAGTCAAGTTAACGTAGCTGCAAATGACGATAAAAACGCGATTAAAACGTTGTTATCAACGACCACTCCTCACGTGCAGCTTGCTAATGTATATGATGCAAATAATGATATTGCTGTATCGCGCTATTTAGTAAGTGAAAAGTTTGATGGTGTTAGAGCCATTTGGACTGGTAATCAATTTGTAACGCGTAATGGTAACACTATTAATGCGCCACATTGGTTTGTGGATGTATTACCAAACGTGTGGTTAGATGGCGAACTTTGGACTAAACACCAAGACTTTGCCTCACTCAGTGGCATTGTACGCACTATAAAACCAAATGATGATGACTGGCGAAAGGTTAGTTATCGTGTCTTTGATATGCCAGATAAAGTAAATCCTTTCAATGTCCGTTATCAAAATTATCAGCGACTAGTCAGTAATATAAATCAGCCCCACATTGTTGCAGTAAAACAACATCAGTTTACATCAAATGAAACCCTTACTGCGTATTTTGAGCGCACCGTACAGCAAGGTGCTGAAGGCGTTATGCTTCATTTAGCCAGTGCAAAACACCGTGATGGTCGTTCGTCTTCGTTATTAAAACTCAAACCGTATTTTGATAATGAGGCCATGGTTATTGCTCACTTACCAGGTAAGGGTAAGTATCAGGGCATGTTAGGCGCTTTGCGGGTTAAAAATAGTGATGGATTAGAGTTTACAATAGGCACTGGATTTAGCGATGCACAAAGACGAATACCACCAGCATTAGGCGTAACAATTACTTACCGTTATCACGGTTTTACCAAGCACGGGCTCCCTCGTTTTGCGAGTTTTTTAAGAGTACGCACACCTGAATAACGTTTCAAAAAATCACTAAATGTGCTAAATTGCGCGGCCTTTTGATGTGAGTAACGGTGAAATAATGGTAGTTGGTTTTGATTATGGTAGTTCTAATTGCGCAATGGGTGTAATGAATGCTCAAAATACAGTTGAGTTAGTACCCTTAGAGCAAGGTAAGTTTTACCTACCCTCAACCTTATATACGCACCATAGTGCATTAGTCGTTGATTTTGTTGCACAACATTTAACTGGCACCGCTTACGAAAGCGACTTTAGAATTCAGCGCCAAGCGCTGCTTAACACGATGCCTCGCATTAAATCAGATTTAGATCTTGTCCCTGGCGATGAAAGTTTATTTATCGGTCGTGAAGCCATTAGTGAATATGTACAATTTCCAGAAGAAGGTTATTTTGTTAAATCTCCTAAATCATTTTTTGGGGCTACAGGTTTAAAGCAAGGGCAAATTAACTTTTTTGAAGACATTGCGACTGCGATGATTTTAAAAATAAAACAGCGTGCTGAAGCGTCGTTACAAAAACAACTAACACACACCGTTATAGGTCGCCCTGTGAACTTTCAAGCAGTGGGCGGGGAAGAGTCAAATAAGCAAGCCATTGGTATTTTAGAGCGCGCAGCTAAACGAGCAGGCTTTCAAGACGTGGCTTTTTTATACGAACCACTGGCAGCTGGGATTGATTATGAAAGTGACCTAACCGAAGACCAAAAAGTTTTGGTTATTGATATTGGCGGGGGGACCAGTGATTGCTCGTTTGTGCAAATGGGCCCAAGCTTTCGTAATAATAATGATCGTGATAGTGACTTTTTAGCGCATACAGGTAAACGTGTTGGTGGTAATGATTTAGACATTGCACTGAGCTACCACGCACTTATGCCATTACTAGGTTTAGGTACTACGTTTAAGTCAGGCTTACCTTTACCGAATCAGGCATTTTGGCAAGCGTGTAAAATTAATGATGTGAACTTGCAAAGTCAGTTTTATGCGCAATCACATACCCGCGAGTTATTAACGCAGCTGCGTGATGTAAGTGAACCTGACTTATTCAAACGTTTAATTACGCTACAGCAGAACAAGCAAGGTCACCAACTTGTTCAGCAAGGGGAGGCTGCTAAAATTGCATTGTCTTCGCAAGCTACATTTGAGTGTGATTTGGGCTTTTTATCGCCGCAGTTAATTAAATTAATAAGCACCAATGAGCTAGCGCTGGCGGTTGATGATTCAATCAGCCAAATAGTGACCTTAGCAAAGCAAGCAATTAGCGATGCGGGTGTACCACCAGATGTTATTTATTTGACTGGTGGTAGCGCACAATCACCCTTAATTAAAGCGGCCTTGCAACAACACTTAGGCGATATAAAAATGGTGAACGGTGATCACTTTGGTAGTGTCACCGCTGGTTTAACCAAGTGGGCTAATATAATTTATAAGTAGGCAGACTTAGCTTATACCCAAGCCACCTCAAGATGCAGAATTCAGCGTTTCACAGGGGTTTAATATCAAGGCGTTACTTTGCAACAATGGCAGTCCCTTTTAAGAAGTAACAACGATGAGAGTAAGTGCCTGTGAAACGCCCTGCGGGTTGGTTTAAAAGCGATTTATACTGCGTTATTGATTTTAACAAGGGAACAGCCATTATTTGCAATCAATGCCTTGCCTAAATCGCTTTTAATTCCAACTGAAACTCGTATCTTGAGGTGGCTTGGGTATATAGTTTAACTTATAAATTAACTTGTCGGGTTGCGAGGTATTTTTCGTAATCTGGCAAGGTACGCTCAAGCTCGCTGTGCATTAACGACGAGCTTAATATCATATCAGCACTGACTTCATTACACGCCACCGGAATATTCCATACCGCAGCTAGACGTAGCAAGGCTTTAACATCTGGATCATGGGGCTGAGAGGCCAACGGATCCCAAAAGAAAATCAACATATGAATTTCATGTTCAGCTATTTTAGCGCCAAGCTGTTGATCGCCCCCCATCGGGCCACTTAATAGCTTGATAACCTCAAGCCCTGTATTACGCTCAATTAAGTGACCAGTGGTGCCAGTACCATACAAAGTATGCCTACTTAAGTCATCCTTGTGTTTGCTGCACCATGCTTGCAGCGCTGCTTTTTTTCCATCGTGGGCAACGAGCGCAATATTTTTACGAGCTGGGAGTGTTTGTTGTTTTTGTTCCATGTTGACTCTTATTTTTATTACATTAATAGATTAATTGCCAGTGCAATAAATACGACGCCTGTTATGCGGTCAATCCAAATTTGACTTTGCGGATGATCGCGAAAGTAGTTTGCTATCTTATCGCCAAAATAAATATATGTGCAGTCGATTGGAAAAGCAAAAAGAGGGTAAAGCAAACCAAAAAATGCTAATTGAAAAGTAGTCGACGTTGATAAACTCGTATCAACAAACTGAGGTATAAACGCAATAAAAAAGAGCGCCACTTTAGGGTTTAGCACTTCGGTCATCATAGCTTGAAACATAACGTTTTGCGCCTTATTACTGACTTTGGGCTTATCATCACTGTTTTCAGTTGCATTACTGAAGGTGCTTTTAAGCATCATAATACCAAGGTAGCAAAGGTAGGCGGCACCAGCATATTGTACCGTTGCATATGCGGTTTCAGAGGCTTTTAAAATGGCAGTTAACCCTGCAACAGCAAATAGAGTATGAGCAACACCACCTAAGGCAAACCCAAATGCACTTTGCAAGCCTGCAGCGCGGCCATTTGCGAATGTTTGTGCCATTAAAAATGCATTTGATGGCCCTGGCGCTACTGCGATTAAAAAACTTGCTGCCAAGAAAGATAACAAAAATTCATAGTTAACCAGCATTATGGTTGCGCCGTTTGAGTAGGGTGGTAAATATGTGCTTTTTTACTGAGCAATACTACCCACAATGGCAGTAACAACAGTAGATGAAAAGCAATAAACTCAGGGGCATTAAATGGCAGTACTTGCGTAAGCATCACTAGTAACCCAGCGCCACTCATTTGCATTAGACCAATTAATGCTGATGCAGTGCCTGCTTGCTTAGGAAAATGTGACAATGCCATACCCGCAGCAGACCCTAAACTTAGCGCAAAGCCTAATGCAGCTATTAAAATTGGTAACATAAAAGTAAAGGCCGTTCTGAGCTCGCTCATCACTAATACCAGCACGCCTGATAGAATTAGCAAGCTAACCCCTAACTTTAATGCTTTTTGGCTGTGACGCTTGATATAGAGCGGCGCAATAAAGCTGGCGACAATACTGACAATCGCATTGAGCGTAAACCAAAAAGTGAAATCACCGACTGTGCCACCAAGTTCGGTCATGATCCAGCCAGGCGCTAGTGTTACAAATGCTAAAATAGCTGACATTGCTACCATGCACAGTAAGCTATTAAAGAAAAATACAGGTGTGGTAATAATTGGCACAAATCGGCGTATGTCTAATATGTGCCCCTGGTAATGACTATCACTTGGGCGAGTCTCTTTGAAAAATAGCAACGTCAATAGAAGACCTACGCACGCAAAGCCGGCTAAAAATAAAAAGTTCATCCGCCAACCAAACTGCACGGTTAACCAAGCACCTAAAATAGGAGCAAGGGCAGGGATAAAGCACACAATTCCGTTGAGGTAAGTGATCATTTGACCGCTTTTAGCACTGCCATACGTGTCACGCACAATCGCAAATGCTACAACAAAAGTGGCACATGCGCCAAACCCTTGCAATGCACGAGCACACATTAATACAGTAAAGTTCGGTGACATATACGCCAATAAAGATGACAAACCATACAAAATAATGCCAGCGAGTGCGATAGGTTTACGCCCAAATTTATCTGCAAGTGGGCCTGCAATAAGTTGGCCTAAACCAACCGTTAACATAAAAATCGCGACAGTTAACTGTACTTTTTGCTCATCAATGCTCAGTGCATGCGCAATGTCTGGAAAGGCTGGTAGGTATATATCAATCGCTAATGGGCAAAATACAACCAGTAAAGCGAGTATTAAAATAACACGAAGATGGCGACGCGGATCTGTTGTTGGCATGAATGCTCCTTATGGCTGCTATTCTAAGAACTTAATTGAAAAAAAGAAAGCGGAGATATAGGTACATACGTAGTCAGTGAAAGATAATTTTTTTGCTAACGAATGAATGACAGTTTATTAAACCTTGAATAACTGGTCTGATGTGTTAGTTTTGATTTTATTTACAGTGGTAGAGATTGAGCTATGAGTGGTGGTTCTGTGTTAAAAATCTGGCGAAGAGTAACAAAGTTACCATACGGAAACTGGCTTTTTAGTAAAGCGGTATGTTTTAAAGCGCCGTATTTTGGTTCTATAAAACCTTACATACTTGAATTACGCGATGGGCATTGCAGTGCGGTTGTTAAAAAACGTCGTAAGGTGTTTAATCATATAGGGACTATTCACGCTATTGCGCAGTGTAACTTGGCTGAATTGTGTGCTGGTGTTATGGTTGATGCTACCGTCCCAAGCAAAACACATCGTTGGATCCCAAAGGGCATGACGGTAAAATACTTGGCGAAAGTAGATACCGATGTGACTGCGATTGCTGAAATACCGATGCCAAGACAATGGCACGATAAAGAAGATTTAGTAGTACCTGTAAAGCTTTATAATACCCGCAATGAACTGGTGTTCACCGCAGATATAACAATGTACATAACTGAGAAAAAATAACTTAAAGACAGCGTGTTTTATTCTTTTTCTGCGGCTTGTTTATTAAAAAACGACAAGTCGTTATCGCCTTCGCTAAGAACTGAGGTCAGTTCTGATTTTGACTCAGTATCATTATTAATTAATGCGACCGTTTCAGCTTCATGACGTTGTTTTAAATTACCTTCAATAATAGCACCAGCATCAATGCTCAATGTATCTTGGTAGACATCACCATGAACTTGTGCAGAGCTTTCAATAACGACTTTACTTGCGTTAAGTGAGCCAAAGATTTTACCTTTGACTATAACGCTTTCAGCGGTGACAGTTCCTTCAACCGTACCCGTAGTACCGATCACAAGATGATTAACACGAACATCACCATCAATGCGACCATCAAGTTGGACCTCACCTTGGCTCACTAAGCTACCAGTTAACCGTACATCTTCAGAGATAATCGACGGCGTATTATTAGTTCTTTTTAAATGTGAGCTTGATGAATTACCCACAGGAGATTTTTTTTTACCGAACACGAGAGAGCGCCTTTGTGATTTTTACAGGATTGACATGTTTGCCATTAAGTAATACTTCATAGTGTAAATGAGTGCTCGTACTTCTACCGGTGCTACCCATTAAACCAATAACATCATTTTTAGTAATGCTTTGGCCTTTTTTTACTTTAATTTTATGCAAGTGACCAAAACGAGTAACAAAGCCATTTTTATGCTGTAACTCAATAAAATTGCCATAGCCACCATTTCGCCCGGCACGTAAAACAATACCATCAGCAGGGGCGAAAATTTCAGTTTTATGCCAACCCGCTAAATCAACACCCTTGTGAAAAGCACGTCGGCCATTCATAGGATCTTTACGCAACCCATAACTACTAGAGATATAATAGTCGGCTGCGGGAAGGGCGTGGGGTAATTCGTTTAAAAAATTCTCAAGTGCATTGAGAGAAAGTAACTTATCTGCGATGGCTAAAAACTGCATAGGAATTTTCGACTCATCAAATAAATCCAACGGCCCCCCTTGAGCTGCTTTAGGCGTTGCATAACTTAAGCGCTTGGCTAATGCGGTATCTAAGCCTGCACCTTTGAGCATTGTAAGAATGTGCTGTTGCCGTTGCTCTATTTGCACCTCTAATTGCAAAAAACTGCGTTCATAGCTGTTCGTCAATGCTACAAAACGTTGATCTACAGTCAACGAGTTTAAATTATTTACTGACGTGTTTTTTTCGTCACTTTCGTCAATAAGAGGTGCATGGAAATCACTTTGTTGTTCACTATTTCTTATTGGTGAGTCACTGACATTATCGTTTTGCTTACTGATGGATTCTGGGAGTGACTCAATCATGCTTTGCAGCAAAGCATGTTTTTGCTCAAGAATACGCAGCTGCTCTAATTGTTTGGTGTGTTGTATTTGTTGAGCGCTTTGCTGCTGCTGCCATTGTTGTTGCTTTGATAATTGATTTTGCTCGATATCAGAAATTTTATTTGTTTGTGAGTAAACTTGAAGTGTAGATGCAGCAAGCCAAGTTAAAGCAATTAAAATAGACAGGGCGACACAAATTTGTAACCAAGGAGCCAATATGACATGTTTGACCTCACCATTTTGGCGGATCAACAGCTGTCGCGCTGGGAAAACTCGATGATAAAAAGACTTAATAAATACTGACATGGCTTATAAATACTGGCTATTAACCGATTTAAGATAGCAATTTGAGCTGAAAAAGCCAGAAAAAAATTGTAATTTATAATAATTAAAATGTAAAAAAACGCTCAAATGAGCGTTTTTTTTATTAACCTGATATTAAAAATATTGGCTATTTAATTACTTAGCAGGAAGGATAGTCCCTTCTACTGAGCCAAAACCAATGCGTGCAAAGCCATCAGCTTCACACCAACCACGCATAACAACATTGTCGCCATCTTCTAAAAAGCTGCGTTGCTCGCCATTACTGAGTGTTATTTTTTCTTTGCCGCCACGAGATAACTCAAGCAGTGAACCAGCTTCTTCATGGGTAGGACCAGACTGTGTACCTGATCCAAGCATATCGCCAGGCATAAAGTTACAACCATTTACTGTGTGATGAGTGACCATTTGCGCCACAGTCCAGTATGAGTGTTTAAAGCTTGATTTTGATACTTGAGCAGGAGTATGGCCTTCATCACGCATTTTTTGCGTTTCAATCAATACATCCATTTTAATATCAAAAGCACCAAGCTCACGGTTATGGGTTGATTCTAAGTAATCAAGTGGCTGTGGATCGTTCTCATCGCGTGTCCATGATGTTCTGTAAGGCGCCAGTGCTTCCGTTGTCACAATCCATGGAGATACCGTTGATGCGAAGTTTTTAGCAAGAAACGGCCCAAGAGGCTGGTATTCCCATGCTTGTAAATCACGTGCTGACCAATCATTAAATACGCAGAAGCCAAATACGTGGTTTTCTGCATTTTCAATCGCGATAGCATCACCTAAGTCATTGCCTTTACCTAGGTAAATACCTAGCTCTAGCTCGTAATCAAGACGTTTACATGGGCCAAACGACGGTACTTCAGCATCAGGCGCTTTAGTTTGGCCGTTAGGGCGATGAAAAGTTTGACCTGAAACATCGATTGACGATGAACGACCATGGTAACCAATTGGTACCCATTTGTAGTTCGGTAATAATGGGTTATCAGGGCGGAACAAGCTACCAACCGCAGTTGCATGGTAAATTGAAGTATAAAAATCTGTGTAATCACCAATGCGACATGGTAATGCGAATTCTATATCAGCTTGTGCGATCAGTGCTTCACTTAATGTAGCTTGTTCTGCTGAGCCTTCACGTAGCGCTTTAGACAGTGCTAAACGAAGTGCTGACCAGTATTGCTGACCTAAACCCATAAATTCATTTAACGTTGCATTACTTGCTGCTGCAACGGCTATTTGCGCGTCACCGCTGAATATTGCTAGCTGGTTTACTTTTGCAAGGTCGATAACTTGGTCGCCAATGGCAACCGCACCACGAAATGCTTCGCTTGAATTTTTACGGCGTACTTCTGCAAACGGTAAGTTTTGAATAGGGAAGTCACAGTTTGCAACATTTGCTGAGGCTACCCAGCTAGTTAAATTTATATCATGGGTTTCGTTAATTAAACTCATTACATTTCCTTTGGTTTAGTCAGTCACGCTTTACAGGGATATGGTGACAAATAGCGCGATTTAAACAGTGAAAATCAGATTGTCATTTATAAAACAGATGAAACGACAAAAAGCAGCGAAATACGCTGCTTTTTAAATTTTAAAAACGGTGTTTATAAAACGCCGCGACGCTCTTGGTCACGCTCGATTGATTCAAACAACGCTTGGAAGTTACCTTCACCAAAGCCACCGTCATCAACACGTTGGATCATTTCAATGAAGATTGGGCCAAATAAGTTCTTAGAGAAAATTTGTAGTAAATAACAATTTTCACTTTGGCTATCAACAAGGATTTGGTGCTGGCGAATTTTTTCTTTATCTTCAGCAACCCACGGTACACGGTCAAAAATAGTGTCGTAGTACTCAGGGATAATATCTAAAGTCGCGATTGTTGATTTATCAAGTTTATCAAGCGAGCTTACTAAGTCATCAGTTAGAAACGCTAAATGCTGAACGCCTGGGCCGTTGTATTCACCAAGGTATTCATCAATTTGGTTGTTATCACTGCCTTTACCTTCATTAATAGGGATAGAGAAGGTGCCACATGGTGATTTAAGTGCATACGAGATCAAGGCTGTTTTTTGACCTTTAATGTCAAAGTAGCGAACTTCTGTAAAACCAAATACGTTTTTGTAGAAGTTAGCCCATGTTTCCATAGTGCCTTTGTAAACATTATTAGTTAAATGGTCGATGCGGATAAAGCCTTTGTCATCAACAATGTTTTGTTCACTTAGATCTTCAAAGTCTTGCTCATAAATAGAGCCTTTATCGCCAAATTGTTCAATGAAGTAAATTAAGCTGTCGCCAATGCCGTAAATAGCAGGGTATGGTAAATCTTTATGCGTTGAATCAGTCGCTGGTTTTGCACCGCGCTCTACTGCTGTTTCAAATGCTTTTTGTGCATTCTCAACACGCCAACCCATTGAGCAAATTGCTGGACCATGGCTTTTAGCGAACTCAGCTGAGAAACCATCGCGCTCATTATTTAGTAAAAAGTTAATATCGTTTTGGTTGTAATAAACAATATCTTTACCTTTAAAGGTCTTTAATTTTGAAAAACCAAAATCGGTAAATACTTTATCCATGTAATCTGCATCAGGTGTTGCGTATTCAGTAAACTCGATACCAACTAAACCTAAAGGGTTATTTACTTCACTCATTTTAATTCTCCCGCAATAAGCACTGCGTCTTGTTGTATTTAATACAGCAGATGATTAACCATAAATGCGATTAGGGGAAGAGCCGCTATTTATTTAGCTTTGCGAGCAATTGTAAAATAAAAGATACAGTTCCTTTTCGGGGGAGGTTAATGTAGGTTAAAACGCATTCTGTATAGAGCACAATAATCTATAAAAGTAATAAATCCTTGTTTTTGAGCTTATAAAAAAGCCATGTTATTTATTAAAGTTGTTATTTTACATGGTTTTATTAATGATTCACAGAGAATGAACGCGCAGGGTGGATTTAAGATATAACACTATTTGGGATGGCAATAACGATGCGGTTGTGTACTTATTTATTTACATCATTCATATTTTATTGCCCTTAAGTAAAAACGGCACTTATGTAAGTGCCGTTTTTAAATTTATAACGTATCGATTACTGCTTATCAGCTACAACTTCAAGTTCTTCAGCTAAGATATGCTCTTGTGTATGCGGTTCATGTTGACCTTCAGCACCGTGCATCCACTTAACTAACTTATCGCTTAGTAAGTACATGATCACAGCTGAAATAACCGCTGTAGCGCCAAGACCAATGAAAATACCTAGTGCATTATCGAGAGCTTCTTCGCCTTCACCTAAGAATGAACCAACAAAGCCTGCAATCTTATTGGCAACAGCGGTACATAAGAACCAAATACCCATTAGCATTGATGCTAAACGCAGTGGTGCCAGTTTACTTACCATTGATAAGCCAATTGGCGATAAACATAACTCACCCAACGTATGGAATAAGTAGAATAACACTAACCACATCATACTGATTTGTAATGGTTCACCTTCACCTTGGCTTAATAAAGCTAAAATCATAGTCACAAAACCAAGTGCTAAGAAAATTAAAGCAATGGCGAATTTGATTGGCGAGTCAGGTTCACGCTTATCAAGTTTCAACCAAATAATGGCAACCATAGGTGCAAAAACGATAATGAAAATAGAGTTTAATGATTGGAACCATGATGCAGGAATTTCAAAATCAAAAAGCATACGATCAGTATAATCATTTGCAAATAAGTTCATTAAGCCGCCGGCTTGCTCAAAACCCATCCAGAAAATGATACTAAATACACTCATAGTGAAAATAACTTTAATACGGTCAGTTTCAACTTTAGTTAGAGGCTCTTTGGTGTTTGAGTTTGACTGTGCTTGCGCAATTTTTACTGCCGGCTCGACACCGATATTGCCTAAGTATTTATTGCTTAGCATAACTTGCATTGCTACAGAGATAAGCATACCAATACCAGCTACGATGAAGCCATATTGCCAACCCATTGACGCTGCCGCATAACCCGCAACTAATGGACCAAGTGCACCACCAATATTAATACCCATATAGAAGATAGTGAACGCGCCATCACGACGTTGATCGCCTTCTTGATATAAATCACCAACCATAGTTGAGATATTTGGTTTGAATAAACCATTACCCAAACATAATAAGGCAAGGCCAAGATAGAAAATATTCTCTTCTTGTCCTGCCAACATATCATGAGGAATACCCATGGTAAAATGACCTGCAGCCATCAATAAACCACCAATTACGATAGCTTTACGTTGTCCAAGCACGTTATCGGCTAACCAACCACCAAACAGTGGCGTAATATAAACAGCCATTGTAAATGTACCGTATAGGCTTAAGGCGTCTGCATTACTCCAACCAAAGCCACCATCTTGTACAATTGCTACTAGATACAGAACCAAAATGGCACGCATGCCATAATAACCAAAACGTTCCCACATTTCTGTGCCGAACAACAGGAATAACCCCTTAGGATGCCCTAAAAAATCACCTGCCTTAGGTAATGAACTCATATTTAATTCCTAACTTAATGTTTGTTATAACGGCCTTATTTTTGCTTTGATCGTTCCGTGCTTAAGGCACTGTTTGAACGGGTGGCCGTGAATATTATTGTAATGCAGCTAAGGTAATGGTTTGCTAACTGAGTTATTACTCAGAGGTAAGAGTCACACCCTTATCCTAGCTGCAATCGCGGATCAGTATACATACCATGGTTTACTAGGGGAAGTGTTACACGTTGAAGAACATGCGTATAAAGTTAAATTGTATAGACAAGTATTTACTTGTATTTTTATAGAAACAAAAAAGCCAGTCATTGACTGGCTTTTAAAGTAGATTCAGCGATTAGTTGCAGTAGTTGCTATCAACAAATGTCAAATCATTAACGTGTGAAGGGCCATCCATTACAAATGTCGCTACAGCTGTATTTTGGTTCAGCATAAAGATTTTAGCATTTTCACCTTTAACACGACCAGATACATAAATACTACCATCAGCGGCGATTGCGATACCTGACGCTTGGTCAACACCATGTTCACCGACTAAAGATAACGCTAACGAACCTTGGTCAACAGTATAAAGTGCTTTACCTGTTAGTACGTATAGAATGTTGTTATCAGCAGAGTAAGCAATATCACCATCAGCAAACGAGTCACCAGGGAAAGATAATTTGCCTAGTACTGTTTTATCACCCGTCGCTATATCGAAATCGTACATGTATGTCTTACTTGTTGCACGCAATGATAAGCCATCAGCATTCATTGCAGAACGATAGATTGGGTATGAATTAGTTGCAGTAACTAAAGCTTGAGTATTATCAGCAAGATTGAGTGATAAAACCTGAGACTCTTTAGTCGACTTATCTAACTGTTCCATGAAGTACAACACGCCATTGTGAGATGCAATGTTTGATGCTGTATTTGATAAACCGGCAACAGTAGAGTAGGTATTATTTTGTGTATCAAAGTGATAAACAAACCCATCTTCGTTAGAGCCAAAGTTATTGATGCCATATAAACCAGAAGCACATGATGTTGTTACTTGTACATCATCAATAAATCCACCAACAGAATCGGATGCACCTGCGCCAACAAATTTTAACTCAGTTGCTGTAGAACTCGCTTTTACAGTGTAAGTAAATTTTGTCCAGCCTTTGGTTGTAGCATTAAGCGTATCTAGTAACTCACCGTCCCAATATACTTCGGCTTTATTTGTTGTTTCATTACCATTTACACGGGCTGAGTAATAAAAGCTCACTTCATAGTTATGATCTTCTTCGGTAGCAAGAGTTTGAAATGCACTGTAGTTAGCTGTTGAATCAAGCTCGATGTATTTAGAGCCGTCTTGAGCTGTTACGATATTTAGTGCAGACGTTTGAATTTCAAAATTTGCATTAGCCGAACGTTGCCATCCTGGTAATTCATTTAATAGGCTCCATGAACCAGAAAATGCAGCAGTGTCTTCAAATGAACCATTAGCAACTAAGTTAGTGCTAGCCATTGTGAAACTAGATGCAAGTAATAAAGGTAAAGCTGCAAGCTTAAAGACTGAGTTTTTCATAATTCTTCTCCTACCAGATCATTACATCTGATTATGTTAACAGGATGTTTAACTTAATATGATACTATTGTGCTATATTTTATGGCATTGGTCAAATGCTGAGCATGAATATTATTGCGTTTATGGAGATTAAAAACAGGCAACAGTACAACAATCATTTTGAAACAGTGAGTTAGAAAAATAAAATAAAGAATAAAAAAATAATATTTTTTTATTCTTTATTTTTAGCAAGTTACATTGCTAGTAAGTAAGTTTAATAGCATATACAAACCCTAGTACTAAAAGGTTTGTACATGAGTAGAGGTGATGAAATAGCGGTTATTTTTTACTGCTATTAGAAAATGACAGCCATCCAGGCTTTTGATTGCGGTTGAGCTTACCAAGTACCTCAATCGCTTTTTCAAGCGTAATACGTTTTGATGCAATATCTTTATAAACCTGATTGGCAATTTTTTTACGCTTCACGGCGGCTCCAGCATCAAGGAATGACTCTGCGACTTGAGTTGCAAAGCGAGTAATCCGGTTTTTTTGCACAGACTCCGTATTTTCATATTCTCGATGCGAGTAGTTTTCTAAACGTTCACTAATATGAAGTAGCTCAGCTTGGCTGTATTCATTTTGTGCATGATGCATTTGCTTTATACGGCTCAATGAATCGTGTAGATAAGCATGCTCTAACTGGCTAAACTTTGTGATTAAAGATAAACGAGTCAGCGTCTTTTTAAATTGCTCTGCTGTGCTATCAGGGTTTAGCAAGGTCGTTATACTATCGTGAATGCGTTGCCACTGTTGCCAGCTATATACGTAGCCTAAACCAGCTCCTTTGATATTTTGCATGCCAATAACAACTTGGTGACAATATGGCCTAGCTAAAGATGAAAGTTTAAACGTTAGCTCATCAGGCGTAACTTGCGGGTTATCTACAAGTACACACTTAGTTTTGACAAGGGTAATCAGTATTTTTTGTAATTCAGCTTGATTCGCTTTTAAGTCGGTTAATAAAGGCGAAATATTTTGATAGCTTAAATAGTGATTGAATACATCGTGTATATTCAACCGCTGCTGTGGGCTGAGCGTTAGTGCTTGAACTGTTAACCAGTCATCAAATTGCTGCAACTGTTTCATATTTATAAACATTGAAGCCGAACAATCAAAATTAAGTGCGTGGCTTAAAACTAACGCCAATGATTCTGCATCTTTAATACAATGAAGTTGTGAACATAACGATTCAAATTCTTGTAAATCATCATTGTTGATGATTCTAATTATCCGTTCTTCAAATGCTTGTAGGTAATAACTATAAAAACCATCAACATTTGTGCCTATAACGACCATTTTATCAAATGGTAGATCTTCAGCGAGAATATGTGCAAAAACTTTTGAACGAGCTACACGGTCATTGCGATTATTTATTAGCGCTATGGTTTGTTTGCTTGGATCATGGCTTAAGCTAAATAAATCTAAGCGACGCCAGTTTTCTAATGTTGCCAAGCGTTCATTTGCAGACATGCTATTGATAAAAGACATTGTAAAATTTTCAAACGGAGCTGGGCAAAAATGTTGTAAAACTCCAATATCAGGAATGATACGTTGCGCAGTTTCTTTAAACACAAAGTTTTTATCTAAACCTATGTGCTCGGCCATCTTACATACTAAAGCAATATTATCAGGGTGTTCTTCATACGGATATAAAGCACGTATATCCGGGGTTATCTGGTAGCCATCACCCCAATGTACTTGGATCAGACTGGCTTGCTTACTTATCGCGTCTTTTTCTAATACAGGCATCATTGTTTGTTCACTTGTGAAAACCTGACTTTTTGGTGCTATAAAGTTGGCCATCTCTTTTGCAACATCAATGCCTGTTGGCCCTAATATGTCTTCGTGATCAGGGTATGCATTCGTTATTGTTGAAAAGTTATCTTGCATCCATTGACGTAAAATTTTTACATAGCGTGGTGTTAAGCCCATGCATTCCCATAAAAAAACGTCAGCTTTGACATTTTTTGCGAAATGTAAGACGTCACTTTGCTCCCAAATGCTCGCTTTATCAAATGGACGAAATAAAGGCACCTCAAATTGCTCTCCATTTGAACGAGCGTAAATTAATGTAGCCTCACAACCGGTTGTTTTGGTAATTACTTTAAGTGCTAAACTACTAAAAAGTGCTGCTTTTAAGCGCTCAGTTCCTGATTTACCACGGGTTCCCCAGCCACCAATACTAACCGGGATTGCTTTACGATCAGATCGAATACGCTGACTTACATGAATATGACGGCCCCAAAAGTAAACCATAAAACCGATAACAAAGAATATGAGTTGGCCAATACTGTTTTGATAAATTGAGTAAAGGTATTCTTTAAAGTTTAGCCATATGTTTACAAGCAGTGGCGATATACTGAGCTTTTTATAGAGTTTACTTATGTTTTCTTCAACCTGAAATTGACAGCCTAACTGCTGACCATATGCTTTAAATTCAAAAACAAAGCCATGCTTTTCTAAAGCTCTTAAGTAATTATCTTGCTCTATGTCATTACCTTTACGCTGAGCATCTAAGCTATCAAAGTGTGTAGATAACCATAAATAAGTTTTAATGCGTTTAAATAAAGACTTTGGCGGCTGGACACACAAAATTCCATCTGGAGTATATGTTTTGGCTGCTTGTTTTAAATTATCTTGGCTTAATACCGAAAGTAAAAAATCAGGAAGTGGCAGGTGAGGGCGAGCTGAGTGTTCTACAGCATCAAATAATGGTTCTCCTGGTACATCGGTGGCACTGATCTCAGCAACGGTACAGCTTGGAATGTGCATAAATGCAGATGGCTTACGTGCTTTACTGTGGTTAAAGCTTTGGCGCTTATCTGAGCTTGGGTTGCGCCACTCGTGCATAAAACGCCACAAACGAAACGCATATTTATAACCATTATTAATGTGCCATGAGTGACCACGGCTACTAACGTTAAAGGCTTCATTCTGTTGGGCTTTACGACTTAATAAACGCCCTAATAATTCTTCATCAATATCTTCATGTTTGAGTGTTGAGACTGCAGATAGCGGTAACGTTTGATCTAATTCAGCCATAATATTTTGATGTTGAAAGGCAACAAGTTGCTCTCTGGTCCGCGTAATATAACGGCGAATAGCAATATTGGGTTCTGCGGTTAATTGCGCGTTTAAACATTCGATGAATACAGTGAATACCGCATCAGGTTCAGCCGTTTCAAGTTGTTGGTTAAGCATAATACGTGCAGTTAATTCAAGTGTTAGACGTTTTATCGCTATACTTTCTTTGGCATTTAATAACTGCTTCCATAAATTAAATGCAAAATTATCATTGCATAAGCGAGGGTGGCTAAGCTGTTTTACTAATGTAAAGCGAACTGAATCAAGGCTTTCAGCTTTTAATCGAGCAGTTAATAACTCTTCTTGAAATGATAATTCGTAGCTAGATGACTGCTCAATAACACTTTGCCGTACACGAGGGTACTCATGTTCAGCTAGTTGTAAAAGCAAACTTTCACATGTTGGTGTTAATTTGATTTGGCTTGTTAATATTTTGGCAAATGCAGCTAAGGTGAATAACTTGATCTCGTAAGTTAACGATTCCTCAGTTTCATCATTAATGAACTGTTCCATATAGACGCGTAGGTAAGTGGGGCGTTGATGGATTAAAATTTCTAAAATATCTAATCGTGCTAGATGAGGTGTGTGGCTATTCTCTAGTGCCAATACTAAAGTTTCAATGAGGCTTGCGCTAAGTTCTGGTGCGCCGTTATAGGTGTGGATAAGCTGAACTTGATTAGCCAGAGCGCGATAAAGTGCATTCTTTACATGTTCATTGTCAGTTTTTGACAATAACAATAAAAAGAAGCTTTCTAAATCTAATGTTTGCCATGCTTTTTCAATATTGTTAGAAAATGCTCTTAAATAACGATTACTTAAATCCCCCAGTTTGCCGATTAAAAACTTTAAAGTCTGTTCAATTTCGGCAACTTTATCTTGATAGCGATTAATAACCGCTCCCTCATCAAACCAACGTGAGAAAGCAAGTTTATCTAAGCTTAATTGCTTTGGTGTTCCACCGAGTTGCTTTGCATAATCAAGGATATGAAACTCGCGTTCGGCACTCATTTCAGCGTGGCTTAATCGTTCTATAAAGAGAGAGTATCCGGCATCTAACTTTTGTAAGCTCTGTTGTTTTTTCTCAATTTGGTGACGCAAGAAGGCAATAGCTTGACGCAGCAGCCATGCATCTAAATCTTCATTTTCTGGGATGTTTTGGATCAACTCCCAATCAGCTAAATCATCGACTAACTGTAAGTATTTTTGGCGATACAGATCGAGCCAAAAGTTAGCAATATCGGCAAATAATAAATGTTCTAAGTGCTTTTTAAGTTCGCTGTGGGTCATCTGTTTCTCAACTGTGGCCATATTAATTTTGCTCTAAAAAGTGATTGAGTTGCAGCGACTCAAAAATAATTTCGTCATGAGAGAAAACCTCAAAACCAGTGCTATCAAGGTTACCCGTAGAAAATTCTAAACTGATATTATGGTCATTTCTAAACCAGTCTTGATCCCAACGTAATTTAACCCAACCTTGTGATAGGCTTCCAAGTGGAACCTGTTTACGCCAGCCAAGACTCGTGATGTATTGCCAGGTATTATTTGGTCTGTGTTTATCAGCAAATTTATAATAACTGGTAAGTCCTGCTTGAAAAATATGACCTTGATAGTATTGAGTCCACGATGTCCCAAAGCGCAAGCTGTCTAGGCTGGTCCAATCAGAATTAGATGTGCTACCCGCTAAGAAGTTAAAATAGCTGTCAACCCATGGCTGATAACGGTATTGATATTCACCACGCCAACCGTATGGGTGATCTTCGCGATAGAAACTATAAATATCAGAGCTTAGAGTTGGATCAAGTAATAAATCATCTATATTTGCACTGCTATAGTTATAAAAGGGGCTTACTTGCCATTGATGACGATGACTTTCATCTATGCGCCAAATTTGACCAACCTGTACAGAGGTACTGACACTATATTGGCTATCAGCCCCTTGTGTTGATGGCTGCCACCGCGTTTTTAATGCGCTATCGACGTACCAAGGGCTGTCATGATCTTGCCAAGAGTGATACATATCAACTGCTATGGTATCTTTATCGCTTTCGCTTATTGAGTAACTTAGATCGAGACGATACCAATTCTCATCGCTGATTAAACGAAAACGCGCGCCAACATCAATGTTATTTTGCGTTGCTATATCTTCACTGGATTCAAATATACCGCGGCGATCATAATTTATAAAAGCCTGCCAACTAAGATCATCTGGAGAAAAACGTGCGACTTCAGTTTGTAGCGATTTTTCAGACTCAGGCAGTTGATAAACAATCGACTGTTTTTCAACTTTTGTCGGCGCTTTATAATTCGATATTTTATGATTGCTTTTACTCAGCTGCCATGTATAAAGACGGACGTATTTGAGCTTATCAGTACTCACTTCAACTTTCCCAGCAGGATGGAAAAATGTACGCTCGGTACGCTGAGCAACTTGTTCCTCACCAATGTTTAACTGCATTTGCTCAAGCTTAACTAGCCTATCTGCAGGTAATTTCGCTATCAAATGTGCATCAGGCAATACGGTATAAAACAACAGGTTGTTTGCAAGCGGGAGATCCTGCCATGTATTATCACGGTACTCTTGTGCATTTACTGTCATAATTTGTGAAAGGTAAGGGTTGAGCCAGCGTAATGAGATCACACTGTCATTTAACTCTGATTTATTAAAGCCAAAAGAAGTGATTTTATCGGGTTGCACAGACCATGTTTTTTCTGAATCACCTAAGTTTAGCGCCACGTTAGCAATATTACCTTGAGATAACTCTGCCGACGAAAAGTTAAAGTTTAGTCTAAGTTGTTGCGAGCGTGTCTGGCTTAAATCTATATACATACTATGTAAAGGACGCAGCACTAAGCCGTTATTAAATCCTTCTTGACTACTTGCACGAGCAAGCTGGTCGCTATAACTTGCTTGACTTAATGAGTCTACAGCGATTAGTTGCGTACCTGCAAAATCCTCATATTCAGGAACGGCTTCCCACTCACCGTAGCTTTGTACTCGTGAATATAAAGACTCCAGTTCGACAGGCAAACTCAAAGCATGTACTTTGGCGAGCACTTGTGTGAACTCGTTTATGCTTAATGTTTTTTCAGCTAATTTGAATAACGTATTATTTAAAAGGCTCTTTAAATCCACACTAGAGTCATACAGCAATGACATAAATGGTGTCTGCCAATAGTGAGGGGTTGCCATGTTTTGATAGTTAAAGCTAGTTACTAACGGCGCAGGAATTACTTTGTAAGTGACAAACGTAGGGTGATCACTGGTTAACCTGATCGATTCACCAACCTTTAGAGTGAGTAAACTTTCTGAGGCGATAGATAATAATTCACCGCTGTTTTTTAAGGCGGTGGTAGAACTAACGTCAGAAAATATAGGCAATAAAGACTGCTGCTTACCCTGACTGGTGTATAACCAGCTCATTTTATATTGCCCATTTTGAACACTTTCACTTCGAGCTCGCAATGCAATTGTCATTGGCTGATTTACAGCTTTAAATGTTATTCCTTGCGTGCGGGTAACCGTAAAAGCTTGAAATATAGCAGCAGAACTCGTTAATGTTTGCTGTCCACTATGCTCAACGCCATAAATAAGTTGTTGCTGTGTTTGCGTGTTATTGTAATCACGCCAGTTAAGACGTTTAAAGCTACTGTTTAATTCATCATCGGCCGTTAAGTCATGGCTGAGCCATAATGCAAATAAGTTCTTTTGCTGCTTGATAGCTAAATCAATGGTTATGTTACGACATGCAGGTAGTTCAGTGAGTGCATTAGCGCATAAACCTTGTAGTTTATAATCTTGCCCTAACGCTTGGTATTGTTTAAGGAGTTCGCCACCGGCATAGTGTTTTAATGCTGGTTTATCACTGCTTTTAAATAGGCCCTCAAGGTAACTTTTAGCTAAAATGGCTCTACCTTGCTTGATCAATATAGCAATGCGTAATTGCCATGCTTTAATTGCAATTTCAACGCTAGGGACTGAGACTAATTTTTTAGTAACTAGCAGTGCTTGCAGTGGATCTGTTTTGGCTAAATACTGCGCTTCTCCAAGCTGGTGCTGCCAATGCATCGAATCAAATGATGTAAAGCTATTAGGCTCAAGTACAGGGTTATAAGGGACTAGTGTTGATAAAAACTCGTCTCCTGCTTGCGTTAGCTGCTGCTTTATTAAAGAGTCTATAATCTTACTTTTTGTTGTTAGCAGACCAGGCTGTGCATACAGTAGTTCGTTATTTGGTAAATCTAACAATCTATCACTTTGTAACACATACTCAATAGGGTGTCTTTGCTGCTGCAAATTTTGAATACTGATGCCAGATGCTGTCAGTGGTATATTTAATTCAAAAGTTGCAAAGTTCTCACTTTTTAATAAATTTAACTGCCATTGTTGGTTACCACTTTTCACTAACAGTTGAGTATCAACTTCACTTCTTGCATGGAAAGTAATAGTTTGCTTCACTCGTTGTTTTGCATCGAGAGAGAAAAAGTGTTTTTGATGTGCCAGTTGATGAACTTGTGCATACTCTTCGGTTAAAATTGGGTAGCCAATATCGTCAACTAAGCGTACGCCGCTTAGACTATCAAAGTGTTTAAAGTAACTTGTGAAACTATCACTTTCATTTGATAGTGGGAGTAGGTAGTCAGATGTACTGATTGTTTTGAGTAGATCTAGATAACGACGTTGAGCCAATAAGTCACTATGGCGATAAACTTGCGGGTCGAGAAGTGATAGATCACGCTGCTGATAAATTTGTGTTAGCGTATTGTTTAGATTATTAACCCAGTATGGTTGAAATAACGCCTCTTGTTGTTTATCCATAGCAAGGTCGTCGTATATAGCGCGATGGTTCTGCTCAAGTTTAATATATGCGTCAGTTTCGCTTTTTAGTGTTAAATATTCACCTTTACCCACTGCGAGGTATTCAGTGTTAGCTAACCCAATGTGTGGCTTGTGAAACTCACTTGCACGACTAGCTAAAACGCCGACGATAGCAGCTGGCTGGTCATTAATATAAGCATATACTTTACCGTTAATATCTTTATTTAATAGGTCTTTTCGAACAGTTATTTTTAGTTTTTTTGCGTTTTGAAAAAACAGCTTTACGGTATCCCCGGCTTTAAAATGGTAATAGTGTTCGATATTTTGGCCGTAACGCAAACGAGTTGCTTGCCTTGGCAGTTTTATTGCACGACGAAAGCTATCTTTATGTCTATTTTTTTCACCGACCATAACTGACAGGTATTCAGCGTCATCAAGGTGATTTGATATTTTTATTACGCGATTATACGAGGTGCTTGGTAACTGACATTTATCTTGTTCACAAATAAAATCGCGTCGTTGGTTAAGTCTTTGCTGTGCTATTTGACTTGTGCCAGAACTATAAATAAATGAGCTAAATGTATCATTTTCAAGTTCGAGCCATTGACCTTTTTCAAGCCATAAATAATGGCTCTGTTTGGCCTCGAAATACATATTCTGCTGTTGTTGAGCGAGCAATAACTTAGGCTGAACGTTCAACCAATATGGGGATTTTAAAATATTATCATTGCTGGCTAAGCTTAATGAGCTAACCATCAATAACAAACTAGAGATTAAAGCAACTATAGCGTAATGCATGTGTTAAATTGACTCATTAAAGTTGGCTGTTTTATAAGGCGAGCGCGCAATGTATTGCTTAGCTCAATATGAAAAAAATGACTGTTGCGTGGCGCTACAGTATTTAATATGTTTTTAGTGCCCCCTAACTCTTTCACTTCAATAGGATAAATAACGCTATTCAAGTGCAGCTTTTGTACTAAGCATTGGCTCATTTGTTTAATTTTATCGTTAGGGTACTTATTTCCTCTACTGATTATCACATCAGCATTGAGAGCTTCTTTAGTGCGTCGTTTGGCGGCATCAAAACCATGAATTTGGTAAATAGTAAATGTGTCTACTGTTTGGCTATAAACATCAAGAAATGCATTTGTTGTACTGTAGCGATACTTCCCCAAATCTGTTTTCTGACCTTTCAAATTAAGTGTGTTCCTGTGAACTGTATTTGCTAAAAAAACTTGGCAGTGTTCAAAAAGTGCCAGTGCAATACGATAAGTATGGATATCATAAAAACGGTGCGGAGCATAGGCAACACATTGCTTGCCAGATGCTTTGAATTTTACTTCCCCTCCTGCCGCCAGTTTATCATTAGTAGTGATAGTAACGGGCTGAGTGATAGTAAAATCAGCATAAACTACATTCGAATTTGCTAACCAAGTACTAAGTTGTTTTTTTAAACTAGCATAATTATCAGCTTCTTTGGCGTATGTTGAAAAGCTCATAGCCAGAAGTGTGACGAATGGGAATAGGGTATTATAAAGAGTCATCATTCCACCACCTGACTTTTACTTCTTCCTTAGAGTATTCTTCTAAGACAGCAACCCAAACATCTTTATCTGTAGTGACTCGAATGCTGTGTATTGCTTGTATATCCGCCGTAATTTGATTTGTAATGGCTGGGTATGAATATAGACGGCTATCTTTTGGGTGTATTAAAAAGGCCTCACTTAAGCTACTTGGTAGTAATCTGTAGCGCTTTTTAGCAATGCTATATTCTTCTTTTAGACCACTAAAATATTTTGCGTGCTGTGATAAATTCAAAACGACATCGTCATTTTCTTTGTTACTATAAATTTTAACCACAACACTTTTCGGGCGTAATGTGGGGTAGTTTAAAGTAACCGCTTTATTGGCAGTTAATTTATATAACCTTTGTTTTATCCAAGGACGCTCGCCTTGCCAGTTTTGATAAATGGTTTTTGAGCTGTCTTCAACGCGTGCTAATTGCTCAAAATCTGTGTCTTTTAAATCAATTTCTTTCGCTGTATTTTTGTTTAGTTGATAAATAATACTTGCCGGTGTTGTACTTTTTATATTGGTTGATTTTTGAATCAGTTGTTTGTTATTCATTTTTGCAAAGTGAAATTGAGATGGCTCTGTTGGCTCCAAAAAGTATTTATCAGGACTATATACAAGAGCAACATTTGATAAACTAAGTTGTTTTGAAAGATCACTAGATTGATAAAAGGTGTCTTTTTGTTCTATTTCAGGTGGAGCTGCAAACACACGAATATTTACCAGCATCTCTTTTTCACTAAATATATAGTGATTACTTGCTTGTTGTTCATACCAAGCCGCTATGTTATGAAACGTCTCATCTTCAAAACAATTCAAATGACATACCGTACGTTGATAGTTAAACAGGCTATTACGAGATTTTATTCTCACTAATGCGTCATGCTTTGAGTTTATTTTGATAGCTGCAGCATTTTTCCCAACACGTAAGTAAAAGGTTTTAGCTTGTGCTACTTGCTGGCGTTGTGTGCTGTCTAAAATTACTCGATCGAATGCAGATATTCCACCATCATAGTACACTTCGAAGTCATCAATAACTTGGTTCGACTGATCAAGCACAGAAACTGTAACTGCGTTGCGTGTTGCAGATCTTAATTCAATTGCTAGATCGCTGTTAGGTTCAACATCGTAGCGTGCGCTCATTGGTTCGCTTATCAAATAATAGCTATCTTGTGCTGTCGTCAACTCTTGTTGAGAGACAAGTGACCAAGTAGTTAATAGCGGTTCTTGGCTACAAATAGTAACTAGACCAGCAGCCAGTGGTTCAGTTGTAAAAGAGAGTGGTTTATTAGCATCTTGTTCAACAACCACTCGTTTTGGTGGTAAATACTGATTTAAGTCGTACCACGTTAGGATAGGAGTAATGGCTGCACTTTTTGTGAAATGCAGGGTATCAGGTTCACCTAAGGTAATACTCGCACACAAAGATGCGTCGGTATAATAGTCACCTAAATTTAATTGCTGGCTCGAGAAATCATAAGTTACAACATTGTACGGTAATGTTTCGTATAAAATATCTGACTTGAAATCAATGCTAGGTATCCCTTGTGGGGCAAGCTTAAGCCATGAGTAAGTAACGGCATTTGATATCTCTTTCATGGATAACGCATTGGCACCAATGCTGTGATATTCTGTGGCGCGCTCTCTTCGTTCTAAAGGTAATTTAAGCCACGTACTGTTCTTATCTTGATTGTCATTAAGTGTTTTAGCATGTACTCGAACAACCACTCCCATCACCTGAGTATCTTCAGGGATAAGCTTTAGGGAAATGGCTGCAACATTTTTAAGCTGCTCAGGGCTAATGTAAAATGACTGTCCTGATGCAACGGTAAGGGCTTGGCGATCTTCAATTATTTGTTTTACTTGAAACTCATTTTCTAACGGAGTGAGCTTTGATGCATGATGATAAATATGTGAACTGATAACCTGCTTTTGTTGATCAATAAACGCATATTCAATTGCGTAATTTACTGGTTTATCAAGGCTTAACTGTTGTGCAAAAATAGCATTTGATAAGACTCTAATCGAATGTGTTCTTGATGGTGAAAAAGAAAAAACAAGCGCTTTATCGCTACTTAACCATTGCACATTCGAACGAGTTTCATCTTCAGAGCGAATACTTGTTGGCTCTGCTGAGCCTAACCAAATATATAAACTAAATCCAGAAAACCCAATACCAACTAAAAGAGGAAGCAAGATAAGTAATTTTAAGAGTTGCTTAATATATTGCATACGCACCCTCACTCATCATAGTGTTAAAACGTTTTTGGTCAGTTAATCTATTTGTAACTGGGTTGAAGATGGCCAATAACTTACCTTGTTGTTTAATTGCTAATGCGTATTCTTTACGCCCTTCAAACTCAATCGTTTGAAGTTGGCAGCTTGTTAATTGAGCACACATTTGTGCTAACACCGTTAAGTTTTGTGAGCTGGAATAACGCTGGATAGTATGAGTGAAATCATTTTTTAACTGAGGTGTTAACGTTTTCCAATCAGTGGGTGATAGTGTTGTTATGTTCATCACTTTTACTGTTGGCTCGTTAGAAATAGCTAATAAACGCTGGACTAAACTTTGTTGATTCACAGAAAATTGTTGCTTAAAGTCAGAAGCTAACCATAGGGTTGCAAGCTCACTATTTGGAGCAAATAGCTGATACCCTGATTGTGGCGAAGTGCCGAGCTCTAAACCTCGAGTAACAGTTTGACCATGTACTACTTGATAGCTTACAGCAAGATTTTTTAAATTAGTATCAAGCGTATTAAGTAGATTTTGATGAGTCCCATTTGAATGTGTAAATTGAAAGGCCAACGCAGTTGGTCTTATCCAAGATGGTGCGCTGTGACTTCTTAACTGTAAATTCAATATAACGTCATTAGCAGCAAATCGTAAATAACTCTGATGCACTACATTAAATAATGAATCAACATTATTTGGCGCTAAAACATTTGCTTTTGGATGAGCGTAAGGGTGCGCACCGGCTATTAGTAGATGTTCGGCTTTACTGTTGGCAAATAATTGCGCCGCAAATTTCAGTGTATTACTTTCAAAAATAGGTCGCGGGACTGCAATATTTAATTGCTCGCTATTGTTTAGGTTTAATATGTAAAACCCTTGACCATGTTTAGTCGCGGGGCTGTTCGGCTGCGGTGCGATGACTAAAAAACGCCCTTGCTGATTGGTAAGAAGTGTAAGCTCATAACCTAGCAACCTAGTCGTGGCATTAATTTGGTTTAGTTGGTTAATGGTGTCTTCATCAATATTTTGACCCGCTAAATCTACTTTAATACGGTACAAAGGACGAAGAATTTCAAACTCCCAAAGTGCAGCTTGGTTAACCGACAGAGGGAGATAGTCGCCACTACCTTTAGCTGTAATATAGTGTGAATTAAAATCAACAACGTCAGTGAGAGATTGCTCCGAGTAGTTAATTGCATTTTCTGCATCGAGCTCATTATCGCGAGAAATATTAGACAATAATGTTGTGTAATTATCACTGTTAAGAAAGGCTTCAAACAATTGACCGTCAAAGCCATTTTGAGGCAACGAAGTGCTTGTTGCTTGTCCAAAGAATGTTTCCTCGTACCCTAGTAGTTGTTGAATTAAGCGCTGACTTAAAGAACTTGGCAGTTGGTTGTAAATCCAATATTGGCTTGTTGCACCTATGGTTGTTTTTGCTAACAGGCGGCTTGTTCTTGCATTTACTTCTCGCACTTGAAACAGTTGTTCTATATCCATAGCCTCAATAAAGGCAAGATAGTAGGGGCTTTGCTCATTGTTATGTGAAAGTTCAGCACTAGGTGTTGAACTTGTACCAAAGACTAATGCGCTACTGCTGAAATGAGAAAAAATAAGGCCAGCAGAATCACTTGCTAAGCTTTCAGATGTCGGGAAGGGGACCGTCACAATAAAGCCAGATTTTGGCTGTCGGGAGATGACGAATAAACCTCTTTGTGATGTTTTTCGGGCATCGCGGATATATATATACTTTTCATCAAACTGCAGTTGAAAATCTAGCTTAGCGAGCATTTGCTCTACTTTAGCTAAGTTTTCAGATGAGTCTGGTGCTTTATTTATTTCATAAATAGCTTGTTTAAACTTGGTTTTATTTTGACTTGCTTGATAGCTACTTATTTCGATTGGCCCCTTATTTTCTGTGTATAAGTAGCTCTTATATTCACTAATTTGTTGGTTTAAAGTGCTTATCTTTTGATTTGCAGAAAGTTCTTTAATACCTGTATCTACAAATAATGAAGGGACAAACATGATGATGAACCCAATCACAATTGCAAGTGCTCCCCCTATTATAGAGGTTTGAAAAGTTGCGCGGATCACTAATCCTAAGGCGCTCTTTTGATATATTTTAAGCGCTAATAAGGTTGAGAGCATATAACCAAAGGCAAACGCATCTGTTACTTTTACTTCGGGGTAATAATGAACTAAGAAATAATTTAGAAGTAGTTTATAAATAAATCCAATATTGAAGAAAAACAACAGTAAACGAGCACCTTCTATATTGGCATTACGCAAGCGAGTAAAATTCAATAGAGATGCGCCAATAATCAAAATAATGGCGGTTTCAGCAAATGAGGTGAGTAATTTTGTTGGCTGCATTAATTGCAATGCAAGTAATGCAGGAAGCATTATGCCATTGAATTCCCAGCCATATTTAATATTGGCGCGAGAGGCGATAAAGGCTGTAATGACCAATATGATATAGGCTTTAGGCGCTGCTATAATTGACGCCGCTACGGCCTCATACATAATCGCCAAGTTGGCAATACTAAAGTTAGTCATTGGCATTAATGCAAAACGCACCAATAAGAAGGTAATTACAAGTTGGACAATAGTGACCTTCATGCCATATTTAAAGCCGCCATTCCACATTACATTCGCTGTTAGCGCAATAATAACTAAACCAAGGGAATAGAGCTGTGAAGAGTAATCAAAGGTAATATCCCAGCCGCTCAATACACCTGCGATAAGTGGCCAAAATAACGTATCCATGACAACACGTACAAGAATACTTATGAGTATGATGGCAAAAAATCGATCTCGACCGAACATTTCAGCATAGCCAAAGCGTTCCATGATGTATTTAGCAAAAAATAGCATAATGCCATATACAACGATGGCTTCAATTAAAATTACGGCTGCAGAGGTGGGGCTGACGATCAGTAATGGAACTAAATAACCTGGTACTACTAAGCCCGTTAAGGGAAAGCCAAATCGTAAATTTAGAAAACAAACAACAGTAATACCAATCCAAACAGTGGTAATTACTGACTGACCAAGTCCGCCACCAGCAGGAAAGAGCTGTAAAATAAAATCGCCCACTAGTTAGTTTGCTCCGCTAAACTTTGCATATAACACTTTTGTTGTTCATTTATCGAGTCACATAATTGTTTACTGTTGGGCATTTTTTCTATGAAAAAGGCAAGATCGATAAATTCAAACAAAATGCCAGACACTTGAAAAGGTTCCCCAGATGCACTTTGCACATTGGCTGAATCCATTGCTCTAACATTTAAAATATACGTTTTATTATCAATGTGTGCCTCGAGATAGATGTCACCTTTTTGTAATGTAATAAAACGCAGTTTTCCTTTAGCAGCTTCAAGGTCAAGATCTGTCACTAAACATAATAAATCCAGAGCGGTCATTTCAAATATTGAAAACTGATGTTTTGTTGCTAGTTTTTCTAATGATTGGTTGATTTGTACTACTTGGCCAAACAAGTTAAACAATACCGTCGCTGAGCGTATATTGTTGAAAACATGTTCTAAAGTCGTTAGCTTTTGCTCCATCTCGGCAATTGATACTTTTACTTGTTGGCTTAAAGGTTCTTTAAGGCGCAAAGTTAATAACTGAGAAAGCGCGCTATTATTTGCATCTGTTTGCGATTCAAAAATACGATAATGAAATAGTAACTCGCCAATTTGAGCTGCGAACGCATTTACATTTTTTTCAAATGCTTGCTGATTAAAATTTTCATCTGGGGTTACAGTCATAGCCCAAAAACCACGTACATCACCAGCATAAATTAATGGCACAATATATTGGACTTCACCGTCTTCAATGTTTTCAAAAAAAGGTCTGTCGATAGGGATTACGCCAAATGCTTTTAAGGCTTCAGAGTAGGGCTCTCGCTTATAGTCTCGGCGCATTTCTTTAATATCGCTTAACTGACAGTTCACCGCTCTAATTTCGCTTAGTCTATGGTCACCTTCTTTGCGGGCCAGAAATATAGATTTGTTTAATGCGAGTTGTTGATTGACCAAGCGGATAATGGCATCCCATGGGCTACTTTGTAAGGTAAATGATTTTGGCAGATAACGCCCAGCCATCTTTTGCTGAATATTACCTATCAGGCTGATTAATTGACTATCTTCGTTTAGTTTCCTGACCAAAATCACCCACAGTAGAGAAAACAGAGTAAGGATGCTCATTTGACCAACAGGTAAAAATAGTTGTTGTAGAATCAATGTGAAATAGCCAAGAGTAAACCAACTAGCTATAAGGGTTAAAACTAAAAATATGCTGTAATTTATTGAGAGCTTTTGAAATGCAAATAAAAGTAAAAACGCAATGGCTAGTAACAAAAATGTACTTTGTAGTTTCGAAAGCATGACCACAGCATTGTTCTTATTTAGCGTATCTGCAATATAAGCTGTTAGTAATAAATAATTAGATGAGTGTTGTAGTTTTGGCGCATTAAGCGTTACCCCTAATCCCACATTTTTTTGGCCAATAATCACAACCTTCTCTTCTAACTGGCTTGCCATTATATCCATAGTCATCAAGCGTGTTGCTGTAAACTTAGGTAAAGCCGAAGGAGATAACGAAAAATTTATTAGTAAATTATTGTCTAAATCAAGATCACTAAATAATGCTGGCCACACAGGTTTGCATAAACTTTTAGACATAGCTACTAATTCAACGTTATAGCCTGACCAATCAGAAATAGCTGGCAGACAATATGCGTTATTAGGGTGAGGATAAAATACCTTTTGTTCAGGTCCTTGTCCTTCAGACTTAAAGTAGCTTAACTGCTCATTTGCGAGTACAACAACAGCTTTTGGATTATATGTTAATAGTTGCTCAACTAAAACATTATGATCACGGCTCAAATGCTCACTTTCTATAATAACGACATTACTTTTTTGGCTGTGCGTTAGCTGTGCTAAGTTACTGTAAAAAAAAGCATTGGCTGAATGAAACAATGATAATGTATTTGCTACTATTACAATAATAAATAAACTTAAAATTAGCCAGAATGTTCGTTGGTTCTTTAATAGAAAAAATTGTTGTTTAAAAGCCACTATAAATCCTAGGGTAGTAAAATTAGTCAAGCGTACTGAAAGTGAGCTTAAAAGTGAGTGGGGCATTTGAATTTAAGTTTATAAAATCAAAACCATGCATCCTATCAGTTTGCCAAACCCCCTCTGTTAACTCAAGCTTGGTTTGCCAAGAAATCATGGTAACATCATCAAGCGCTAGATTAGCTTCATCTTTTTCAGGAGGGTAGTGGTTAAAAGTGACTTTTATTCCTCTTGCAGGTAACTTTTCTGGTCCTAATGTTAAATCATCCGATGGGAGTGTAAAATCATAATTAAACGCTTGCCAAGTGTGGCTACCCGCTGGCTGAATGCTTATATATTGTGTTGAAAACTCTAGACCATCTTCAGCTGTTGTAATTACTAACTTAGCATCGAGCTTGCCTGCATTATCTGCTTTGCTATAACCAAATAAACTAAAATCCTTAAACACGCTCATTTCATTTTCTAGATTTGGTAACTCCATTGCACGGATTGTTTGGCGAAAAGGAATAATAGAAGGTGTATTGTCAAACTGAGTGCGTGATGAACACAAGCCTTGCTGGCCATTTCTTGCTTGGCTAATACAAGGTGTCACACTATCACCAGTATGATCCCAGCGTGCAACTTCCAATTGCTCATCGTCATTGTCCCAATCTTCAAAATCCCCGAAAACCATAACATCGCGACCAAATCTAATATTTGAAGGGGCTGCACCAGATATAAGTTCAATCTTAGTTAAGAATGATTTGCTGGATGGGGCATAATCACGTAGGTCAATAATTGATTGATTTGCTGCTATTGTGACTGTTTTAGTATGTGAAGAGCTACTGGCCTGGTTTTTTGCAAAGTATACGTCTGCATAGCCATCTCTTGGGATAAGTGTGATGTTATCGTCTGAAAATTCGGCTAAGCGGCGTAATAAATAATCGCTTAAAAAGCCATTAATGAATTTAGGTTGATACCCCTCCACATAAATAGGGTATGCATATGCACGCTCAGTCATTGGCGATGAATCTTTGTTAACATGTACTAATACAGCCACACCTAATAAGGTATCTAACCTATCTTGGTCAAAGACAAAGTTACCAAGACCAAGAATGGCGGGGACACCATTGAACACAGAAAATCCTTGGGCGATATGCGGGTGATGAGCAATAATCAAATTAGTTTTTTGCTTTGACAATAAGTTAAATCGACTTTTTATATAGTTGCTTGGTTCATAGCTATATTCATCGCCCCCGTGCATTTGGGCTATTACATAATCGCTATTATTAGCAGCTTCATCAAGGTACATTTCAACCAATTCTGATTCTGTTAAATCGGCTGCACCGCCTTTGGTTTTGTCAGTAACGTAGGTAATAGCATGTTCTTTACCTGTGATCGATGTCGCTGAAAAAAGCCCCAGTTTAACGGTGCCTACATCCATATACTCAGGTTGATAGGCACTTTGTATATCGTTACCCGCGCCACTGTTGGCAATCCCTGCATTAGCGACTTCAGTTAGCGTATCGTTAAGGCCATCATCTAAAAAGTCATAGACATGGTTATTCCCTAATGCGACATAATCTACGCCGATTGATTTTATTCCTGCAAGGGTCTCAGGAAGAGAAAAGAAGCTAAATTCTTTTGTTGGATGAGGTGTTTCAGGTGATGCTGTCACTGGTGACTCTAAATTAACAGATGTGAAGTCGGCAGCTTGGAAAAAAGAGCCCACAAACTGTGTTAGAGACTGTGCATTTTCAGCAGCTGTCGCTGGACGGATAAGGGCACCCTCAATATCGGGAATGTTAGCTGTCATAGTTGCAAGTGATGGATCGAGGAAACGACGCCCAAACATAGTGTCACCAGCAAACAGTAAGCTAACAGTATTACTACTCTTGCTACTTAAGGTAATGTCTTGGTTGTTACCGTTTTTTGTAACTGTGATTGTTGCAGCGAGTGGGAAATACCCTGAGTCGCTTACTACTAGTCGGTGGTTACCAAAAGCAATTTCGTTGTAAGTGAATTGTCCATTAGCGTCAGTTTGATAATTCTGGCTAGCAAAGCTCACTGTAATATCACTTAAAATTTGCCCTTGCTCATTCTTAACAGTCATTGAGCCTGTAAATGTTTGCTTTAAATGCTCGGCTCTTTTTTGACTTTCAGTTTGTTGAGCTTGTGTTTCTCCTGCGTCGTAAGGATCTTCGACTTTACAGCCAGCGATATTGATCGTTAACAGTAGCACAAGATATTTGGATATATTTAATTTCAAACTGACCTCATTATCACTCTAGTTACATTGTCTAGCACGTTTTCATTATACGGAATGTATAGTTGTATTAGCAACCAGCCAAACATTTGATATTTTTTAATTTGTTCAATCCTAAATTATAGTATTTATTATTCAATAACGGCCATGTTTAGATTATTTATTTCAGCCTTGTCCAAATATCTTTACAATTGACTATCCTCTCTAGAGGAGTTCGCGTATTATCCGTGATATATAAATGTCTCTTTTTTTGAGGATATAATGCGTTTAGATATTCATTGTGCAGACCGCATCGGTATTGCTCAAGAAATACTTAATATTTTGGTCAATTATCAAGTTGATTTGAAAGGTATTGAAGTTGATTCAGTGAACTGTCGTATGTACGTCAGCTTCCCCCCGATTGAGTTTGAACAGTTCCAAAAAATTATGCCATCAATACGATTGATTGATGGTGTTAAAGATGTTCGAACTACTGCTTTTTTACCTTCTGAACGTGAGCATAACGAACTTAATACTTTATTGCGTGCGTTACCTGATGGCGTTATATCTATTGATGCTAAAGGCTGGGTTAGGTTATGCAATGATGCCGCATGTAAAGACTTACAGCTGAGTGAAAAAGAGATTCTCGGCTCGAATATTAATAATCTATTAAAAGGCTTTAATTTTACACGCTGGCTGGAAGGGAAAGAAGTTTTAGGCCAAACAACACGTGTTGAAGTTGCAGGTGAAGATTTTATTGCTGACATTTTACCAATAGCAGTGCCGCAAGGTGCTGAAGGCGATGTATTGGCGGGCGCTGTAATCAACATCAAATCACAGAGTCGGTTGGGACAGCAAGTCAGCGCATTTCGTCGTTATGGGCAAGAGAGTTTTGCAACCATTCATAATTTTAGTACCGCAATGCGACGAGTTGTGCGTGAAGCACGTAAAATGGCACAATTGGAAGCGCCTATTTTAATTACCGGTGAAACAGGTACTGGTAAAGAGCTGCTTGCGCGTGCATGCCATTATGCGTCAAATCGTTCAGTCAAGCCGTTCATTGCATTGTCATGTGCTTCATTACCTGATGATGTAGCAGAATCTGAATTATTTGGCTATGCAGGTTACGAAGAAAATGCTGCACCAAAACGTGGTGTGCTTGAACAAGCGGATGGTGGTACGGTATTTTTGGATGAAGTGGGCGAAATGTCTACGCAATTACAAACCAAACTATTACGCTTTTTACAAGATGGTACATTTCGAAAAGTAGGCGATGAGAACGAAGTGAAAGTGAATGTTCGCATTATTGCCGCGACGCAGAAAGATTTACCAGCAATGGTGCAAGAGGGAACGTTTAGAGAAGATTTATATTATCGAATTAACGTCCTGACACTTGAAATAGCGCCACTGAGAGACCGTAGGGCTGATGTAGGTCCATTGGCTGAGCACTTTATTCAAAAATATGCACAGCAAAATGGCCATGCTATACCTGAACTATCGGCTGAGTGCTTAGCGTTCTTGCAAGATTACCCATGGCCGGGTAATGTGCGTCAGCTCGAAAATGCGATTTACCGCGCGGTATCATTATTAGATGACAATGAACTACGTGTAGAGCATCTTCAGTTACCCACATTTACACATGACTTGGGCTATTTAGAGTCTGATTTTGAAGGCTCTTTAGATCAAGCGGTAAAGCGCTTTGAAGCAACGTTATTACGTAAACTTTACCCAGCTTACCCAAGTTCACGTCAACTAGCTAAACGGTTAGGTTTAAGCCACACAGCTGTTGCGAATAAATTACGTGATTATGGTATTAACCGTAAAACAGTAAAAGTGTAAGTTTGCAATTATTTATGGGCACTATTGTTTAGTGCCCATATCTTTAGTGACGCCATCAATAGCGATTGTCTCAATCCCTTCTTCGCTAAATTTAATCATTATGCTGATATTGTTACGAGCAAAAAAGTAATTTTTATTATCTAAACTAATCACATAATTTCCTTTGACAGGATCTTTAAACTGACGTTTTTCAAGTGCTAAAGTGTGCTCGCCTATTTTCCAGTTAAACCCTTCAATAAAACCATTGTTAAATTCTTGCACCCAGATTTGCTGCTCATCTTTAGAAAGCGTTATAGCAATGGAATATGATTCTGGTAATTGCATATTGTAACTTTTAGTTCCAATGGTAAATTGCTCATTGTTTTTTTGCCAACCAAAGCCGAATTTAAACGGTTTTTCTACACCAGTAGGGTAGCTAACCTTTCCTTCTCCCGGATAATCAAAATCAGCCCATGCATAGCTGCTAAAAAGTGTGAATAAAACACCTAAGTAAAAGACAGGTTTAATCATAATGATGCGTACTTTTTAAAAATAGTGAACTTTGAGATTAGAGCAGAATATTCTCCATTGCAAGATGCTGTGCTACACTCGGTTGTATTATTAACTGGTTAGACCTTTAATTGTGAACCTCTATTTTCGTCTTTTATTACTTTTTTTTAAAATCAAACGTAATCGTGTTTATCAGCCGCTATTAGATACAGTTGATATTGATTACAAAGCGTTACCGACTGATTGTGATATTAATTTGCACCTGACAAACTCTCGTTACTTAGCCATGATGGATTTGGCGCGAACATGGATGACTGAAAGGGTGGGGTTATTGGGGCCGATATTAAAAAAACGCTGGTTTCCCATCGTCAATGCAACTGCGATTACTTATATTCGTGATATCAAGCCGATGCAGCGTTATACAGTGAGTACGCGACTAGTTGGTTGGGACCATAAATATTTCTATATAGAACAGAAGTTTCACTCTGATCGTGGCCTTCATGCTATTGCATATGTTAGAGGGGTGTTTAAGCGTAAAAAAGGCGTTGTTAGCGTTGAAGAGATGTTAGAGGTTGCGGGGTTTGATGGCGTAGCACCTATTTTGCCCCCAGAAATAATGCATTGGAAGGAAATGCTTGAACAGAAAAAAGTAACTAACTTGTCTCGCTGATTTTAATACGAAAAAACAAAAAAGGCCGAAAGGCCTTTTTAAAGTATATTTTTAGTATCTACAAATTTAAAACTTATACTTAACACCTAACATTGCAACAACCGGGTCAATTTTAACGGTTGAAGTAAGTGCCTGTGCGCCTTTTGCGTAGACAGTTGCATCAGTCTCAATATCCATTACAGATACCATTGCATGCAATCCCCAGCTTTGATTAAACATGTAGTTAACACCTGCTTGTGCTACAAAGCCGAATGAATCATCTAACTTCACTTGAACATCGTCAGTGCCAAGTACTGATTTAAGTGCCGCTGAAGGTTGTTCGTCGAAAAATACCGTATAGTTAACACCAACACCTACGAATGGGCGAAATGCAGATGCACTGTCTAAAAAGTGATATTGAGCAATAAGTGATGGTGGTAAATGCTTAATATTAGCAATTTTATTGCCAGCTAAACCACCTGTACCGTCAACATCATGAGAGAAAGGTGTTGCAGCAACTAACTCTAAAACCCAGTTATCATTAAATGCATAATCAATAGTAATACCAAGCTGTGTATCAGAATCACCTTTTAGACCAAGAGTTGAGTCTTCATTGATTGCTGAGCTGCTATTATCAGGATTTACGTTTATAGCACCTACGTTTACGCTAAAATCTGCACTGGCAAAAGGAGACGCGATTAAAAGAGAGGTGAATAACGCTGCGCTAAGTTGTTTTTTCATGCTGTTCTCCGAGAACTACTTTTTTTGAATTGAGTCTATTATCAAGTAAATTCGAAATAAGAAACTGTTCTAGATCAATGTTTATAAGCAGATTATTGGATCTAAAAAGATTGTTTGATTTAGATTAATGTTTAGATGCCTTTATCATAATAATGATTGACTTGAGGCGTGTTCTATTCGTTTTATAAATCAGTCATGTTTATTTCTATAAACTGACATATCCCAGTCATAAAACACGGTTGTAATAAAGCTACCTTTATTGCATTTTGTGTGTTGATATGTTTTTAGCACGAACCCCATCATTACAAATACACGCGCAGCCTAAAGTTGTTGACTGGCTACGCACGCTTATTAAATTTAAATCGGTGACCCCAAATCAAGCTGGCGCCATAGACTGGCTAAATGATCAACTTTCGAATTTAGGATTTACGTGCGATCAATTTACCTATAAAGGCGTAACAAATCTTATAGCAAAAATAGAGTTTGGAGATGGGCCTTTAGTTGCATTCTCTGGGCACATTGATGTTGTACCCGCGACAAGTGAGCAGTGGCGAGCAGAACCATTTTCAGGTGCTATTATTGATGGCGCTATTTATGGCCGCGGCGCTGCTGATATGAAAGGAGGCGTTGCCGCCATGTTATGTGCTAGTCGTACGTTACTGGCTAACGCAGCTGCAAAAGAAGGTACTTTTTACTGGCTGATCACCTCTGATGAAGAAGGAGAGGCGGAATATGGTTCACTACTGATTGCAGAGCGTTTAGCGCAACAAGGTATCAAACTTGACGGCTGCATTGTCGGTGAGCCAACCAGTCATTTGCATGTTGGTGATACAATCAAAAATGGCCGTCGAGGTGCACTGTCTGCGCGGTTAGTGATCAACGGCAAAGCAGGGCATGTTGCTTATCCAGAAAACACCATAAATGCAGCCCATTTAAGTGCAGAAGTAATCAAGCGTTTGGCTGGTATAACGTGGCAGCGTGACGAGCCAAGTTCACATACGAGCTTGCAAGTAACAGGGATTAATATTGCTAATGTTGTTGATAACATGGTGCCAGCACGGTGTGAAATGACATTTAATATTCGTTATAGCCATGGTTATAAAAGCAGTGATATAAAAAATGAAATTCAATTCGCGTTAGGCGATCTACAAGCTTTGCTGAGTGTGGAATGGGAGCGTCCGTGTGAGCCTTTTTATACTAGTCATCAAACGCGTCGCTGCTTATTGACTCAAGTTGAACAAGCTATTTTTAATGTGACAGGCAGCTATCCTTTATTAAGTACCAGTGGCGGGACTTCTGATGGGCGGTTTTTTGCTAATGATTATACCCAAGTGATTGAATGCGGGGTAAGAAATAATACCATCCACCAAGTGAACGAGCATGTGCCTATTAATGACTTACTAAAAATTGAGCAAATATACACACAGCTTTTAGAACGGGTATTTATTAGCCATGCCAGCTGACTATACCCAAGCCACCTCAAGATGCAGACTTCAGCGTTTCACAGGGCTTAATATCAAGGCGTTACTTTGCAACAATGGCAGTCCCTTTTAAGAAGTAACAACGATGAGAGTAAGCGCCTGTGAAACGCCCAAGGGTTGGTTTAAAGCAATTTATACTGCGTTACTTTTATAAGGGAATGATTTTAACAAGGGAACAACCATTATTTGCAATCAATGCCTTGCCTAAATTGCTTTTAACTCCAACTGAAACGGCGTCTGAGGTGGCTTGGGTATATAACGCAAGGTCATCATTAAGCTAAAAGCTCATTATCAACAGACAATTCCTGACAATGTCCGACAAGCGCTGAGAGATGTCTCATAAAGAATATGCTAACATTTTTTCAGTCAATTTCGCTATTCGAAATGTAATGCTTAGTAATTGATTAATAAAAAATTATTAAAGTAATAAAAGCGTTTAGTGCGATTTTTAGCGTTGATAAATTAAACATTATGGAGATTATTATGAGCACCAGTAATAAAGGATTTAGTATTGCACTGTTGTTTGGTGTGACAGCTGCTTTAAGTGGATGTGGTGAAAGCACGGATGAATTAGATGATAAATTAACCCATCAAGTAAATATGTCTTTTATAAATTCATTGGATTATATGGCTGACTTTCATGTCAAAAAAAGGAGTATTAGCACCGGCTATAGCGGTTTATTTGATAGTGATAATATCGCTTCGGGCGATGTGGAGGCCAATGCTGTGGGTAGTCGCTATAACTACAGTTATAAAGTAATTAATAATATGATTAACTTGGGGGTTAAAGACAGTATCAATGCGAATAAAGAGGAACGCATAAATACAACCTTGAGTAATAATGATGATTTATGGGTTATTGCTTGGCAATCTTCAGGTGAACGGGCTTTGTCTGTGATTGATAAAAAACAAAGCAATACTGCCGATGTATTTAATGTACGTTTATTTGCCTACGGTGAGTATGATGTTTCAATTGATGATAAAAAAGTATTAATTACAAAAAAGGGCCGTGTCACAGAGTTTTTAGCGGTTAGTAACTGCGCTAATGGCCTAAAAGTTGCCAATCAGGCTATCGATTTATGTGGGGGTAATTTTGGTGCATCATATTTACTCGTTGTCGATAGCAATGGTAAACGTGTAATGGCTCAAGAATAACCTTAGATTAAAACTTATCTGGTTAGCGTGAAGTAGTTGCTGAGAAAGATGTATACCCAAGCCACCTCAAGATGCAGAATTCAGCGTTTCACAGGGGCTTAATATCAAGGCGTTACTTTGCAACAATGGCAGTCCCTTTTAAGAAGTAACAACGATGAGAGTAAGTGCCTGTGAAACGCCCAACGGGTTGGTTTTAAAGCGATTTATACTGCGTTATTGATTTTAACAATAGAACCACTATTACTTGCAATCAATGCCTTGCCTAAATCGCTTTAAATTCCAACTGAAACTCGCATCTTGAGGTGGTTTGGGTATATTATCCAAAGTTCAAGTCTCTCAAAGGCGCTACTTCTATATTTAGGGTATAGCGCCATATCCACCCATAACTACCATGCACTAACCACAAATAAGTAGCCTTTGGAACGGATAGTCTTAATTTTTATTGGATTACGCGCATTGTCACCGAGCTTCTTGCGTATCTGACTAATATGATTATCAACACCACGTTCAATACCATCATAGTGATAACCTTTTATTTGTTCAACAATGTCACTACGTGAAAGAATAACTCCTGCATTTTTAGCAAGTAGTAGCAGTAGGTCATATTCGCCGTCTGTGAGCTGGATATGTTGCGTTGCTAAAGAGACTGTCCGGTTATGTGTATTAATTATTAATTGCCCAAACGTTATAGATTCTTTCGTTTGTGGCTTTATGGCGAGTGGATCTGTGGGATGTCCACGTCTTAAAAAAGCTTTAATTTTTGCCAGTAGTAAGCGAGGTTTCACCGGCTTTAGTAAATAATCGTCGGCACCAATTTCAAGCCCTACAACCTGATCAATTTCTTCTTCTCGTGCAGTAAACATCAAAATATAGCCGCTGTATGACTGCCTTACTTCGCGGCATACCGTTAAGCCATCCTTGTTCGGTAACATAACGTCAAGCAGCACCAGAGCTGGCTGCCACTGAAAAATACGGGAGACCGCATGCTCGCCATTTGATTCTATTTCAACCTGATAGCCTTCAATCGTTAAATACTCTTGAATTGACTCAGCAAGCGGTAAATCATCTTCTACCACTAAAATTTTTGTTTTCATTTATTATTCTCTATGTGGATTCTTGATGTATGCGTTTGGCTGGCCAATTTAGCATGAAACACGCACCACCTAAGCTTGATGGCTCAACACTCGCGGTTCCTTCATGCCAGCCTAAAATTTGTTTAACGATTGCAAGGCCTAGTCCGGTTCCTCCGACTTGCAAATTACGACTTTGATCTTCTCGATAGAATGGTTCAAATACCTTCTCAGCATTGGATAAAGGTATACCATCACCGTTATCCGCAACACAAATAAGCCAGCCTTTCACGGTTTGTTCATAGCTTACTTGAATATGGTTTCTTCCATACGCGATGGCATTGCGCATTAAATTACTTAATGCGCGGCTCATATAAAACGTATCAATCATTGCATGGCAAATGCCTTGTTCAAGTAAGACAATGTCAATATCTGGATTGGCCTCTTGCCAACATAATAACTCTTGTTTTATCCAATGATTAAGTTCAACGGCTGCAAATGTAAGTGTCGGTATTTCACGCTCAAATCGAGCATGTGTAAGCATTTCTGACACTAATGAATTTAGTTCATTCAAAGATAATTCAATCCGCTCTAGTTGCCCAAGTTGATAGTTATTGGCTGTACTATTTCTAAGTAATTCAATATTGAATTCAATGCGTGCAATGGGGGTTCGCAATTCATGTGATACAGCATTTATCAGGGTTTTATGAGAAGAGATAAGACGTTGTATTTTTTCGGCCATGATATTAAACGTTTTGGATAAATGGTTTAGATGGCTAAAACGAATTAGCTTAGCGCGAGCATCAAATTTACCTTGTCCAAGTAATATCGCAACTTTATTGAGCGATAACATAGAGCGCCAGCCAGGAATTAACCATATTATAATTGGTATAAGCAGAAAAAAGCCGAATATAAAATAAAAGATACTTAACATGTACACCACTTTGCCCTTTAGTTGAGGGCTAAAAGGGCCAAGTACAATTACTTTATCGCTATTTTTGATTCGCTGTACGGCAATGTCAGCGGGATAGCCAATAAAATTAGAATCCGCAGTGGATATGGTCACAATAGCCCCTGTTTTCAATTGGGCTATTTGTTGCTTTGTGTAAGTTAATTCACTCAATGTCATTAGTGCAACGGGGTATGAAAAATTATCACTGAGCGAATCAATTATCGACGGCCAATTGTGCTGCGGGTGTTTCGCTAAAATATTGCTTAGTAAGTAAAAAGAGCCCATCATCCAACGTTGTGCCTCGTTGACCAGATGCTTAGGTACCGTATTAGGTTTTACAATCACTAACAGCTGCTCGTTATCTATTTTTCGATAAGCTAAATCTGCTTGCGGGTCTCCCCAAATTTTATTCTCTGCGAGCCAAGATTGCTGCTCACTTGAAAAATCATTTTGTTGATAGTCTTGTAAGGTAAGTTCAAAGCCAAAATTGGCCTGTATGGTTTGTAAGTAAGCTATTCTCTGGTGTTTAGGTATGGATTGTAATTGTTGAGCAAGAAGATCCGTAGAGCCTGAGGTTAAAAACTCTAATGCCCATTTTTCAGTTGGGTACCTCACGTTACTTTCAAAATGAGGGATCACTAATAATTGAATGCTAACTACCGAAAAAATAATGATAAAAGATAAAAATAACAGGGACCTTTTCATAGCTAGTCTGTCAATAATTTATGTACAACCACTGTATCATACCTTTACATAAAAACTACTTTTGATGGCATACAGTGAGCTTAAATTCACGTTACGGATCAAAGTAGGTTTAGTAAATAAGCTAGATGGCTGGTCGTCTTTATTTTATACACCTTTGCGTTCTTAGGTCTTTCCTAAATATCTTTTGGCTTTGCCTTCTTTTACTTTTTCAAGATCAACTAATACAAGTCCATCAATGCAGTTATTGAAATCAGGATCAACACTAAAACTTAAAAACTGTACGCCGCCAGGCTCACATAGTTCGGTGTACTGTTTAAATAAAGTGGGTACTTGGGCACCCATGTTTGCGAGCACATGCTTAAGCTCAACAAAATCTTCTTTAACATCATTACCACAAAAAAGCGTTTCGCATTGGAGTCGCTGTTGCTCTGTGAGTTTAAACTCATTATTAGGTATGGCTATTGTTTGCTTGGCACCATAGTAATGCTGATAGTAATAAACAAGCATCGCTTTAGCTTGCTCTGGGAGCGTATTTGACACACTAACAGCACCATATAGATAGCGGTACTGAGAGTAGGTATTTATGAATGCGCCTATGCCATTCCATAAATAATCGAGGCTTTTTCGTCCCCAATATTTTGGTTGTACGAAACTTCTGCCAAGCTCTATGCCAGCCTTAAAGTAGGGAGCCATTTCATCACTGTATGAAAATAAGCTATCGGTGTATAAGCCTTTTTGGCCATGTTTTTCAATAATATCTTGCGCACAGGCTAAACGGTATGCGCCGACGAGTTCAAGCTGTGAGCTATCCCACAAGACTAAATGTTGATAGTCCATATCGTATTTATCAATATCACGGCGTTTTCCACTGCCTTCTCCCACAGCTCTAAAAGAGATCTCTCTTAAACGGCCAAGCTCTCTGAAAATAGGTGAGCTGCCTTGATATTGATACAAGTAAATCTGCATCCCATCTTGTGTGGTACCAAGTCGCTGGCATTTCTCTATGGCCTTTTTTAGCTCTTTACGGCATTCCGAGGTTGCGATAGGCGTTTGAGTTTTAAGCGGTAAGATTTTTTTTGATGTTAATGCATAGAGTTGCTTACGAATTAAATTAACGACCTCTTTGTCTTTGAGGTTTTCAATTAAGTAGGATTCAGGAGGAATTGATGCACCAATTTCAAACTCTAATGATTTTTGACGCTGCTTAAACATTTCTTTGACAAGTAGTAGACTCGCGAGCGGTTTGTAAATCATTGACGTACCATAAAAAAGCGAACTATTTTTGGCTTTTATAAAAATAGGTAAAATAGGGCTGTTCGCTTTTTTAGCGATACGTAAAAAACCACTATTCCACTTACAGTCTTTTATACCTGTTGGACTTAAACGAGATACTTCACCTGCTGGGAAGATCAATAGCGCACCTTCACTTTTTAAATGTTGGTGAATATTACTAAGCTCTTGCTTTTTACTTGTCCCAGATAAATTATCGACGGGCAAAAGTAACGAATGCATGGGGGTTACCGACATCAACATGCGATTGGCTACGACTTTTAAATCTTGGCGAACGCTTGATAACACTTTAATTAATGCTAACGCATCTAACGAACCAATAGGGTGATTAGCGACAATAACTAATTTACCTTCACTGGGGATATTTTCAATTTGTTTCGGTTTATAGCGAGTATCGAAGTCTAATTCGTCAAGCACTTGTTCTACAAACTCAATACCTTGTAAGTGAGGGTAAGCATCACCAAAGGCTACAAACTCTTGCTCATGTAGTAAGTACCCTAAGCCTTTTTTAACTAAACTTTTAACTTTAGGTGAGTTTTCTAGTTGTGGCAGATTTGCTGCGATTACTTTATCAACACTGATCATTATTACCTCGTTTGATGTTGGCGATAAACCAATATTGAAAGAGTAAAAGCAAGCGATGACAGTTAGGTTGCAATTGTGTGACTTTTTAAAGTGCGTAAATTGAATCTCATTAGATTAAATATTGCAGCAGAGGTTATACTTATTGTAAATATACTATTTATTATAGGCATTCTATGAGCGTACTTGTCGCTATTAGCGGGCGTGATTGCAGTAAAATAATGACTGCATTGGAGGCTAAGCTACCAGATGTAAAAATTTCGCAGTGGCCACATTGTGATAATTTAAATGATATTGAATTTGTTCTTGCCTGGCTTGCCCCTGAAGATATGTGGGTACAACTACCAAATTTAAAAGCTGTTTCATCATTTGGGGCAGGAATAGACAGCATCGATTTAAATGTATTACCTAAAAATGTTGTTGTTACACGTATTGTTGATGAAAACTTGGCTCATGACATGGCTGAGTATGTATTAGCCCATATTTTGGCGCATAAACTGCGCTTAAAAGAGTACATATTAAAACAGCAAGATAACCAATGGTGCCCAAAGCGAAGCTATCGCGATAAGCATGTTGTTATTTTAGGATTTGGTGAGTTAGGTCAAGCATGCGCTACACGTCTTTTAATAAATAACTTTAGTGTAAGCGCGTTTTCGCAAAGCGCAAAAAGTATGGCTGATGTTAACTGTATACATCAGCAAGCAGCATTGCCTAATTTACTCAATAAAGCAGATTACTTAGTGTGTTTATTGCCTTTAACACCACAAACAAAAGGTATTATAGACCGTAATCTTTTAGCGCATTTACCACCACATGCAGTATTAATAAATGTATCTAGGGGACAGCATGTGGTTGAAAAAGACCTACTACATGCATTAGACCAACAGCAATTGCGCGCGGCTACCTTGGATGTATTTACACAAGAACCATTAGGTGATGAACACCCATTTTGGCAACACCCTAAAATCACACTAACACCACATTGTGCAGCGTTGTCAGATCTTGATAGTGTGACGACTCAAATTGCACAAAATGTAGAGCGTTTAAAATTAGGCCTAGATTTAAATCATCAAGTTGATAGAACAAAAGGTTATTAAAATCTAAGTAATTAACGCAAAATACATATTGTTAACACTTGTAATTTTAGCTAATCTATAACGCGTACGATTTATAATAAAAACAATAATAAGGTTTATAATGAAACAACAACAAGGTGGCGTAAAACTCAGTGTTATTGTGGTGTCTATTGTTCTAATGGGAGTGTCAGCATGGTTTAACCAAGCTAATGCTGATGAACAACCTCAACAATCAACAAGCCAAGTTAAATAAAAGTAATCACTAAGCCGAGTCAATCCTTCTTACATAGTGCTCGGTTTTTACTCTCTTCCTTTTTTACAAGCTTATTAATGCATTATTGTGCAAGCGAGTTATTTCTTTGCTAATAAGTTTAGACAAAAAAATACCTCACTCAGTAAAACCAAGTAAGGCATATAAAATTATCTTGGGGGATATATTAATTAGGCGTCACATTTAATTGACCAAAGGTATAAACTTTGAACAAATAAAATGTATTAATCAACACAAGGCTCATGTTTGAGATCACACTTGACGACATTAGGTCTAAACTAAATGATAAAAACAGTAAAACGCAGGCGCTAATCGCCGCAACGCGTAATATTGTTAGTTGGTTAATAAAAAATGCCCCTAATCCTAGGGCTAATAGTATAAAGTTTAAAAGCCAATCAAGCTCGTTTAGCATGGTTTTATCGTTGTTCATGTGTTGAAAAAAGGAGCGCCATTATGGTGAGTTTTTGCGCACCTTTCAACCAAGTAAATTTATTTTTTCGGATTAGTTTTTTTAATCCATCATTAGCTTTTTGAGCGCAGCAAAAAAGCCTGCATTTTCGGTTATTCGATATTTTTGACAGCTATCAGGCTGCTTCATATTTCGACACAAGTAAAGGCTGTTTCGGGTTAGATCGGCTTGAGGCTGCAAGCTTGAATCAAAAAGTGTGGCACCGTAACCAAACATACCAGGCCAGTAAACACTTTGCGTCACTAGGCCTAACTTTTCATACGTTATTAATTGTGGCTTAGGTACACTGACAGCGATTAGTAAAATTACACCAGTAATAATAAGTTTAGCTTTCGTTTTTTTGTTGTTAGCCCCAATTGTAATTTGTTGCTCATCTACACTTTGGATTGAGCTAGGAAGCTGACTGGTCCCCTTTTTTTTTGATGCAGTTGTCGGTTTTCTTCTTTGTGGTGTTTTTCCAAGTAAGGATTGTTTTTTTTGATTGTTAGACATAAAGCAAATCTGGCCTTTTAAGCAGAGCTCTCTATAATGAGATTATAAAATGAAATAAGTTATTAGGTATATACCCAAGTATAATAACTTAAACCTAGTTCATAACCTACGGGGATCAACCATGAATACGCAGCTTTCAATCTTGATAGTGGACGATGTAGGCACTGTACGTAGCTTTTTAAATCAAACTTTAATGCATTTAGGTATTGAAAACGTTAGGGAAGCATCGACAGCAGCGCAGTGCATTAGCGCGTGTAATGCAGCGAGTTACAACATTATATTTTTAGATATCGAATTACCAGATGGCGATGGAAAAGAACTTATCGCGCAAATAAACGATATAAATCCTGAGACAAATGTGGTGATGGTTTCAGCTCATTCTACGGTAGAGAATGTAAAAGATGCGATTGATAAAGGCGCTAAAGGGTTTGTTGTAAAACCATTTACACCGAAAAAAATAGCCGCAATGTTGAAAAAGTTTTACCCTGAATTAGTCATAGCCTAATCTAAAGTCATATCAAAATTACGCATAACAAATTATCTAGTGAATTAAATAACTCTTTAGGCTGCGTTAAAAATTATTGAGTTATTTTTTCAGCGCCATAGAAAATAGATATAAAAAAACCGGCCGAGGCCGGTTTTTTATATTCTAGCAAAAATAAATTATAGCGCTTTAATCTTAGCTGCTATGCGGCTCTTATGACGAGCTGCTTTATTTTTGTGAATTAGACCTTTAGTTGCGTAACGGTCTAAAATAGGTGTTGCAACAGCGAAAGCTTGCTGTGCAGCTTCCTTGTCGCCAGCTTCAATAGCAACAAGTACTTTTTTGAAGTATGTACGCATCATTGAACGACGGCTTGCGTTGTGTTGACGGTTCTTTTCGCTAGTGATAGCGCGTTTTTTTGCAGACTTGATGTTAGCCAAGGTTTGCTCCTAACAATCTTAAAAATAAGCTTAATTTAAAGGCCGTGGAATATGCCTTTTTTAATCATGAATGTCAATAAAAAATTGACATAACAAGAAAAACTGCTCCTTAATAACGAACATCAATTTGTTGCCGCTCTAGCAGTTAATATCGCTATTGTAACAAAGCCCGTGGTCTCAGCCTAGTGCTTTCAGTAGATTTTAGGCATAATTACCTTTCTTAATTGTTTTACAGCGAGTTTAAGGTGGCAAAAGGATTATTTCGTTCTGGTATGATTGTAAGTGCAATGACAATGATATCGCGTATTTTAGGATTAGTGCGAGATGCGGTGGTAGCCAACTTATTGGGAGCCGGAGCCGCAGCCGACGTTTTTTTATTCGCTAATCGCATCCCAAATTTTTTACGACGTTTATTTGCTGAAGGCGCATTTGCTCAAGCGTTTGTGCCGGTATTATCTGAAATAAAAGAACAACAAGGTGATGATAAAGTTCGTCTTTTTGTCGCCCAAGCAGCGGGGACATTAGGGACTATTTTACTGATCGTCACCATGATTGGTGTAATCGCATCGCCAATTATTGCCGGACTTTTTGGTACTGGTTGGTTTATTGATTGGTGGCAAGGTGGCCCAGATGCTGAAAAGTTTGAATTAGCGAGCAGCTTACTAAAATTAACGTTTCCCTACTTGTTTTTTGTTAGCCTTGTTGCACTTAGCGGTGCGTTAATGAATGTTTATAACCGTTTTGCGGTTGCTGCATTTACACCTGTTTTATTGAATATTTCGATTATTACATGTGCATATTTTTTACATGATAAGTTTTCTGTCGGTGCCTATTCACTTGCCATTGGTGTGTTTGTAGGTGGGGTGGTGCAGTTGTTGTTTCAATTGCCATTTTTGTATCGAGTTAGAATGCTCAGTAAACCACGCTGGGCATGGCAGGATGAAAATGTAAAAAAAGTACGCAAGTTGATGTTGCCAGCATTATTTGGTGTATCTATTAGTCAAATTAATTTACTACTAGATACAGTAATCGCCTCTTTGTTGATGACAGGATCAATCGCTTGGTTGTATTACTCCGATAGATTAATTGAGTTTCCGTTGGGTTTATTTGGGATTGGTATCGCAACGGTTATTTTGCCTGCGTTGTCTAAATTACATAGTAGTGATAAAGGCAGCGATTTTCAGCACACCTTAGACTGGGGAGTGCGGTTTGTGATATTTTTAGGGCTGCCAGCGATGGTTGGCCTGATGATTATCAGTCCGTTGATCATTTCGGTTTTATTTGATCATGGTGCATTTAAAGATGACAATATTGACCATGTTCAGGCTGTAAGTTTCGGTGTTATGGCTTACTCGGTCGGGCTCGTTAGTTTTATGCTAATTAAAGTGTTAGCGCCCGGTTTTTATGCTCGCCAAGATACCAAGACCCCTGTGCGTATAGGTATTATCACCTTAGTATTGAACATGGTGTTCAATATCATGCTAGCCCCTTTTATTGGTTATTTAGGGTTAGCGTTGGCAACATCAATGTCCGCTAGCTGTAATGCGTATTTACTGTATCGCCAATTAAGCAAAGAGCAGGTATATCAATTCTCTCGTTTTAGTTTAGTGTTTTTTACTAAATGTGTCATAGGAGCATTGATTATGGGGGCTGTTGTTTGGTACACCTCAATCCAATTTATGTGGCAGCAATGGCACTTCACAGAGCAAGTGATTTTATTAGGTGGTTTATTGGTACTTGCTGGGTTCGTGTATTTTTTGACCTTGTTTTTGTTCGGTGTACGATTGAAAACGATAAAAAGTGTTACAACGCTTTAATGAAGTAAAAAAAACGATTTATATAACCAACTGAAACTCGCATCTTGAGGTGGTTTGGGTATAATTGATGATTCTGTAACCCAAGTGAAATTTTACTCGGTACATAACGCTTACAAAGGCATTAGTTGGCATGGAGTTAATTAGAGGTATTCACAATATTCGCACGCAGCATTACGGCTGTGTGTTGACCATTGGTAATTTCGATGGCGTGCATTTAGGGCATGCTGAAGTACTCAATGGGTTACTCAATGACGCTAAAAAATATAATTTGCCCAGCACGGTGATGTTATTTGAACCACAGCCGCAAGAGTTTTTTGCTAAAGACAATGCGCCGGCTCGATTAACACGATTACGAGACAAACTACGTTTGCTCAAGGAATTAGGTGTTGAACGCGTTATTTGCATTAGTTTTAATCAACAATTTGCCAATATGCAAGCTGAGCAATTTGTGACAGATATATTGATCAATAAGCTTGGCGTTAAAGCGTTAACCGTAGGCGATGATTTTCGCTTTGGGAAAAGACGCCAAGGTGACTTTAATTTACTGACAAAAATGGGTCAAGCGGCTCATATGGATGTAAAAAGCACCGCGAGTTTTCGCCAATTAAATGCTAGAGTAAGCAGCACTTTGATCCGCCAAGCATTAGCTGAAGGTCAGTTAGTGCAAGCTAAAGCGATGTTAGGCCATGATTATGCAATATCAGGGCGTGTTATTCATGGCTGGAAACGCGGGCGAGAGCTAGGTTTTAGGACTGCGAATATCGCATTAAAGCGTCAAGTATGCCCAGTGAATGGGGTATTTGCGGTGCAAGTAACGTTAAACGATAAAAAAGTGTATGGGGTTGCAAATATTGGCAACAAACCCACATTTAATGGAACACGCGCATTATTAGAAGTTCATTTGTTCGACTTTGCGCAAGATATTTACGGACAGTTTATGCACGTGGAGTTGATTGAAAAACTTCGCGATGAGAAAAAATTCGAGACATTAACACAATTGACGGTACAAATAGCAACTGATGTTGCTGCCGCTAAACAGTGTTTTGGTTTAAATTAGGTAGCCGATACGGAAACTAGGATTAATGAGCGACTACAAGCATACTTTGAATTTACCGGAAACGACGTTTCCAATGCGCGGCAATTTGGCACAACGTGAGCCAAAAATGCTTAAAACATGGTATGAAGAAGACCTATATGGTCAAATTCGCAACGCTAAAAAAGGTAAAAAAACCTTTATTTTGCATGACGGCCCTCCGTACGCAAACGGCGATATTCATTTAGGCCATTCAGTAAATAAAATTCTAAAAGACATCATTGTTAAATCAAAAACGTTATCTGATTTTGATGCGCCTTATGTACCAGGTTGGGACTGTCATGGTTTACCAATTGAATTAATGGTAGAGAAGAAAGTTGGTAAGCCGGGTGTGAAAGTCACGGCTGCTGAGTTTCGTGAAAAATGTCGTGCTTACGCTAAAAAGCAAGTTGAAGGTCAAAAAGTTGATTTTAAACGCCTAGGTGTATTTGCTGATTGGGATAAACCGTATTTAACGATGAATTTTGATTTTGAAGCCAACGCCATCCGTGTGCTTGGTCGCATTATCGAAAAAGGTCATCTACACAAAGGTGCTAAACCTGTGCATTGGTGTACTGATTGTGGTTCAGCATTGGCTGAAGCAGAAGTTGAGTACCAAGATAAACAATCACCGGCTATTGATGTACGTTTTGAATTTGTTGATCAAGCGGGCGTTGTTAATGCCTTTGATTTAAACGAAGGGCATGAAGGCTCAGGCACTGTAAGTACGGCTATCTGGACAACAACTCCTTGGACACTGCCAGCTAACCGCGCGGTTGCAGTACATGCTGATTTAGAATATGCACTGGTACAAGTTGATGATGAAGGCGCTACGCAGCGTTTGATTTTAGGCTCAGAACTTGTAAAAGATGCAATGGATCGATATGGCTTTAATCATTACCACGTATTAGGTTATGTAAAAGGTGCAGCGCTTGAAAACTTACAGGTAGCTCATCCGTTTTATGATTTTAACGTGCCAGTCATTGTCGCAGAACATGTAACAACTGATTCAGGTACTGGTATTGTTCATACCGCACCAGGTCACGGCCAAGAAGATTTCGTGGCAGGTTTACAATACGGTTTAGAAGTTGCGAACCCAGTAGGCGCAAATGGTGTTTATTTACCTGATACCGAGTTATTTGCCGGCCAACACGTATTTAAAGCAAACGCGAGCGTTGTTGATGTACTGACTGAACGTAATGCTTTATTGCATCATCATGCATTGACGCACAGTTACCCACATTGTTGGCGCCATAAAACGCCAATAATTTTTCGTGCTACGCCGCAGTGGTTTGTCAGTATGGATCAGGCTAATTTACGTCAAGATTCATTGGCTGAGATTAAAAACACGCAGTGGCTACCTGAATGGGGCGAAAGCCGTATTGCTAACATGGTTGAAGGTCGCCCAGACTGGTGTATTTCACGTCAACGTACGTGGGGCGTACCAATCGCTTTATTTGTAGATAAAGACACTGGCGCGCTTCATCCAGATACACAAGCATTGATTGAAAAAGCAGCTCAGCTGGTTGAAAAGTCAGGTATTCAAGCATGGTATGACTTAGAACCTGTAACATTGCTTGGCGAAGCTGATGCTCAGCAATACATGAAAGTGCAAGATACACTTGATGTATGGTTTGACTCAGGTGTATCTCACGCATGTGTTGTTGATGCCCGTGAAGATTTAGTTGGCCCAGCAGATTTATACCTTGAAGGTTCAGATCAACACCGTGGTTGGTTTATGTCATCAATGATGACGTCAGTTGCTATTAATGGACATGCGCCTTATCGCCAAGTGCTTACTCACGGTTTTACCGTGGATGAGAATGGCCGTAAGATGTCAAAATCATTAGGTAATGTTATTTCACCACAAAATGTGATGAACAAACTAGGCGCAGATATTTTACGTTTATGGGTTGCCTCAACTGATTACACCGCAGAAATGACGGTATCAGATGAGATATTTAAACGTTCAGCTGATCGCTACCGTCGTATTCGTAATACTAGCCGTTATTTATTAGCCAACCTAAGTGGTTTTGATCCTAAAACTGACCAAGTTGCTATTGATGATATGGTTGAGCTTGATCGTTGGATTGTTGGTCGTGCAGCACAGTTACAAGATGAAATTTTAGCCGCGTACGATAGCTACCAAATGCTACAAGTGACGCAAAAGCTAATGAACTTCTGTACTGGTGAACTTGGCTCTTTCTATTTAGACGTAATCAAAGATCGCCAATATACAGCGAAGAGCGATAGTCATGCACGTCGTTCGTGTCAAACTGCTTTGTATCATATTGCCGAAGCAATGACGCGCTGGATGGCGCCAATCATGAGTTTTACAGCGCAAGAAATTTGGGAAGCGTTACCAGGTGAACGTGATCAATATGTATTTACATCAGTTTGGTATGATGGTTTAAAGGCTGTTAGTGAAGGTCAATTTAGTAATGATGATTGGTTAACAATTCTAACAGTACGTGATGAAGTAAACCGCGTTCTTGAAGGTGCACGTAAAGAAGAAGTTATCGGTGCAACATTACAAGCTAATGTCGCTTTATATGCAAGTACAGAACTTACAAATAAGCTATTAGCACTTGGTGATGAACTACGCTTTGTATTTTTGACCTCACAGGTAACTGTAACGGCTGTTGATGCCCAACCAGATGGCACTCAAGCAACAGAAATTGAAGGCTTGTATATTAGCGTTTCAGCGACAGATGCTAAAAAGTGTGAGCGTTGTTGGCATTACTGTGATGATGTAGGGACTGATCCAGAACACCCTGAAATTTGTGGTCGTTGCGTGAGTAACGTAAATGGCGAAGGTGAAAAGCGCCAGTTCGCATAGGAGTTTTAAGTGAGCAAACTAGCCCAAAAAAGTGGTTTAGTGTGGCTTTGGTTAAGTTTGCTACTTTTAGTAGCAGACTTTGCCAGCAAAACACTGGTTGTTAAAACCATGAATCTATATGATTCGATTGATATTTTGCCTTTTTTTAATCTAACGTATGTCCATAACTATGGCGCGGCATTTAGCTTCTTAAGTGAAGCGGGTGGTTGGCAGCGTTGGTTTTTAAGCATTATAGCTATATCAATTAGTGTATTACTTATTTGGTGGTTAAAACGTCTACCAGCCACTAATAAAGTATTGTGCGGTGCTTATTCGTTAGTATTAGCAGGAGCGATAGGTAACTTATATGACCGTATGACATATGGCTATGTAATTGACTTTCTTCATTTTTACTACCAAAACTGGGATTTTCCAGCGTTCAACATTGCCGACAGTGCAATTTGTGTAGGTGCAGCGCTACTATTATATGATGCCTTTACAGGCGAAAGTCCAAAGGAGCAAAAAGCATGAGTCAATCGGTGATTGGTGAAAACTCACAAGTGATATTTCATTTTTCGATTAAATTGTCTGATGGCTCAGCAGCTGATTCAACCAAAGTGCATAATAAGCCCGCAAAGCTTGTTATGGGCGATGGTAGCTTAACGGCAAACTTTGAAAAATGTTTATTTGGTTTGGCATCAGGTGAGAGCAAATCATTTGAACTTGAACCAGAAGATGCATTTGGGCAGCCTAACCCTGATAACATTTATTACGTTGATCGCAGTAAATTTGGCCCAGAGACACCTGCAAAAGTCGGTTCAATTATTGCTTTTACGCAACCTGATGGTACAGAGTTACCAGGGCTTGTGCGTGAAGTGCAGGGGGAGTCAGTAACAATTGACTTTAACCACCCTCTAGCGGGTCAGCGATTAACCTTTGAAGTAGAAATTTTAGAGGTAAATGGCTAATGGATATTCTTTTAGCAAATCCACGTGGTTTTTGTGCCGGTGTAGATCGAGCAATTAGTATCGTAGAGCGTGCGTTAGATATCTTTGAAAAGCCAATTTACGTTCGCCACGAAGTTGTACATAACCGTTATGTTGTTGACGGTCTTAAAAGACGTGGTGCGGTATTTGTTGAAGAGCTAGATCAAGTGCCAGACGATAGCATTGTTATTTTTAGTGCGCATGGTGTGTCTCAAGCTGTTCGCAGCGAAGCAAAGCGCAGAGAGCTAAAAGTTTTTGATGCCACTTGCCCGCTAGTTACCAAGGTACACATGGAAGTTACGCGCGCAAGCCGTAAGGGTATTGAGTGTATTTTGATAGGTCATCATGGCCACCCTGAAGTTGAGGGAACTATGGGGCAATACGATAATGACGATGGCGGTATTTATTTAGTCGAAACGACTGATGATGTTGCTAATCTTAATGTTAAAAACCCTAACAATTTATTTTATTGCAGCCAAACGACATTATCAGTGGATGATACTGCTGATGTAATTGATGCTTTGCGCGCAAAGTATCCCGCAATTAATGGTCCACGAAAAGACGATATTTGTTATGCGACACAAAATCGTCAAGATGCTGTTCGTGACTTGGCAGATAAAGTAGATGTATTGCTCGTTGTTGGTGCAAAAAATAGTTCTAACTCCAACCGCTTACGTGAACTTGCAGATAAAATGGGCACAACCGCTTATTTAATTGATGATGCAAGTAATGTTGAAAAGCATTGGTTTGAAAAGGCAAATGCGGTGGGTGTAACAGCGGGTGCTTCAGCCCCTGAGGTTCTTGTGCAACAAGTAATAAACTGCTTAAAAGAACTTGGTGGTAAACAGGTTATTGAAAACCCGGGCGAAGAAGAGAATATTGTCTTTGCAGTACCGGTTGAATTGCGTTAAGCCTATAACAACCTTTAAAGGAGAGCCGGATGAGCAAACAATTGCAACCCAATGTTTTGCTTTTTGCGGCTCTTTTTAAAGAGCGTGGAGTACTGGCTACACTTGTTGTAGGACAAGTTATAGCGACTATTTTAGCGTTTGCTCCAGCGACGGCTGATGCAATTTGGATTCGTTTAGGGGCTATTAGCCTTTTTTTACATCTCACCTTTTTATTTAGCCTTACTTGGCTTTATCTTTTACGTAAACGGCTTCAAAGACTAAATCAAACACCTCAGTTATGTGCATTAATGGCATCTTTATTATTAACTACCGCTTTGTTTAGTCTGCTTTTTACTGAGTTTACAAATGATTATATTGCGCTGCAAAACCCCTACGAGTTTTTATTAAAAAACCTACTAATGGTATTTTTAGTTGCAGCATTGTTTATTCAATTTTTAATTATCCACTATGAAAAAGAACAGCAAACCAATGCATTAGCGAGAGCTGAACTTGATGCATTGCAGGCACGTATTCGTCCACACTTTTTATATAATAGTTTAAATACAGCAGCCGAATTGACCCATTATGATCCATTAGCTGCAGAGCAAGCAATTCTGGCCTTGGCTGCTTTATCGCAAGCTGCGATGAAAGTCGGAAAAAGCACTTTATTAGAAGATGAAATTAATCTAACAAAACAGTATATAGCTTTGGAAACTTGGCGGTTTTCAGAGCGCTTACAAGTAAATTGGCATATCCCTCAGCAGTTACCTGCGCTGAAAATACCATGTTTAACATTGCAACCTTTGATTGAAAATGCCGTGTGCCATGGAGTTGAACCTTCAGTAACAGGGGCTGTAATAAATATAGAGTTGTTGCTTAGCACTCAATCGTTGACTATTTTGGTATCAAACCCTATTTTTGAAGGTGTGAATAAACGTCCTGGGAATGGTATGGCGCTGGAGAACATTCGTCAACGGTTAGACATTTATTATCAAGGGAAAGCAAAGTTGGTAGTTACAACACGCAATGACACTTTTCGAGTGAAACTCGTTTTGCCTAGGCATGTATTAGACTTAAAGGGTTTCCCATGAAAGTATTAATCGTTGATGATGAAGCATTGGCTCGCTCACGTCTAAAGCGCTTACTTGCTATATACCCCGATTTAAGCAGTCACCGAGAAGCAAGTAACGGTACGCAAGCATTAGAATTGATGCAGTCGTGGGTTGCTGACTTAGTTTTTTTGGATGTCGATATGCCCGGATTAAATGGTTTAGAAGTTGCAAACGAGCTTAACCTACTCGCTGTACCGCCAGCGATAGTATTTGTGACGGCTCACCCTGAACATGCGCTAGAGGCATTACAGCTATCAGCTGCAGGATATCTTGTGAAACCAGTGACTGAGCAAAATTTAGCGAAAACGCTAGAGCAAATAGGACGAGTAACTCGAGCTCATATGCAAAAGAAAAAAACAGCGACAATAAGTTACCAGTTAGCGGGGGTTAGTCGAGTAATAGCGTTGGAAAAAGTTTATTACATTATTTCTGAAGAGAAATATACACGGATTATTTTTGATGACGGGGAGGCAATCATCGAGCAAAGCTTGAAGCAGCTAGTATCAGACTTTCCCGTGGAACTTTTACAGATCCACCGTAAGATATTGATTAATCGATCGCAGTTGCATGCATTGAAAAAAGCTGAAGATGGTAGCCATGTAGTGGAGCTTAAAAATTGCACTCATTTACTACCAGTAAGTCGGCGAGCTTACAAAGTGGTAAAAGAGCAACTTTAGGTTACTCATTGCAAATAGCGTTAACCGTTTATCAACAAAAATAACCTTTCATCCTAACCCTTCTTGTATTCCCTCCTTGTTAGATTATTCTTATCGTACGATATTTTTTATTAGGCGTACTTATGGGCTCAGCACACCCTTCATCTCTACGAGGGTTTACACTTATTGAAGTATTAATTGCTTTCGTAATCTTAAGCTTTGGTTTACTTGGTGCTGTGGCATTACAAGCGACGGCTAAAAAAGCGAGTTTTGATTCAATGCAACGTGCCGCTGCTGTGGCATTAGGAAACGATATTATTCAACGTATCAGAGCTAACGATGTGCCCCAAATTGGGGCTTTATATAAAAAAGATTTTACGAGTAAAACGGCATTAAACTCTAACTCTCAATGCTTTACGGGGGCTTGTAGTGCTGCGCAGATCGCGGCACTAGATTTCGAGCAATGGAAGCGCGCTATTCAAGCAAGAGAAAATACAGGTACTTTAGATGACGCCACAGTATGTATTGATCCACAAATGATGGCGAATACAAAAGGTAAGCAATTTAATATTGAAGTAATAATAAGTTGGCAAGGGCGTCAAGAAATGACAGCCACTGGGAGTACACAAGGGAAAAAGTGCGGGGCGAATGATAAAAAGCGGCGCTTAGTCGTTATAAACAGCTTTATTTATATACGGAGCTAAGTATGAAGCAGCATGGATTTACGTTGATCGAAATAATGATCTCCCTTTTTATTGGTGGATTGATTTTAGGCGGAGTGATGTTTTTGTATGTTGGCATGAAATCAACAACAAAAGACACAATGGTAATTGGTGAGCTTCAGGAGTCGGGTCGATTAGCATTATCAATAATGAAACGTGATATTGAGCAAATAGGATTTTGGGGAACATTTTATGAAGATGGATTTACAGATGATAATACGGTAACTCTTCCTAATCCTACAAGTGATTGTTTTAGCGGCCAGAATAACGGTAGTTTTCCAGATAATAGCAATACTAATTTTCGATCTGTTTTTGCTGTAGAAGCAACAAGTGCTTTGCAATTAAGTTGTATTAAAAATGCAAATTTTGATCCTGTCTCAGATATATTACAAGTTAAATATTTAGAAGGACGTCAGGTACAGCCTGATGATAGTACTAACAAGCAATATTACTTTATTGCCCAACAAGAAAAGGCCGAGTTTCGACGTGGACCTATTGATAAAAACAGCATTAATGGTAATGCTAGCGTTTGGCCATATGGGCATCATGTTTATTATGTTGCGAATCAAACATATGAAATTAATAAACAGTCAATTAGTGTACCAGTGCTTATGCGTAAAAGGCTCACCCCCAGTGGCGGTATGATCACAGAAACAGTGATGGAAGGCGTTGAAAATATGCGTTTTGTATTTGGCTTAGATACGACAAGTAATAACCGTGTTGATACTTACAAAAGTATTAAAAATATGACCGCATCAGATTGGGAAAATCGTCAGGGAATTCTAACTGTTCAGGTCTTTATTTTAGTACGTTCATTATTACCAGACTATGGTCTTAAATTAAAAAGTCAAGTGTATACGATGGGGGAAGATGCTGATCAACGAATTATTAGCAAATCAGATCATTTCCGTCGAACTTTATTTACAACCACAATACGGTTGAACAATGTGGGAGCAAATTTATGGAATATTTAAATACAAGTAGGACCCACCAGCAGGGAGTTGTATTAATCGTCGCGCTTATAATGGTGATTGCTGTCACTGGGATAGCGGTGACTTTAATGAGCAGCAGTAGCATAGATATTAAAATCACAAATGCTGCTCAAGAGCGCGAAATTGCAGATAATACCTTGATGGGAGAAGTACAAAAAACGATGGCTACAGAAGCGCTAAGAGGTGGTAATAGTCGTTTTTTTCTAACGCCAGTAGAGATTCCTCTTGGTGGGGTTGATTTGGCTCTTGGTGGTAAAACAAAAAGCCTGCTAATAAACTTAAATACGGGTGCACATGATTTGCAATGTCCACGTAAGTTTAGTTATACAGCTGGAATTTCATGCAACATGATGCAAATGAACACGACAATCGCATATGGTTCAAAAAGTAAGCATACATTGGCTGTTGTAACGGGTGTTGCACAAGAGATGGTGAGCTTGAATACAGGCAGTTAAAGTGAGGATAAGTAAATGAAGACCCATAAGTTTGTAAGATTTAGTTTGCTGTCTCTTGCATTAGCAGTGTGTTATCAAGCTAAAGCCGAAGATATAGAGCTTTATGTTAACCATAATGTAAAAACGACAGAGAAACCACGGGTTGTGGTTGTTTTTGACACATCAGGGAGCATGGCCTTTTCTACGAGAACAGGTAGAGATTGTGGTTATTATCGAGGCTGGACTTTATGTAATGATAGTCGCCTAGGTGTAGCAAAAGATGCAATTCGTTCACTCGTAAATGATAATGATGACATAGAGTTTGGTCTAATGCGTTTTAACGGTAGTTCAGGTGGCTATGTCATGGCTGGTCTTGGTGCAACTAAAACTAAATTGGTAGATCAGATTAATAGCTTGCCTGCAGATGGTGCAACGCCGTTGACAGAAACGCTTTGGGAAGCTTACCTTTATTTAACCGGTCAGCAGCGTGCTTATGGGAGAAGCGTTGGTGCGCGTGATAGAACGGTTGATGTGGGCAATCGCTACCGTTCACCTTTTCTACCTGTTAGCGGCGTACCAGAGCGATGTGATAACTCAGTAAATGTTATTTTAATGACCGATGGCGATCCTTCAAATGATAACGGCGCTGATACTGTTATTTATAATTTGCATAGAAGTACATTTGGGAGCAATCCGTCAAAAATTAGTAACAGCTATTTAAGTGCATTGGCAAAATCTATTCATGGCACTAAAGATACTAAAGTCGACCTTTATCCTGGCACACCCTTAATTCATGATGAGGGGCGTGTTTTTGCTATAGGCTTTGGTTCTGGGATGAGCTCAGCTGGTAAGACATTACTTGCCGAAGCTGCAAAAGATGGTGGCGGTCAATATCTGCATGCAAACACTGCAGAGCAATTATCTGATGCACTTAAAAAAACAATTACCAGAATAAGAGAAGTCAACGATACTTTCTCGGCGCCAGCAGTTGCTACTAATAATGCTGACCAAACTCGCAGTCGAGAATCAATATATTACGCAATGTTTTATCCTGAAAGTGGTGCAAGGTGGAGAGGAAATTTAAAAAAACTAAAAGTATCTGGTGCAAACATTGTTGATTCTGAAGATATACAAGCACTTAATAGCGATGGTCTTATAGATAAGAATGCACGTACTTTTTGGTTACCGGAAAACGAAGGGGCTGATGGTAATACGGTACAACAAGGAGGTGTAAATTTAAAGTTGTCTATGCTTGCAGAGCGTAAATTATTTACAGATGCGGGCACTGGTGGGTTAATAGATTTCAATTATACCGATGTTGCTAATGCATTAGGTGGCGTTAACAACTTATTAAAATTAGCTGGGGGTAACTTACTTGAGTTACCTGATATTATAAGTTGGTCGAAAGGGGTTGATGTTAATGATGAAAATGATAATGGTTCAACAATTGATCAGCGAACAGATATTTTTGGTGATCCGTTACATTCAAAGCCTGTTGCGATAGATTACGGTAATGACGACATAAGAATCCTGATTGGAACAAATGCAGGTTACTTGCATATGTTTAAAGACAGTGGAGACACTGTATCTGAAAGCTGGGCTTTCATACCGACCAGCCTTTATAAAATAATGAAACCGTTACGAGACAACCAAGCTGACACAAAAGTATATGGCTTTGATGGCCCAATCTCAATTTACTTTGATGACAAAAATAAAGACGGCATTGTTAATGGTAGCGACAGAGTCTGGGCATTTACTGGGATGCGTCGTGGTGGAAATCAATACTATGCGTTTGATATTTCGATACCAGATAAACCAAAGTTAATGTGGGGTGGGCCAATCACTGGAAGCAGTGGCGATTTTAACGAACTTGGACAAACATGGTCAAAAGCACAAGTTGCCTTTGTTAATCTAAATGGCTACAAAAATAAGCCAATGCTCATTTTTGGTGCAGGCTATGATACAAATAAAGACAATGCAATACGCAGTAATGATAGCAAAGGGCGTGGTATTTTTATCGTTGATGCACAGACTGGAAAAAAAGTATGGTCTTTAGAGTCAGGCAATGGTTTTCAAGGACAACATAGTATTGCTTCAGATATAACGACGATGGATTCTGATTACGATGGTTATATTGATCGCCTTTATGCAACAGATACGGGAGGCAATGTTTGGCGTGTTGACATGCCCTCAGATAACCCTACGGATGCAAAAAATCCATGGACACATTTTAAGCTCGCAGAACTGGGAAGTAACAACGCAGCCCAAGACCGTCGCTTTTTTTATAAGCCGATGGTAGCACGTACAATGTTTAGTAAAGTAACAAAAGATCTAGTAAGCGGTGTTACAACACGTAAAGATACCCCCTTTGATGCAGTACTGATAGGCAGTGGTAACCGCTCTAAACCGACATCAACATCTGAACAAGATCAACTATTCATGATCAGAGATGAAAACACGGTTACGCGTTCGTTTAAAACAAAAATACCGCCTACAATAGAAGTAGGTGATTTGATGAAGATGAACGATGATCCTTTTGGTAATTCACTCGATAATGTAGAGAAATTTGTCGAATTAGAAGCTGAATTAGCCAATAGCTATAAAGGGTGGCGTTATGCGCTACCAAGCGCAGGTGAAAAGTCATTGGCTGCAGCGACAGTGATTGGTGGCATTGCATATTTTACAAGTTATACACCAGCATCAAAAACGTCGACAGTGAATCAATGTTCATTAAGTGGAGGATCAGGACACGTATACGCGTTTCATTTGCATTATGGCACTAAGGCCTATAGTAATTTAAAGTATCAAACAGGTAATGACGTGCCTGACACACCGCAAATATTCTTCGGTAGTGGTGCCTCATGTGCGGATTCAGACAGTAATGGTAAGTGTGATGATACAGGTGAAGACGTAGAAGAAGTGAGTAAATTTCAAACAATTGGGCCAAGCATTAAAAACCCTGAAAAGTATGGTGTTACAAATCCTTTTGTACCAAAAGAAATTACTGGTCCAGGCTTAAATCTGGATACAAGTGGCAAAATAAAGCTATTTAGTGATGAGCTACCGGTTGGGTTTGGTTTTAAAACACGACAAACATTTATTTATAAACGTGAAGATAATGATGAAGCAAGTAATGATAATTAAGATGCAAGTAATGAAAAAAAGAACGTATGGCTTTACATTAACTGAGCTGTTAATAGCAGTGGCTATTGCAGGTATATTAGCGTCGGTTGCTATTCCAAGTTATTCTGAGCATGTAAAGCGTGCTGCGCGTGTAGAAGCTGTAACAGCGTTATTAGATGCCGCAAATAGACAAGAACAGTACTTTGTTGATAACAGACAGTACACGTCTAATCTAGGTGATTTAGGTGTTAATACAACGACTGAAAACGGCTACTATTCACTTACAGTGAACGTTGGAGGTTCTAATTTCACTCTAACAGCAAAGCCAGTTGGTGGGCCTGTAAAGTCAGACGGTGATTGTGGCTCTTTTACAATAACTGATGTTGGTTTAAAAGGCGTAGGGGGCAGTAAAAGTATCGACTACTGCTGGGGTTAGTAACTTAATTATTAATTATCGCTTTTGGGTATATTCCACAAGCGATAAGCTACTTAACCACGTTTGCCTCCCTATGATATAAGGTTTTATATCATAGGGAGGCTGACTGACATTCTTTTGTGGATTTCACTCTTGCTCGTCCTGTTTGGCTCAGTGTGACAGCATAGCCAGCAAGTTTTGCTTGTTGATAATTTGGACAGTATATAAATGTCCCATTATTTAAAGCGTTTGGTGTCCCGTCAGGGCGAAAAGTGATCATACGTCTAGGGTACTTTAATCTATCGGCTTGATGAGCAAGGTCAAACACCATGAGTATTTCTTCATTTGGATCTCGTACTCCAAAATTCTTCTTATCAGTAAAAGCAACAACTTGTTTATCCCACTGATCCAGCACACAGCGTTTATTTTTCATGGCGCAAAAAGTAGTAAAAGTATTGTGCTCTATTGCATACAGCCTCGATAAGTATAAGCCTCGATGCAATAAGGCTGTATTATTCTCAGCTCTTACACGCGCTAATACCTCAGACATTTGAAATACAGTAAAGTGAAGCAAAATAGATAAGATACACACACCAATCATTATTTCAATTAATGTGATCCCAGAATGTTGGTGAAGGGGCGTTAACTGCTTCATCCTTGAAGTCCGTAGTAATCCAATATCTCTAAATTCTAGATGCTAATCCTAGATTAGCAAACATAGATGTAATTATTGGCAGTTAGATGTGGTATCTCCAAGATACATTGCTGTGCCAGATTGGGAGACGTTTAAAGCTTTGTTGCTCTCACCTGATTTACTGGGGCAAAAAACAAAATCACCAGGGTTTGTTGTTACTCTACCGCTGGTATTAAAACGTAAGCTATTGCTGCCTGAAAATTTCAGCTGATTATTAAGTGGTACTTTATCCATAACTCTCAGTATTGAGTCAGAGCCAGCGTCATAGCCTTGATCTTGATTAGCATCTACAAATACAATAATAGCGTTTTTATCAGCCCAGTCATTTGAGCATTCAATGGTTGTCGCTTTTGCGATTACACTACTTTCTAACACAGGGCAGAGAATAACAATTTCATCAGTACTACTTGCCTTAGCTCGAGCAAAACTAATATTGCGCTTTAAATCTAAAAGAAAATTTTCGGCACGATCTTTATTAAGCATATCACTGCTATTCCAAAATGCGATCGCAGCAAGAATCCCTACAATTGCAACTGTGACCATTAATTCTAGTAGTGTGAAACCACGTTGTTTATTTTTCATATACACCTCTGCTACTAAGTAGGTACTTACTGTGGAGTTATTTAAACTCATTATTAATTATATACCCAAACCGCCTCAAGATGCAGGGTTCAGCGTTTCACAGGGGCTTAATATCAAGCGTTACTTGTAAGAATGTCCCTTTTAAGAAGTAACAACGCAGAGAGTAACTCCCGGTGAATCGCCCAATGGGTTGGTTTAAAAGCGATTTATACTGTGTTATTTATTTTAGCAAGGGAATAACTATTCTCTGCAATCAATGCCTTGCCTAAATCGCTTTTAACTCCAACGACGCTCACACCTTGAGGTAGTTTGGGTATGGCTGTAATCTGTTGCTCAATCATACCACTGCTGGCGATTAAATCATCGTAATTCAATTGCTTTGTTTGCTATGGGATGCAGGATTGTCTAAAATCGATGCAAATGGGAATTATGAGTAGCAACAAACAATGAAAAAAATTGAAGCAATAATTAAGCCTTTTAAACTTGATGATGTACGAGAAGCATTATCAGAAGTTGGTATTACAGGCATGACAGTAAGCGAAGTTAAAGGCTTCGGTCGTCAAAAGGGGCACACTGAATTGTATCGTGGTGCTGAGTACATGGTTGATTTTCTACCTAAAGTAAAATTAGACATTGTACTAACGGATGAAGATGTAGACCGTGCTATTGAAGTTATTGTCAAAACAGCGCAAACGGGCAAGATTGGTGACGGTAAGATTTTTGTAACTGACGTTGAACGTGTTGTTCGTATCCGTACAGCGGAAGAAGATGAAGAAGCAATTTAGACGTTATACCAATTATATTAAGTTAATGGTCATTTATAGCGAAAGATAAATACAGTGATAACAAGGCAGAAACTTTGACATGGTGTTGTTCTCGGCAATTGCTCCTGCATTGCTCTAGCTCCTGCATCCATGCAGTCGTACATGAAAAATGACTAACGCAGTTAGCGCTTTATTTAGTCCGCTAGAATGGTTAAAAATTTAAGTCGATTGGTATTACTCATCCATTAAAAAAGGCGCTACTTGTATCAAGTAGCGCCTTTTTTGTATTTATTACAAACACGTTAGAGTGTGTTTGGAAATAATCTACTTATTTTTATTTAGTTCGCGAGTCATTCTTGCATGCTTACTTAACTCTGGTAAACCAAGCTTTTCATAGCTTTTTTCCATCATCTCCAGAGCTTCATCTAGATAGCTACTTTGTGAATAATGTTCAACAACATATTTACCACGGTTAGCTGCAGCTAGATATGCTTCTCGTTCGTAATAATAATCGGCTACTTTAAGCTCATAGCGTGCCATTTTATTTAGCAACCATACTAAGCGGCGTTTTGCCTCAGGTGCATAACCGCTATCAGGAAAGCGATTAACTAAAGTTGATAAATCAGTAAATGCAACACGAGTTCGGTTTGCATCACGGTCAGCTCTGTCAACACCAAAATATTCTTGGAAAGCATTTTCATCCGCTTTAATATTTACCAAGCCACGCATATAGTACATGTAGTCTAAATCTTTGTGGTTTGGGTTAAGGCGAATGAAACGGTCTATTGTTGCTAATGCCTGCTCAGTATTTCCAGCTTGATAATGAGCAAACACCAAATCTAATTGCACCTGTTTTGACATTGGGCCAAACGGGTAGCGTGAATCTATAGCACTTAAAAGTTCAATTGCACGTGCGTATAAGCCTGAATCGAGAGTTTGTTTCGCATCTTCATAAAGTGCTTGTGCAGATTTATTTGGTACGCGTTGGATATCTTCTTCATCTGGTGCTGACGAACAAGCCCCTAAACCAAGCAATGAAACTGTAAAAACAATGGCGAATGCACGTTTCCCTATTCTATTTATCATTTTATTTGTTACCTTCGATGTCTTCGGCTAGGCCAAGTGGGTAAAACCGAGTAAACTATACTTATTATATAATGCTTTTATTAAAAGCGATTCTAACCCAGTCGAGCGCAGCTTGCACTGGTAAATTGGGTAAAGTTACTAATGACAGAGCAAATTTCTCTTCAAGCCGATGTACCAACTGAGTTAGGCGGTAAACGTCTAGACCAAGTATTAGCACAATTGTTCCCTGATTATTCACGTTCACGTATAAAAACGTGGATCTTGGATGATAAAATCACCGTTGATGGTGAAATTTTCAACACTCCACGCGAAAAACTCTTTGGCGGAGAAGTCGTTAATGTTGAAACGAGTATTGAAGCACCACGTGAATACCTCGCACAAGATATCAAATTAAACATCGTTTATGAAGATGATGATATTTTAGTTATCAATAAACCTATGGGTTTAGTTGTGCACCCTGGAGCTGGTAATCCTGATGGCACAGTGCTTAATGCATTATTGCATCATCATCCTGATATTATTAACGTTCCACGTGCAGGTATTGTTCACCGTCTAGATAAAGATACGACCGGTTTAATGGTGGTAGCTAAAACTATTCAGGCGCAAACACATTTAGTTAAAGCCTTGCAAAAGCGCGAGAATTTCACGCGTGAATACGAAGCAATTTGTAATGGTACGATGACAGCAGGTGGCATGGTTGAAAAACCAATTGCTCGTCACCCTACACAGCGTACACACATGGCTGTTCATGAGCAGGGTAAACCTGCAATTACGCATTTTCGCGTTGCTGAAAAGTTTCGTGCGCACACGCGATTACGTCTGCGTTTAGAAACAGGACGAACTCACCAAATTCGTGTTCATATGGCATTTATTAATCACCCATTAATAGGCGACAAAGCATATGGCGGCCGTCCACGTCCACCAAAAGGAGCAACACCTGAGTTATTCCAAATGCTACGTGAGTTTAATCGTCAAGCTTTGCATGCTGTTAAGTTAAGTATTGCTCATCCAATTACTGGTGAGATGATGACATGGCAGGCACCTATTCCTGATGACATGGTTGCGATGACGCACGTGCTACGTGAAGATACGAAAGCAAACCCAAATATTGATTATTAAGCTTAGTTAATGCTTTCACCCAATTGGTCAGCACCAACAAATGTTGGTGCATTAAGTACAACTCGTGACGGGGGGCTATCGCGTGCCCCTTTTTCAAGTTTAAACTTAGGGCTTCATGTGGGTGATGATCGGCAAGTGGTATTAGCAAATCGCCATTTATTAGATCAGCTATTGCCAAATCCGCCGATTTGGTTAAATCAAGTACATAGCGCTGAGGTTGTCGTCGTTGATAAACACTTTGATCCATTAACAGTACGAGATGCAGATGCACTTTATACATCTTTGCAGAATCAGCCTTTAGCAATTATGACGGCAGATTGTCTCCCTATATTGTTGACGTCATCGTGTGGTAATGAAGTTGCCGCAATACATGGTGGCTGGCGTGGTTTAAATGCAGGTATTATGGCGAATACGATTGCTCAATTCTCGGCATCAAAAAATAACATCATTGCATGGTTAGGGCCTGCAATTGGTGCATTAAAGTTTGAAGTAGGCAGTGAAGTAAGAGCTGCATTTTGTGAGCAATCAGATGCCTATGAATACGCATTTAAAGAAACCAATAATGGCAAATATTTAGCTGATATTTACGCTATTGCCCGTATTCAATTGATGCAGTTAGGTGTTAATACTATTAGTGGCGGTGAATATTGCACCGTAAGCCAGCCCGAATCATTTTTTTCATATCGCCGTGATAGGCAGACAGGACGAATGGCAAGCTTGATCTGGCGCAAATAACCTCTAACTACACTCATATTCATGATTATATTTTTTGCTAAACCTTGAACAAACCACTCAACATACCCATTAATTAAACAATTAGTTTTTTTATAGGTTATCTCATTATGCGTTTAGATCGATTTACCAGTAAATTTCAATCTGCGCTCTCAGATGCTCAGTCTCTTGCTCTAGGTCGCGATCATCAATTTATTGAACCTGTGCACTTAATGTACTCATTGCTTCAGCAAAGCGGTTCAAGTGTGCGTGCATTACTCGCTCAAGCGAGTGTGAGTGCCGATGAGCTCAATACTAAATTATCCCAAGAGATAGAAAAACTCTTTAAAGTGGAAGGTGTTGGTGGTGACGTACAGTTATCGAATAACATGGTTTCACTGATTAACTTATGTGATAAATATGCACAAAAACGTAAAGACAAATATATCTCGAGCGAATTATTTGTATTAGCTGCCTGTGAAGATAAAGGACCGTTAGGTGATATTTTCCGTGCCTTGAATATGACCGCGACAAAAATTGAAGCGGCAATTAAAGCGATTCGAGGTGGCCAAAAAGTGGATGATCCAAATGCTGAAGAAACACGCCAAGCATTGAAAAAATTCACCATAGATTTAACCGAACGCGCTGAGCAAGGTAAGTTAGACCCTGTTATAGGTCGTGACGATGAAATTCGTCGTACAATTCAAGTACTACAACGACGCACTAAGAATAACCCCGTTCTAATTGGTGAGCCAGGCGTCGGTAAAACGGCGATTGCCGAAGGACTAGCGCAGCGTATCATTAATGGTGAAGTGCCCGAAGGGTTAAAAAACAAACGTGTGTTGTCACTTGATTTAGGGGCGCTGGTGGCTGGTGCCAAGTATAGAGGTGAGTTTGAAGAACGATTAAAATCAGTTCTTAATGAATTGGCTAAAGAAGAAGGCCAAGTGATTTTATTTATAGATGAAATTCATACTATGGTGGGCGCAGGAAAGAGCGATGGTGCAATGGATGCAGGGAACATGTTAAAACCTGCTTTAGCACGAGGTGAATTACATTGCGTAGGTGCAACAACGCTTGATGAATACCGTAAGTACATTGAAAAAGATGCAGCTTTAGAGCGTCGTTTTCAAAAAGTCTTAGTTGAAGAGCCTTCAGTCGAAGACACAATAGCGATTTTACGTGGATTAAAAGAGCGTTATGAGCTTCATCACTGCGTTGATATTACCGATCCGGCCATTGTTGCTGCTGCACATTTGTCGCACCGCTATATTAGTGATCGCCAACTACCAGATAAAGCTATTGATTTAATTGACGAAGCAGGTTCGTCTATTCGTCTACAGATTGATTCAAAGCCAGAGTCTTTAGATAAGTTGGAGCGTCGTATTATTCAACTTAAATTAGAAGACAATGCGTTAGCGAAAGAAAAAGATGACGCAAGCCAAAAGCGTCGAAGTGAAATGCAGGAATTGATCACAGACCTTGAAGCCCAATACCGTGAGCTTGATGAAGTGTGGAATGCCGAAAAAGCATCACTTCAAGGCACCCAAGTTATAAAAGCAGAACTAGAACAAGCTCGTTTAGATTTAGATGTTGCCCGCAGAGCAACTGATTTACAACGTATGTCTGAACTCCAGTATGGTCGCATCCCTGATTTAGAGCGTAAACTTGATTTAGCGTCGCAAGCTGAAATGCAAGATATGAGTTTACTCAAAAATCAGGTTGGCGAAGATGAGATTGCTGAAATTTTATCGCGTTGGACGGGGATCCCGGTCTCAAAAATGCTTCAAGGTGAGCGAGAAAAGTTACTGCAAATGGAAGATCATCTGCATGCAAAAGTAATCGGGCAGGACGAAGCCGTTATTGCCGTATCTAATGCGATTAGGCGCTCACGCGCAGGGCTTGCTGATCCAAATAGACCAATTGGTTCATTCTTATTTTTAGGGCCAACCGGGGTAGGTAAAACCGAACTGACAAAAGCGTTAGCAACATATATGTTTGACACTGAGAGCGCAATGGTGCGTATTGATATGTCAGAGTTTATGGAAAAACACTCAGTAGCACGTTTAGTTGGCGCGCCTCCTGGTTATGTAGGTTATGAAGAGGGTGGCTACTTGACCGAAGCTGTACGACGCCGTCCATATTCAGTCATTTTGCTTGATGAAATTGAAAAAGCGCACCCTGACGTATTCAATATTTTACTACAAGTATTGGATGATGGTCGCTTAACGGATGGGCAAGGTCGAACCGTTGATTTTAAAAACACGGTGATTATCATGACTTCTAATTTAGGCTCCGATATCATCCAAGAGCAAACAGGTAGTAATGATTACAGTGCCTTGAAAGAAAAAGTAATGGGTGTACTCGTTAATGAATTTAGACCTGAGTTCATAAACCGTATTGATGAAACTGTCGTATTTCATCCCCTAGCGAATGAGCACATCAAAGAGATTGCAGATATTCAACTGAGCAAATTACGCGAGCGACTTACAGCAATGGGGTATTTGTTAAACATTAGTGATGCTGCACTTGAACGAATTGCTGCTAGCGGTTTTGACCCAGTTTATGGTGCAAGACCGCTTAAACGAGCAATCCAGCACACAATTGAAAACCCACTGTCTCAGAAGCTACTCGCTGGTGAATATCAAAGTGGAGACATGATAGTGATAGACGCTGATGAAAATGGTTTAGTATTCACAACACGCTAAATAAGTAATAAAGTTATGACCAGCGCATGTGCTGGTCATAACTTTTTGTTGTTCTATTTTTATTTAGCTCGCTAGGTTACAAACCTCGCGCCGCGATTAAATCGCCCCTAGATTGAACAAATTTCAATCCATAAAGGTCAACACGGCCTAATGTAAAGTTAAAAATAAAGCTCTAAAATCAGGCTTTAACATCCTAATAAACCATAATTTAAACTTTAAAAGTAAGCAAAATATCATTCACTTTACGTGAACCTTCAACTAGCTGAGCCGCATCTTTAGCTACATTAAAGCTTAAAGCGAGGTTTTCATCACTAAATCCTTTAATTTGTTTTACGTTCTCACCAATATCACCACTGACCGCTTGTTGCTGCTGTGCTGCGGCTGATATTTGTGTGGCTAATTGTGATATTTCGCTTATCTGAGCAAAAATGCTATCAAGCTCTATTTGCGTATGGCCAGTTGTATTTACACATTCATCGGCCTGGGATTTTGTATTTTTCATCACTGTTGACCAACTAAACAAAGTGTCTTGAATTTCTTTAATTGAGCTGTGAATTTGCGATGTTGCACGTTGGGTACGTGAAGAAAGTGCACGCACTTCATCAGCTACTACAGCAAAGCCGCGGCCATGTTCACCTGCGCGTGCAGCTTCAATTGCAGCATTTAAAGCCAATAAATTGGTTTGTTCAGCAATGCCTTCAATCTCAGTCATTACTTGACCAATTTTATCAGCCTCTGTTGCTAATGCATTTGCAGTGCTAGCCGCTTGCTCTACTTGAGATGCAAGTTCTGACACCATTGAGCTGTTATCAGCAATGTGAACTTTAATATCAGAGCAGCTTTGGTAGGTTACATTAACTTGTTCAGCGGTATTTTGAGTGCTTGTGGAGATCTCTCCAATTGTTGTGCTCATTTGCGACATTGCCGTCGCTATTTGGCTTAGACGTTGACCTTGCGCCGAAATACCTTGCTCTGTAAGTGACGACTGGTTATCTAAATTAGACGCTATACCGTTAAATGTTATGGTGGCATCTTTTATTCTGCCAAGCACTGTGCGTAGTTTTGCGTTGAGCATCTCACGATTGTATTCGCTAATACTAAATGGGTGAGTGCCTACGTAAATATAGCGTGAGACAGAATCAAACTCAGCCTTTTGCTGCTTTAATAAATTGGGAGTTACAATCAGTTCGTCATAATTGAGGAAAACAATAGCGCTACAAAATAACACTGCAACAAGGGCTGCAGTAACAGATATAGTCACAGCTAACAGAGTTAAACCCAGTAACGTGATGATCAACGCACATGTTTGCCTTACACTAACTAATTCACGGTATGAAGTGAGTGACTTTCCAGCATTTATTTTTTTATAAAATTCAGTGGCGCGCTGTTTTAATTGTTGTGTCGGCTTGCTGCGGACAGATTGATAGCCAACTAATTGACCGTGTTCAAAAATAGGGGTAACAAAAGCGTCAACCCAATAATAACGACCGTCTTTACAGAGGTTTTTAACCATTCCACGCCATGAGTGGCCTGCTTTTAGCTTTTCCCACATTTCTTTAAATGCAGCTTTGGGCATGTCAGGGTGGCGAACAATGTTATGGTTTTTACCCATCAACTCTTCTAATGTGTAGCCTGCTATTGCGCAAAAAGCGTCATTAGCATAAGTGATCACACCACGTAAATCTGTTGTAGAGACCAATTCTTGGTGCTGTGAAAAAGTAACCTCTTCATTCTTTATTTGCTGACCCCGACGCATGGGTAGTCCTTAAACATACTTTATTATTAAACCCGATTATAAAGTTCATCCTAAATTAATGAAAGGTAAAATACCTAAAGTGGGTACGCATAAATTGCTAATTACACTTTTGATGATCTAAAACAAATAAAAGGTCAATTAACCATATTTACTTTGCAGTTATTTGAATGGTTAGCTCGACTGGGCGGGTCTATGTATTTTGAATAAACCACATCATGATATATGTCATGACAGTGGTGCGTTTAAAGCAATTGTATATTGACACTTTCAATGGCAAGATTAGTCTATAATGCATTGGCAAATTTGTACGCCTTGCTGTAATTCGCGCGGTAGTTTGTGTGGCAAATAATTAGAATAAGTGTGATCCCTATTATTTAGCCTTGAGTATTATCAATTCGCCCCCATTGACTTAAGATTAAGCCACGTGGCTCGAGGAAGCATTTTTGACTACACATGATCTAAATAAAACGCTAGCAGCGTTATCTCCAGAACAACATCAATACGCAATTAAAGGTATTCAACGTGGCATAGAAAGAGAAGCATTGAGGATTCAGCCTAATGGTGTTATATCACAGCAAAGACATCCTAAAGGGGTTGGTAGTGCGTTAACAAATGGGCATATCACCACTGATTTCTCTGAATCGTTATTAGAGTTTATTACACCGGTTAGTGAATCTGCCGAAGAAACGTTAAGTCAGTTGCAAGATTTGCAAAAGTTTACCTTAGCGCAGATGGGGGATGAGTTATTATGGCCTATCAGTATGCCGTGTTTCATTGAGCACCAAGACGACATAGTGTTAGCTCAATTTGGCGATTCCAATATTGGCCGAATGAAAACACTCTACCGTCAAGGATTGAAAAACCGTTACGGCAGCATGATGCAAGCTATTGCTGGCGTGCACTTTAATATTTCATTCCCTGAAACGTTTTGGCAAAGTTTGCAGACAATAAAAGGCGACAAGGGACCGTTAACTGATTTTATCTCAGCAGGTTACCTCAGCTTGATCCGTAACTTTAAACGAGAGCTTTGGTTAATAAGCTATTTATTTGGTGCGTCACCCGCTTTATGTAATTCGTTTTTACAAGGTCGTAAGACGGATTTACCATTTAAAAAATTAGGCAAAGGTACACTATACCTTGAAACAGGCACGGCGCTTCGATTAGGTAACTTAGGTTATACAAATAGTGCGCAGTCATCATTAAAGGTTATGTATAACTCATTAGATGAGTATGTCGCCGGCTTAAAGCGTGCGATTAATACGCCATCAGATATTTACAGTGGCATTGGCGATTACAATAATGATCAACCAAAACAGCTTAATAAAAATATCTTACAAATAGAAAATGAATTTTATTCTCCAATCCGGCCTAAGCGCAATGCAAAAAGTGGTGAAACACCAACGGATGCATTATTACGTGGTGGTATTGAATACATAGAAATTCGTGCATTAGATGTGAACCCGTTTAGCGAAACAGGCATTAATATTGAACAAATTCGCTTTCTCGATGTATTTTTAACATATTGCTTGTTAAAAGATTCACCGGACATGGATTGGGACTCGCAACAGCGCAGCACTGAGAATCTAGATACCGTTGTTAATAATGGGCGTGCTAGTCATGTTGAGCTCAATAAATCAGGCGCACCAAGTAATTTAGTCGACTGGGGACAAGAGGTGTTTGCTCAGCTTCGCTCTGTGGCTCATTACATGGATAATGCTTATGGTGTCCAATACTACAGTGAAACGGTTGCACGCTTATCTTCGTGGATCACAGATCCTACACTTACTTATTCAGGTCGCTATGTGGCGCAATTGAAAGAGTCAGGTCTTGATAACGGACACTTTGCTTTAGCATTAGCTAAAAATTACAAGCATAGCCATCAAGCAACGCCATACAACGTTTATTCTGATAGCTATTTGCAACAACAAGCACAGCGTTCAATACAGGACGAGCTTGCTGTAGTTGCTGCTGATAGCGTATCTTTTAAAGTGTTTTTAGATGAGTATTTTAAAGATAAATAACAGACAAAAAAACGCAGCCCATATGGGCTGCGTAAAAATTCTTCAGGGATGAAACAATGCTAAACTGCGCATTCATAAACTAAGGCCGATGTTTTTATTAAAAGTTCAGCGAGAATCAAAATAAATGAAAAAAAATTTAATAATTCTATCGCTGGGAGTGATTTTAACCGGCTGCGCGACCGCTCCGCCAAAGCAACCTAATGATATCTGTAAGATTTTTGAAGAAAAATCAAGTTGGTATTATGATGCCAAAAATGCCCAAGAAAAGTGGGGCTCACCAAAGCATGTGCTAATGAGTATGATGTATCAAGAAAGTTCATTTAAGCATGATGCAGCACCTCCAATGGAATATTTTTTATGGGTTATTCCCACCGGGCGTGCAAGTTCTGCTTATGGCTACTCCCAAGCTAAAACACCAACATGGTCTGATTATATTCGCGAAACAGGTAACAGCGGGGCTGATCGTGATGATTTTGATGATGCCATCGACTTCATGGGTTGGTTTGTTTATAAAACGCATAAAGTGAATGGCATATCAAAATGGGATGCTTACGCACAATATTTAAATTACCACGAAGGCTGGGGTGGCTATAAACGTGGCACCTACAAAAAGAAAAAGTGGCTAATGGGTGTCGCAAATAAAGTAAAAAATAGGGCAAGCCGTTATGGTGCTCAACTTAAAAAATGTGAAGATAGTTTAGACAAAGGTTGGTTAGATCGTTTATTTGGCTAATTTAAAACTAACAAGCCCGCACTGCGGGCTTGTTAGTTTTAAGGGGGCAGGCTATTTACTTCCCTGGAAATTGATGGATATGTACATCTCTTTGTGGGAATGGAATGGTGATGTTCTCTTTATCGAAAGCGATCTTAACGCGCTCGTATAAACCAAAATATACCGGCCAATAATTTTCAGAGTCAACCCATGCCCAAACGAGCATGCCAATATGGCTATCACCATGTTGGCTAACATGCACAATAGGTTTCTTCGCTTCATCACCTTTAAGCACTAACTCATACTCATTTAGGACAGCCATTAACACCTCGCGAGCCCTTAGTACATTATCTTGGTAGCTAATGCCGAATTCGATATCAACACGGCGAGTTGGCTCTGCAAATTTATTTTTAACACAGCCATTTGAAAGTGCGCCGTTAGGGATGATAATCTTTTCATTGTCGTAGGTAAGTAAGATAGTAACAAAAATTTGAATTTCAACGACTTTACCCATATGCCCTTGTGCTTCAATGACATCACCAATTTTAAATGGTTTAAAGAACAAGATAAGTACACCACCAGCAAAGTTAGCTAAACTGCCTTGTAAAGCCATACCTACAGCCAAACCTGCAGCGCCGAGCATCGCGATGAATGAGGTGGTTTCGATCCCAATCATCGAGGCAACAGAAATGAGTAATAGGACTTTTAATATCACTGAAATAAACGAGACTAAAAAGTGAGTTAAACCGGCTTCAAATTTCACTTTAGCCATTGATTTTTCGGTCATATTTGCAATTCGGCCAATAAACCACCAGCCCACAACTAATACAAATATTGCGAGTAAGAATTTAGGGCCATACAACATAAGCATTTCGATAGCTTTGGTGTATATAGTCTCTACTGAAATATCATCCATTAAAGTTCTCCGTAAGATAAAGAATTATAATAGCTTAATATATATCACTGGGTTGAGAATCTATGTCGGAAAATTCAGAAATAAGAAAGAGAGATAGAGTAACTTACTGGTTACTCTATCATTTGGGGTTAGGATTTGCGTAAAGCGGCTTGAACTCGAACAAGTTTAATCATGTTCTCTTTCACCTCAATTACCTCGATAGGGTAGCCTGCAATGCGTAAACTTAAATTTGCATTTGGAATATCTTCAAGGTACTCAACAATTAATCCACTTAGCGTTTTTGGGCCATCAAGCGGAAATTCCCAATCCATTTCTTTGTTTAGATCACGTACGTTAGCACCGCCATCCACTAAAAATGAACCATCCTCTTGTGATACAACTTCTTCACTTGGAGTACGTGTTTGAGTAGTCGTAAAGTCGCCAACCACTTCTTCAAGAATATCTTCAAGGGTTACTAAGCCTTGAATATCGCCGTATTCATCGACGACCAAACCAATGCGTTCTTTTGATTGCTGAAATTTAAACAGCTGTGTATTAAGCGATGTGCCTTCAGGGATAAAGTAAATTTCACGAACTGCGCGAAGTAGTGATGGCTTATCAAATTGCTCTTTCGTTAACAAGCGCAGCGCATCACGTGAGTGGATAAAACCTACCGCATCATCAATTTGGTCACGGTATAAAAGTACGCGTGTATGTTGTGCGTGGGTAAGCTGTTTACTAATAAGTTTCCAGTCATCATTGATATCAATGGCCACGATCTCGTTACGGGGTATCATAATATCTTCAACAGTGACTTGCTCTAAATCTAAAATAGAGGTCAACATGCTTTGGTGGCGAGCGGGGATCAGCGCACCAGATTCATTCAGCACTGTTTTTAATTCTTCCTTACTCATACTGTGCTCATCTATTTGTGCCGCACTAATACCAAATAAGCGTAATATACCATTGGTCATCCAGTTAACAACGACGACAAATGGAAAGAGAATCTTTAGCAAACCTTTGAGTATTACCGAGCTTGGAAAGGCAACTTTTTCAGGATAAAGCGCAGCAAGCGTTTTAGGTGTTACTTCTGCAAAAATAAGGACGACTAACGTAAGTGCGCCAGTGGCAATAGCGATACCTAAATCACCATATAAACGGATACCAATTATAGTTGCAACCTGTGCGGCAGCAATGTTTACCAGATTATTACCAATTAGGATCAGGCCAATAAGTCTATCAGGACGGCTCAAGAGTTTGTTGACACGCTTTGCTGCGCGGTGGTTTTCTTTGGCAAGGTGGCGTAAGCGGATTCTGTTAATTGACATAATGCCCGTTTCAGAACCAGAAAAATATGCAGAACAAAGTATGAGTATTCCAAGTATTATAAACAAAACACTTGTAGAGATGTCGTCCAAAGAAGGATCCTTTTTTATTTAATCAAGGTATATTAAGCGGTAGAGAGCACGCTGAGTCAAGTTAAAACTTATTAAGGATAACTTCTTGCACAAAGCGGCTACCAAAATAAGCTAATGTCAGTACAAATGCAGCACTCATTATAGCAAGTACAACAGGTTTTCCGCGCCAGCCAAATCTTAAGTGACCAAGTGTAACCGTGGCAAAAATAGCCCATGCACATAAAGATAAAATGGTTTTATGTATAAACTCTTTAGCAAACATACCTTCGAGGAAAACCAACCCTGATAGCAAAGCCAAAGTAAGAAGTGCTGTTCCTAATGTCAATAAATGATAAAGCTGGCGTTCAACCACCATTAATGGAGGAAGATGACTACGCACGATCGCTAAATCTTTGCGCTTTAACCGCTTATCAATAAAATAAAATTGCACACCATATAGCGTAGCAATAATAAGTACACAATAAGCGAGTAAAGAGAGTGATATATGAGTAACAAGGCCGATTTGTATATCAATACTTTGCAATAGAATATGATGAGGAATAAATAAACTAGCAATTGTTAGTAAAGCCGCAAAACCATACACCACAGGTAATAGTAATGTTGCAGGGAACTTTAATGAAACCGTGGTGACAGACACCACGATCACCCAGCAAGTTAAGAGTGCGACATTCACGATACTCAAATCTTGTCCATCAGAACGAAAGACCGAATTTACCAGCAATAGCATGTGCGCTAAGATAGCGATAGTGCTTAGTATCACCGTGAGCTTTTGGCTCGGACCTTGTTGGTGAAATAATCGAGATAGGACATGTGATGTCGCTAAAACGTAAAATAAACTGGCAATAATAGTTAAACTAATAATCAGCATAGTACTTGGGCCACTCAATTTGAGTCAAATATCCTTGTTAGAGTAAGTCCATTGTATTTTATAGCAAGACAAATGCCTAGGCTTTGTAAAAAGAAACTCAAACAGCCTACTTGAGTACTATATTGTGCACCTTAATTTACGGTATACTGTTTTTAATTAAAATTTTAATATTACTGACTAAGTTAAATTAACGCATATAAAGAGCAAACTATTAATTTGCTCACGGTGTGAAATTGAGCTGTCGGTATATCACGTTTGATCGGAACCTTTACATGTTTGAGAACCTCCAAGAACGATTAGGTAAAACCTTAAAGAATATCAGCGGCCGCGGTCGCCTAACTGAAGACAACATAAAAGATACGCTACGCGAAGTTCGTATGGCTTTTTTAGAAGCTGACGTTGCTTTACCCGTTGTTCGCGAGTTCGTTAAACAAGTTAAAGAACGTGCGGTAGGCGTTGAAGTAACTAAAAGTTTAAGCCCAGGGCAAGTTTTTATTAAAATAGTTCGTGAAGAGCTAGAAAAAGCCATGGGTGAAGCAAACGAAGAGCTAAGCTTAAACGCACAACCGCCAGCTGTTGTCATGATGGCGGGTTTACAAGGTGCGGGTAAAACCACCAGTGTTGCCAAGCTTGCGAAATTTTTAAGAGAACGTAAAAAGAAATCAGTGTTAGTGGTCAGTGCCGATGTATATCGTCCTGCCGCAATTAAACAGCTAGAAACGCTTGCCGCAGAAGTTGAAGTTGAATTTTTCCCAAGTGATATATCACAAAAGCCAGTTGATATTGCAACGGCCGCTATAACACACGCAAAAAAGAAGTTTATTGATGTTGTATTAGTCGATACCGCAGGCCGATTACATGTCGATAATGACATGATGGATGAGATAAAAGCGCTACACAAAGCAATCAACCCAATCGAAACCTTATTTGTCGTTGATGCTATGACAGGTCAAGATGCGGCAAACACAGCTAAAGCATTTGACGAAGCATTGCCGCTTACTGGTGTTATATTAACAAAAACCGATGGTGATGCTCGCGGTGGTGCGGCGTTGTCTATTCGCCATATCACCGGTAAGCCGATTAAATTTATGGGGGTGGGTGAACGTACTGATGCACTCGAACCTTTTCATCCTGACCGCATAGCATCCCGTATTTTAGGGATGGGTGATGTACTTTCATTGATCGAAGAAGTCGAGATGAAAGTCGATAAAGAGCAAGCTGCAAAAGTAGCTGAAAAAGTATTTAAAGGCGATGGTTTTACCCTGGATGATTTTGCTGAGCAACTAAAGCAAATGAAAAATATGGGTGGCATGATGTCGATGCTTGATAAGTTACCAGGTATGTCAAACTTACCCGATGCAGTGAAAGGTCAAATGGGTGATAAAACCTTTATTCAAATGGAAGCGATCATCAGCTCAATGACTAAAAAAGAGCGTGCCCGTCCTGAAATCATTAAAGGTTCGCGTAAAAAGCGTATAGCAGCGGGTTCTGGTACCCAAGTGCAAGAGATAAATAAGTTGCTAAAACAGTTTACGCAAATGCAAAAAATGATGAAAAAAATGAAAGGTAAGGGCGGAATGCAAAAAATGATGCGCGGTATGAAAGGCATGTTACCCCCTGGAATGATGGGTGGTGGTGGGCCTAAGTTTTAATTACCAGCTAAGTTTTGTAGGTATTGTGTACAAATTAATTTAAAAAAGAGGCAAACAGCCTCTTTTTTTGTGGATAAATTATGCATTCAAAGACTTATATAGACTCAATTAACGCGGAGATCATAGTTTAATCAAGTTAACTCCTATTTTGAGTCACTTCTTACTTGCATTGTTGCTAAAAACTCGTACAATTCCCCAGCTCCCCATACTGGGGAGCAATTCTTATTAATGAAAACAGTCAATCTATTTAGAGGACGGTATGGTAACTATTCGTTTGCAACGTGGTGGCGCTAAAAAACGCCCTTTCTATCAAATTGTGGTTGCGGATAGCCGTTTCTCGCGTGACGGTCGCTTCATCGAGAAAGTAGGCTTTTTTAACCCAATTGCTAGTGGTCAAGAAGAAAAAGTACGTTTAGATTTATCTCGTGTTGAACACTGGGTAGGTCAGGGCGCATCTCTTTCAGATCGCGTAAGTAAGTTAGTAAAAGACGCTCGTAAAGCGGCTTAATAGGCGTAAGTGTAACCATGAGTCAAGAGAACACCTCATCAATAATTGTCGTAGGAAAGCTCGGTGCCCCATATGGTATAAAGGGCTGGCTTAAGGTACATTCATTTACTGATGATCCCCAAGGGATCTTCGAATTCAGCCCGTGGTTGATAGGGCAGCAAGGTAAATGGCAGACCTTAGAAGTGGTCGACTGGCGTCGCCACAACAAAGGCTTTATCGCTAAATTTGCGCAAGTAAACGACCGAGACGAAGCAATGGCTTATACCCATGCAGAAATCTCAATGGATGCAGCGCAATTACCAGAACTTCCGCAAGGCGAGTTCTATTGGCGAGATCTCATTGGCATGTCGGTTATAACTGATAAAGGTTATAACTTAGGCATCGTTGATGACCTGATGGAGACAGGCTCAAATGACGTATTGGTTGTTAAAGCAAACAATAAAGATGCATTTGGTCAAGCTGAACGTTTAATTCCATTTTTAACTGATACAGTTATTAAAGAGATTAAACACGATGCTAAAGAAATTACCGTAGACTGGGATCCTGGCTTTTAATGAGTCAAACTAGTTCGTTGTGGGTAGGGGTTATCAGCCTTTTCCCGGACATGTTTGATGCCATTACAACGCAAGGTGTAACTGGTCGCGCAGTAAAAAATGGTCTGATCGACTTTAACTGCTGGAACCCACGTGACTATGCTATTGATAAGCATAGAACAGTGGATGATCGCCCTTACGGGGGCGGTCCAGGTATGTTGATGATGGTTGAGCCATTGAAACAAGCCATTCTTGACGCTAAAGCAGCGGCAGGTGATGGTGCAAAAGTAATTTATATGTCCCCGCAAGGGCGCAAATTAGATCAGCAAGGGGCAAGCGAACTCGCAAGCTCTAAAAAACTGATTTTAATTGCCGGTCGCTATGAAGGTATAGATGAGAGAATAATAGAGTCATATGTTGACGAAGAATGGTCAATTGGTGATTTTATTTTGAGTGGTGGTGAACTACCTGCTATGACATTAATTGACGCAGTAGCGCGATTAGTGCCAGGTGTTTTAGGGCATAACCAGTCAGCAGAGCAAGACTCATTTTCGAATGGCTTGCTAGATTGTCCTCATTATACTCGGCCAGAAACATTGGACGACAAACAGGTGCCTGCTGTATTACTCAGCGGAAACCACCAAGAGATAGCAAAATGGCGGCTAATGCAGTCATTAGGCAGAACTTGGCTACGACGTCCTGACTTGTTGCATAACCTAGCTCTGACTGAGGAGCAAGCGGTATTACTCGCAAAATTTCAGCAAGAGTACCAAAAAGCTTGTGGCTAGAAGACAGTTACACCTAGGAAAGTGAGAAACATAATGGCAAAAGTAAACCAAAATATTATTAAAGCGCTTGAAGATGAGCAGCTTAAAACAGACGTACCTGCATTTGGCCCTGGTGATACAGTGGTTGTACAGGTAAAAGTAAAAGAAGGTGCTAAAGAGCGTCTACAGGCCTTTGAAGGTGTTGTAATCGCTAAGCGTAATCGTGGTCTTCACTCAGCATTCACAGTTCGTAAAATCTCGAACGGTGAAGGTGTTGAGCGTGTATTCCAAACGCACAGCCCTCTTATCGATAGCGTAACAGTTAAGCGTCGCGGTGCAGTTCGCCGTGCGAAACTTTACTATCTACGTGAGCGTTCTGGTAAATCTGCACGTATTAGAGAAAAGCTTAACTAATACGCGCTGTTTATCAACGCAAAAAAACGGGTTGCAGCCTTCGGGTTGCAACCCGTTTTGGTTTTTTAGTGACAAAGAATAAGTTAGATATTATACCAATCGGCTTAAATATTTAACCATTCTAGCGGACTAAATAAAGCGCTAACTGCGTTAGTAATTTTTCATGTACGACTGCATGGATGCATGGATGCATGGATGCAGGAGCTAGAGCAATGCAGGAGCAATTGCCGAGAACAACACCATGTCAAAATTTCTGCCTTGTTATCACTGTACTTATCTTTCGCTATAAATGGTCATTAACTTAACACGATTGGTATTAGAGATCAGGCACTACCATTCTCATATCAGTCCAAAAATGTTTAATTATTTTATCGGTTGGGTAATGTAGAATTACTGATAATCCGCCAAATAAAGTTATAAGCCCTAAGGTGAACGCCTAAAGTCGATTAGCAAGCGGTGACGATAACTCCGGACAGCTTATAAATTACAACTCATAGCTCCCAACTCAAATCACATTCTTTTCTTTATTTAACCTTTTAACAGTTAACCGATCCTGTTAGTATTTATTGTATTGATTAGTTTACTTTTATGTAAATATAAATATACAAAATTACATTTTTGAGGTGTATAGAGCGTGGCGAATATTAAAGATTTAGACCAGTTAAGAATAGGTATTGATGAGTGCGATACACAGCTGGTTGCATTGCTTGCTCGGCGTAATAGTATTACCCAAAAAATTGGTGAAATTAAGCAGCAAACAGGTGCCCCTTTACATGCACCAGAGCGTGAAGCCTCTTTGTTAGCGGCCAGACGCCAAGAAGCAATAAAGCAAGGCGTTAATCCTGAGCTTGTTGAAGATATTCTTAGGCGTATGATGCGAGAAGCTTATCAGAACCAACAAGCTAAATTGGCATGTAGTGCCCCGCAGCTATCACCTATTGTTATTGTTGGTGGTCAAGGTGCAATGGGGCAGCTTTTTGCTCAGCAATTTATTCGCTCTGGTTATGAAGTCAGGATCCTTGATAAAGATCAGCAAACGAATGCACAAGAAATTTTAAAAGGCGCAAAACTGGTGATGATCAGTGTGCCTATAAACGCCTTAGAAACGATAGTTAGAGCATTACCACCACTTGATAATGATTGTTTATTGGTTGATATAACATCGGTTAAGCAAGCACCACTAAGTGTGTTAAAAGAGGTACATAGCGGGCCTGTAGTGGGTTTACATCCCATGTTTGGTCCTGATATTTCTCACTGGGTTAAGCAAACGGTGGTGGTCTGTGAAGGGCGTGAGCATCAAGTTGCGCAAGGATTATTATCTCAGCTGCAAGTGTGGGGCTGTCAGTTAGTTGAACTTGATGCTAAAAAACACGATGAAGCTATGCAAATTATTCAAGTTATGCGCCATTTAACCACCTTTGTTTACGGCCAGTTCTTAGCTAAGCAAGGCCATACACTTGAAGAATTGCGAAGTTGCTCGTCACCAATATACCAATTAGAGTTAATGATGGTAGGGCGCTTATTTGCACAATCACCAGAGCTTTATTCCGATATAATGTTGGCACAATTTGATAATGTAGCGCCATTACTTACACAGTATCAAGAGACATTTGCGAGTACGTTAAAAAAGCTCAAAGCGGGTGATAAAGTTGGGCTAATAGATTCATTTGCTGAAGCAAAAGAATATTTTTCAGATTCAACCGCGCACTTTTTAACCCAAAGTCGCAGTTTGCTCAATAAAGCTAATGACGCAAAAGTACTTGATTAATAAAACGTTTAAAAAATACCAGTCAGTTAAACTGACTGGTATTATACCCAAGCCACCTCAAGAAGCAGCAACGATGAGAGTAAGTCTCTGTGAAACGCCCAACGGGTTGGTTTTAAAGCGATTTAGACTGCGTTACTTTTATAAGGAATTGATTTTAATAGTAGAACCACTATTACTTGCAGTCAATGCCTTGCCTAAATCGCTTTTAATTCCAACTAAAACTCGCATCTTGAGGTGGTTTGGGTATTTTACATACGCTTATATTTTAAAATGTAGCAATTACTTTTACAGCATCGCTTACTTTCGCGCTGTCAATATAACCAATAGAATCGGCGTTACTTACTACAAAATCAATAACTGCTTGATCGGAATCTAGTTTCTCTGGCGGTGTGCCTTTACCAGTAAAAACAAGCTTAGACCAATAAGCATTTAGCTGACTACTTGATTTGCCAACAACCTTGTTATTAAACTCATCAACAACACTGTTACCGTTTTGATTTACGGGGTTAACCTTTACACCATCGGCAAATGATTTGCTTTTACCTAGGTAGATTTTTTTTATCTCATTTTTGTCTAATGAATTGCTATTACTTGGGTTTACTATAACTGCAACATCAGCAAATGCTACAAAAGAGCAGGTTGAAATTAGGCTCGCTAAAATTAGCTTTTTCATTTTTATCCCCTTAAAAAACTAAATCTACAGCAACGGCTATAACGTCCGTTTCAGTATCTGTAATGTCATTTTTAAAACGGCTAAAATCTACTTTTAGCGCCGCTGATGGGTGGAAATCATAACGAGTGCCTATCGTGTAAACAGTGCTTTGTGCTTTAGTGCCCAAAAGTGCTTGGTTGATAGCGCCATTAAGAGCAGGGATTTGAGTTATTTTATCAAAATCAGCGGCGTCATGTTTATCGTCATTGTTCTCGTAGGTGAAATGCACAATAATTTCATCCATACGATAACCAACAGAAGCATAATATTGCGACTGTTTTGCTAATATACTGTTTTCAACTTCAAGTTGAGTATATTCAGCGTCAAATAGTATGTCGTTATAATCAATTGAAAAACCAACACCGATAAATGTTCCATCATCTTCAGAAATCGCAATATCATTTGCTTGTGTTACTAACCCGTTATCACGCAGTGTTTTCTCAAGGCCATTTAGAGCTTGGCCTGTAGGCTCTTGATCACTTAGGCCAATAGATGTTTCAGCAACAAGGTATGCTGCACGGGCACTGAACCAATCATATGATAAAGTCCAGTTAATGCCTGCTATATCATTTAGCTCAGCTTTATCGTTATAAGTAACAACTCCAATATTACCATCAAAGCTGCCATAAATAATTTGTAGAGTTGAGTCCCAGTCACCTAGCTGTGATGTGTGCAGCAGGCTAAGGCCTTCGTATGTTGAAAATGGAATATTGTAAACAGATTGAGGTGGTCTTACCCAGCGATATGCATAGCCAACATCTATAAAGTCAGAATAACGATAAAAAGGCACACGCATTTTACCTGCACTGAGTTGCAGCTCATCGGTAAATTCGTAAGTTAAGTAGGCCCATTCAAATTCCGCATTGAAGTCGTTTTCACCACGGGCAACAATTTGTGCTGTTGCGCTCAATTTATCTTGTAAGTCAGCAGATAACTGTAATGCAAAGACACTCTCATTTTTGAATGAAATATCATTGTCATATTCATACAAGGTTGAATCGTTATCTAATGTTTTTCCGCCAACTATTGATGCAAAACCGTTTATGCGAACTTCAGCGTTTGCATAACTTGTTACGCACGCGCAGCAGATAGCGACAGCTAAGGATAGCTTTTTCATATGTGTGTCCTAGGTGTTTAGTATGTTGATTTCGACTACATTATAGAATGAAAGGGGTAAATTATCGAATGTTATGTTTTATTTTATCTTATGTATGTTGTTTTTGTTCTTGTAATGGGTAAATAATCTGTAATTTGTTTTTTTTAGGTTTTATAAATCCTATTTGCGAATGGTTTATTATCATAATTAATGAAATGTTTAACTAAAGTAATAAAAGTGACGACTTACATTAAATTTATACACAAATTCACAATACTGTCATATAATATCCTTCCAGAGGAAAGATGCTTATTTAAGCATCTTTTTTTGTGCCTGATATTTAAAACAGCGCAAACACACACACGGTATCCTTTGGAGAGAATTTTGAAATTACGTAACCTTTCACAGTTAAGCTTAGCAATAATTGCCACTTTTGCGACTACAACTTATGCTCAAGATGAAAAAACCACTGCAAAGCAGGATGCTTTTGAGAAAATCGAAATAACAGCACGTAAGCGCACCGAAAGTATTTTTGAATCCCCAACAGCGGTGACTTCAATCGGTGAAGATCTTATCGATAAAGCCAATATGAGTAATCTTGAAGACATAGGTAAATATGTACCTAACCTAAATATTACTCGTTATGGTGTGGGTAATGCAGCCCATGCATCTGTTTTTATTCGTGGCATAGGCTTACAAGATCACATCATCACCACAGATCCTGGTGTTGGTGTATACCTAGATGGCGTTTACTTAGGGCGTCAAATGGGTTCTAACTTGTCATTACCAAACGTTGAGCGTGTGGAAGTGTTACGTGGCCCTCAAGGGACTTTATATGGGCGTAATACATTAGGTGGCGCAGTAAATATCATTACAAAACAGCCCGGTGATGAAGGTATTTTAACAACGACAGCAAAAGTGGGCTCTCGTGGGCGCATCGCTGGCGATGTGTATTTTAATAATGCATTGACTGATGAGCTGAGTATGTCTGCCAGTGCATCTTACAAAAAACGTGATGGTGTAGGTAGAGCAATCAATTTAGCCAATCCTGAAAAAGAAATTGGCGAAGAACAAGAAACGAGCGGGCGCGTTGCACTAAAATGGCAAGCAAATAGTGATTTTTCAATGGTTTTCTCATTGGATGCTGTTGATAATGAATCGGGCCAATCACCTTACACAATCGAATTAACACAACCATTAGATGCAAGCGACCCTTTTAATGGCGACTTCCCACTATTAACAGCTGACATGCTACCTGCAAATCCAGATGATTTAGCATCAACGGTAGCAGGTATTGAATCAACGTCATATTCAGGTTGGGGTACATCGTTGAGTGCTGATTGGGCGATTAACGATATTTACTCGGCTAAGTTTATTTCAAGTTATCGTACGTCAGAATATGATGGCGGTTTGGATGATGATGCAACGGCGCTTAATTTATCAGAATTTCCAGAAGAGGGTGGCGCGGATCAATACTCGTTTGAAATTCAATTAAACGGTACATTTGCGGACATGGACTTTGTATCTGGCCTTTACTATTTCAACGAAGATGGCTTTACACGTTCAGGTCCTTTTGTATTTAGTCCTTGGAATACTCCGAATGGTTTATTAAATGATGGCGTATCAGCATCATTTGGAGACTACGGCTTCTTTGACGTAAACCAAGAAACCAACTCATATGCAGCGTATATAAATGCAAGCTATGACTTAACTGATGATTTAAGCATTGGTGGTGGTCTTCGTTATTCAAAAGATAAAAAAGCAGCGAATGCGGTATTCCCAAGTTTTTCTGAGCGTAAATACGTAACCGCTGATTTTGATGCAGTAACATGGGATGTAAACGCATCTTACCAACTTAGCAACAACATGAACGTATACGGTCAAATTCAAAAAGGTTATCAAACAGGGGGCTTTCCGCCTCGTCCATTTGGTGGGCCTGATCAATTCGTACCGTTTGATGAAACTAAAGCAATTAACTACGAGCTGGGTTTAAAAGGGCAGGTACATGAAAATGTATCTATGATGCTTGCTGTGTTTGTAACTGATTACACAGACTTGGCATTACCATTTTCTGATCCAACGGCTGGTGGTGGGTTTGTAACAATTGTTGAAAATGCAGGTGCTTCAAAAGCACAAGGTATTGAGCTTGAAACAACTATCGCAATTACAGATGATTTCACTATTCGCAGCGCCGTTGGTTATTTAGATTCTGAAATTACAGAGGTTGATGCTGGCGTACAAGGTATTGGTATCGGAGATTCACCGGCATTAACACCACGTTGGACTGTAATGGTTGCGCCATCTTACTTTGTTGACTTAAGTAACGGCGGCACAATTGCACTTAATGCTAACTATTCATACCGTAGTGATATGCAAGGTCAGTCAGTGTTTAACCAAAGTGAGCAAATTGATTCGCGTGAGTTAGTCGGTTTTAATATTTCTTACCTTAATGCTTATGGCGATATGGAAGTGACATTATACGGCGAAAATGTGCTAAACGAAGTTTACGATGTAGGTCGTCTGCAACAATCGGGTTTTGTAGGCGTGATGCGCAGTAATGACCGCAGTGAATTTGGTATTAAGTTTAAGAAAGATTTTGAGCTTTAATTACTAAAAAAATCTGGTTTAAACATTAAAAGGTAAGCTTAGGCTTACCTTTTTTTGTGAATTTATAGTCACGGTTCATTTTGTAATAGCGTGTAATAGAACTCGTAATTATTTTTGACTAGCCTTAGCTTAATTTAGTTAAGGAATAAACAATTATGAAGAACGAACTTGATATAGCAATTGTTGGTGGTGGCGTGTCTGGTGTTTACAGTGCGTGGAGGCTACAACAGCATGAAGGCAAAGCAAAACGTATAGCACTATTTGAATACAGTGACCGCATAGGGGGACGTTTATACAGTAAAACACTGCCCGGGTTACCGAATGTAGTTGCTGAGTTAGGGGGAATGCGTTTTATTCCTTCAGATCATGTCATGGTTAATGCATTAGTTAATAATCTGAACCTGAAAACGCAAGATTTCCCAATGGGTTCTTCTTTACCCATGTATCCTAATTCAAAAGATCCCGCTTTGAAAGATGTAAAAGCGGGCAGTGAAAATAATCTTTTTTATCTGCGCGGTCAATATTTTCGTTACCGAGATTTTGCGCAGTGCCCTGATAAAATACCTTATAACTTAAACGGATCTGAACGCGGCTTTGGCCCTGAGGATTTGCAAGTTAAGGTGATGAACTTAATTTGTCCTGGTTTTGCTGACATGAGTCTGTGTGAGCAAATGAAAGTGAAAGTATTTGGCAAAGAGATTTGGAAGTATGGTTTTTGGAATCTACTTGAGCGAGTACTAAGTAACGAAGCCTATTTATTTATGAAAGAGGCTGGCGGGTACGATGCTAATGTTGCTAATGCAAGTGCGGTTACTCAGCTTCCCGCAACAGAATACAGTGATGACACTGAGTTTCTCACTCTTACTGATGGATTCCAGGCACTGCCATTAACACTGTGCGCGCAGTTTAAAGCGTTACCAAGCTGTTTAGCCGAAGATGACAAAGTGAAAATGAATAAACGGTTAGTGAAAATTAACTATTTGGATGATCCTGATTATCGATATGAATTAATATTTCAATCAACGTGCACAGATCAATATGGCAAAACAGTTGATGACTTAACCGTCACTGATCAGGAAATTGTAAAAACGAAACGGTTAATTTTGGCAATGCCAAGACGTTCATTGGAGCTTATTGAGTCTGAATTTTTTGCTGATCCATGGTTAAAAGAAAATATCCCCTCAGTACTTATACAAAAAGCGCTAAAAATGTTTATGGCTTACGAGCAGCCTTGGTGGCGAAGTTTAGGTCTAGTTGCAGGTCGTTCAGTGACCGACTTACCAATTAGGCAAACATATTATATGGGAACAGAGTGCGACCAAGCAGGCGGTTTACCAAATACAAATTCGTTATTGATGGCGTCATATAATGATATTGGCTCTATCCCCTATTGGAAAGGCTTAGAGTCTGGTGAGTTATATTCTGGTTACACACCAAGCTATGGATGTGAAGGTTATACCCCACAAGAAATAGTCCCTAAAAGCCAATGCCAAATAACCACTGGCATGGTGGAAGCTGCACACAGACAAATAGAAGCGCTTCATGAGCAAAAAGAATTAGCGATGCCGTATTCGGCCATTTACCAAGATTGGGGAGACGCCCCTTATGGCGGGGGTTGGCATGAGTGGAAAGCAAATTATCGTTTAGATGAAATTATGTGTCGTATGCGCCACCCTGTTGATAAAGAAAACATATATATTATTGGTGAGGCGTACTCATACGAACAAGGCTGGGTTGAAGGTGCATTAAATACAGCAGAATCAACACTCGAGGAGTTTTTTGATTTACCCACACCATGCTGGTTAGATCAAAAGCATAATTATCTACCTGTTAATTGCAATAAGACCTGCAAAGATCAAAGTGAAAAAGTGCAGCCTAATGCAAGCAGTAATACACTTAATGAAGTAACGAAATTTGCGTACGAAGGAATTAACCATGAGTACCAATAATTTTACAGTTGCTGACTATTTATTAACGCGCTTAAAAGAGCAAAGTCTAGAAAAAATATTTCAAGTACCGGGTGACTATGTACAGGAGTTTATGAGCGCACTTGATAAGTTTGATGGTATTGATGCGGTTGGTGACATAACGGAGCTAGGTGCAGGTTATGCGGCCGAAGGTTATGCTCGTTACAGAGGAATTGGCGCAGTATCGGTGCAATATGGAGTCGGTACATTAAGTGTTATAAACGCAATTGCAGGCGCCTATGTAGAAAGAAATCCTGTGGTGGTGATCACGGCTAGCCCATCAATTGATGATCGAAAAATTATCGCAGATACAGGCGCATTATTTCATCACTCAACGGGTAATTATAATTCAAACCAAGTCATATTTGAAAGTGTGACCGTGGCAAGTGAAATACTGTCAGATCCTGAGATGGCTCCAACTATTATAGATGCAGCATTAGCGTGTGCAATAAAAGAAAAAAGGCCAATTTACTTAGAAGCTTGGCAAAATGTCTGGGGGGCAGAATGCAAAGCACCCATGCAACCGCTGGTTATTACCGATTCACCAGCTAACCTAGGTATGCAAAAAACATTACTACAACAGACCATACAAAAGCTAGAAAGTGCAAAACAGCCAATAATTATGCTGGGGATAGAGATCGCAAGGTTAGGCTTACAAGACAAGGTAGAGTCACTTTTACATTTACTTAATATACCTTATACCACAAGCACATTGGCTAAATCGGTGATCAGCGAGCGAAGCGAAATTAGCCATAAATTATTTGTAGGCACCTATGCAGGCGAAGCCTCATTACCTGAAACGTTCGATTATGTGTCGCAATGCGATGCAGTTTTAGCGCTTGGGGTCATTTTTACTGATGACTACATCACGATGCTGACAAATCAAGGCTCTGATCTAATAAGAGTCAATATGGATGGTGCGCTTGTTGGTAACAGTGATCACTTTATTCATACCAGCCTAGCAGTATTCATTAATGAATTGATTGCGCATTTTTTGTGTTCATCAGCAGGCTTTAACGTGACGTTTTCAAAGCCCGACAATTTTGGCTTCAATGCACTGCCGCTCACTAAGCATAGCGATTTGTGCAGCCAAATTAGTTACGAAAGCTTCTTTACTTTTTATCAACAAGAGTTAAATGAATCGAGTCCCTTAAAAAGATATAACCTTATTTTAGGTGAAAGCTCATCACTTTATATGGCTGCAAGATTGATTGGCATAGAAAAAAATCACTTCGTCAGTGATGCCGCATGGGGATCTCTGGGACATGAAACAGGGTGCTCTTTAGGTGTATCACTTGCAAATGATAACCGTAGTATTGTAATTGCAGGGGATGGCGGGTTTATGATGATGTGCCAGACACTTTCAACGCTGAGGCGTAATCACTGTAATACCGCTGTATTTGTAATGAGTAACGAGGTTTATGCTATTGAGCAATCATTTGTAGATATTTGCGCATTTACACCTGAAGGAAAATTTGCTCCTTTTGATGAATTACCTTCTTGGGATTACGAAGCGTTAGCTCAGGCTTACGGTGTTAAATATTTAAATGTCAATTCAGTGGCAAATCTACAAGATGCATTTAATATTTTATATGAAAATACATCAGCGCCTTACCTCATTAAAGTTGATATTGCACGTGATGATTTAGCGCCAGCAATTCAAACGCTTGCAGAGTCAGTAACCGGTCAAAAACGTGACGAGTGTTTATGTCACAAGGATAATAAAGGGAATATATGATGAATAACCAAAATACAGTTCATGAAGTTTCGCAACAGCCGCACGAACAGCTAAAAAGCGCCCAGAGCCTGATGGCAACTTATTGGAATAATACGCTAAGGTTGGTTCAAGCACTTAAGTCTTTGGATTTTAAAGATGATCAGCTGCTAACTCAAGCATCCCCATCAGTGTCTGAAACTCCAGGGTTAACAGGGTATCAAGCGCAAACCCTTATATTTAATACTCGTTTACGATTCAATCCTGCTGTTATTATAATGTGTGAATCAACAAAAAATGTAGCACAGGCATATAAGCAAGCTATTAGCTTGAACTTACCGATCCGCGTTCGTTCTGGTGGACACGACCATGAAGGGGAGTGTACGGGCACCGATGTGATTTTATTAGATTTGAGCCGATTAACAGATTTTAACGTTGATAAAGTTAACGGCGACTATATTGCTAGTATAGGCTCAGGTTATCGTTTTTTTCAGGTGGTGCCAAAGCTAGCTGATAATAACCCGCCATTGACAATACCTCATGGTACATGCGCAACAGTCGGTTTAGCTGGTTTTATTCAAGGCGGAGGCTGGGGACCATGGACACGTAGCAAAGGGATGTGCTGTGAGTCGCTGGTGGGGGCTACTGTTGTATTAGGTAACGGTGATATTGTTGAAGTAAACGAAAAATCCCATCAAGCTTTATTATGGGCATTACGTGGTGGCGGCGCCCTAAGTTACGGTATAGTGACCAACTTTAAAGTAAAAGCATTTGAGATCCCAGAAGAGATCCATCGTTTTGTAATAAACTGGAATACTAATGACGAGCATGCGCAACTCTTGCCCACGTTTGAGCTTTTATCGCAATGGGAAGACGTTATAAATAACGCAAGTACCGATATGCTGGTCGGCACTAATTTAAAAATTAATGCAGTTGCTGCTGAGCACGCGACAAGTGAAGTTAGAAAGTTATGCCACCCGAGCTCTATGTACGGCTATTGGCAGGGAAGTTGGCAGGCACTAGAAGAATTTGTAACAAACAACTTTAGCAATAGTACACCAGTACACCAAGGTACAGATACAAAAGCTAACTATAACAGTGCATTAATGAGTAATTGGTCACGAAACTCCCTTTACGATGTACTAAAGAATAAAATGCACGTAGGTAATTTAACGAATACCGATGGCATGCCATTCACTCCTGACTTTGATGCACCTGCACCACATAAATTAACATCTAAAGTTGTGAAAATTAGTGGTCTAAAAAAAGAAGGGAAAGATCAGTTAATTCAGAGTTTAACGTCAGATTTAATTAATGCGAAGAGTAGTGATTTAGGCCTGTTTAGTTACGTTACGCTCGGTGCTATAGCAGGTCCTTTCTATGATGAAATAAGCGAAGAAGAGCCAAACGCCCGCGTTGCATTCCCTTATTCAAAATCTCAGTACACTATTCAATATCAAACATGGTGGAATGAGTCGGTTGAGTTAAAAGAAAAAGGCCAAAATAATGAGGTCTACAATTATATCAATAGAGCAATGGACTGGATTGAAGTAAGCCGAGAGACACAAATTAATGGAACTGAGGGCGCGTTTATTAGCTTTAAAGACAGTGCAATCCCAACAAAAACGTACTTCCTTGGTAGTTATCAGCAACTTATTGATGTAAAAGAAGCATATTCAAAAGACTCTTTTAATCACCTAAGGTCACGTAAAACGATTATTTAATTTGGTCGAACCAAGTTTTATTTAAGCACTAAAAGCGCTGGTTAGCTAAAATGTCATTTTTGTTTTATTACAAAGCAAAAGTGGCATTTTTAACATCACATATCCCCAAACAATTGACGACCATAATATTGAAATTTTACTTTCGTTTATCCATAGAATCGCCATGTTAAGTATCTAGGGCGTGTTGACCTTTCGTGATTGATTTTGCAGCAGTCTATTTGGTATTTAGGCAAGGCAGCGCCTATGGTGTGTGGTTGCTCCCCATAAATAGGCGATAACGCAGTATAAATGCCAAACATGCGCTGCCCAAAGGGTTCTTCCTAAGGGTGATTAACTCTTTGTTACCTGCATAGAGGGTAACAAAGAGGTGTGAGCAGGACGCGGAAGCTTTGCTCGATTTTTACTTATTCTCACATGGATGTGAGCCAGTAGAATAACGCAGGAGCAGTTATCGAGCCCACTCGATTACAAACCTCGCGCCTCGATTAAATCGCCCCTAGATTGAACAAATTTCAATCCACAAAGGTCAACACACCCTAGCTTTCGTATGCTTATTTTATATTTACAGGCATTGTATTGAGAGAATATAGTGACGATATAAAAAAATAAGGATCAGCATTAAAATGGAACATACGTTTTATTTACTCACGCGACAACAACAGCACGCTTTTCAATTAAAATTAGCGGGGTTATTTATTGTAGGTAACCTCGTTTTAGCAGGGTTGTTTTTTATGCTCTCAGTTTTATTTTTATCAATATTTGCTGTTTCAATCAGTCTTTCTGTATTTGCACCATTTATTGACATACCCAGCGGAATTAAAGCGGGTAGCCTTAAATATTATTCACCCTTGTTGATTGGTGAAAAAGTAAAAAATGCACGTTTGGTGCTACATGGCGGAAGTTTATTTGATTACTATTTTGTACTTAATTCAAAAGATAGCGCGCAGCAGCGCACTAAACAGGTATTTTCAGGCTACATTGAAGGGCTATTAACGCTGATAAGCGAGTATGAAAACCATCAGCCAACACACATTACTTTAAAAGCATCGAGTTATATTATTAATCCGCGAACAGCTAATAAACTCGGTTTACGCCAAGTTGAAACAGATCCGCTGCAACGTTTTATATTGTATTTTAATTTTATAAATTTAAGTTGTGCAATGTCGTTGATCAAAGGCAAATTCACTCTTGTTAATATGAAAAAAGTGTATACGTTTGAAGGGGATCTTGATGTGTTGATCACTAAAAAACAGTATTTAGTTAAGTTACAACAACGGATCAATACGGCTGAATAAACGTACATGCCATAAATACAGTACGGGCTAGGTGAATAAACACATAGCCCACAGGGAAAATATGTTATTAGTTGTTTTTCTCTTGCTCGCGTTTTTCACGTGCTTCACGTGCTTCACGTGCTTCACGTAATTCAGCTGCGAGTTCTTGCGCTTTTTGCTTGGTTTTCTCAGTGAGTTCACCAGCGGCTTCTTTACTCTCTAACCATGCATCAAGAGCGACTTCTTTACCGTCATCATACATATCTAGGCCTAGCTTTTTACTCTCACTAAGTAGCTCATCAAGCGATTCACCTTTAAATTCGTTAGTGGTTTCTTTTACATCATTCCATGCATCGGTGAGCGCTTCTTGAACGTCGGCTTTTGCTTCAGAGGCATCTTTTTTTACTTCGTTAGCATCTTCACAACCAGTTAATGCTACACAACCTAATAAAACTAAACTTGCTAATTTGTTCATATTTGTTCTCTAATAAAAGGATTGAAGCCTAAGAGTTTTTATCTTAGGTACGGTCATTATTAATGACAACGCAATAACAAGCAATATACAGGTAGAAAAATGAATATACCCCAAACAGCACGACTTAATTTTAAATTAATGGGCGAAAGAGATGCTCAGCTACTATTTGATTTAGACAGCGATCCAGATGTAATGCGCCACCTCACGCGTGGTAAAGTAAGCTCAATGCAAATGATTAAAGAGGTATTTATCCCTCGCTTGCAAGCCTACACTAATCCAGATAAAGGCTGGGGCTTATGGCAAGTAAATATTACTGACACTAATACATTTATAGGCTGGGTGTTGATACGTCCTATGGGATTTTTTACAGATGCGTCAAATTTTAGTGATATAGAAATTGGTTGGCGATTTAAGCAACTAAGCTGGGGAAAAGGATACGCAAGCGAAGCGGCTAAAGCAGTGGCAGAAGTCATAGAAAAACAAGCCGGTGTCACCGCATTGAGTGCAACAGCCCTAAAAGACAATATTGGTTCAATTAAAGTAATGCAAAAACTAGGAATGCAGTTTATTAAGCAATACATTCATACTGACGAAAATGGTGATTTACCAGCGGTACTCTATCGCAAAAGTATTGAGATTGAGTAATAGTAGTTTGACCGTATCACGCACAGAGTGTATTAATAAAATAATTAAAAAATAAATACAATAAGGAATTAATTATGTTTTTAGGTGCTAGGCATTTACTGCTATTGAGTGTAGTAGTTATTCAATTACAAATGAGCGTGTTAGCAAATAATACCAAGGTGGCTCAAGCGGCCGTTGCAATGCCAGATAGTTATAGCAGTGATACGGCACGTGTTATTTTAGAGCTTGGCGGAAATGCTGTAGATGCAGCAATTGCAGCGCAGTTTGTGTTAGCCGTTACTTTACCTGAGGCTGGGAATATCGGCGGCGGTGGCTTTATGTTGATCCAAAAAGACGGCAAAGGAGACTTTATTGATTACCGCGAAACAGCACCCAGCGCAGCTCACCGAGATATGTACTTAGATAAGCAAGGTAACGTCATTACTAATAAGTCAGTATACGGGATCCATGCCAGCGGCGTTCCCGGAAGTGTTGCAGGCATGTGGTTAGCGCATCAAAAACACGGCACACTCAATTGGGACGTATTAATTGAGCCAGCAGTTAAGCTAGCCGAACATGGATTTATAGTGCATCCAAAGCTTGCTAGTAGCATAGAGCGTTATATTGCACGGATGGCTAAAAAAGAGGTATCTATTAACTTTGCTGATTATTTCTCCAGTGCTAAGGCGAATAAAAACTTCAAACAACCAGAACTAGCAGCCACATTAAAGCGTATTCGTGATAAAGGCCAAGCAGGGTTTTATGAAGGTGAAACAGCAAAAATTATTGCTAACTTTATGTCTGAGCACGGTGGCATTATTACACAAGCAGATTTAAAAGCGTATCAAGCTAAATCAAGAGTCCCTATGAAATCAGCGTGGAATGGTTATGAAGTACTTACTTCGCCACCACCCAGCTCTGGTGGCATCGCTATTTTACAATGGCTTAAAATGTATGAGTTAACAAAACCTGCGAAAGGGCTGGAGCATAATTCAGTAGGGTATATTCATTTATTAGCCGAAATAGGCAAACGCGTGTTTGCTGATAGGGCAGAGTATTTAGGCGATCCCGACTTTTTTGATGTACCAAAAGCGGCGTTAATTGCCAGTGATTACCTTAAAAAGCGTAGCAGTACGATAACGCTAGATAAAATATCAACGACTGAAAACATTAAACCCGGTTTATATGAAAGCGAACAAACCACACACTTTTCAATTGTTGATAAGTGGGGCAATGCAGTATCGAATACCACCACGATTAATTTAGGATACGGCAGTGGCGTAGTGGTTGCAGGTGCAGGCTTTTTACTTAACGACGAAATGGACGACTTTAGTGCAAAACCAGGGGTAATGAATGTATTTGGCGCGCTCGGCGGCAAAGCCAATGAAATACAGCCCCATAAGCGTATGCTCAGCTCAATGACGCCAACCATCTTACTCAAAGACAATAAAGTAAAAATGGTCACTGGCTCACCGGGTGGCACCACGATTATTAGCTCAGTGTATGAATCTATTTTAAATGCGGTGGAATTCAATATGAGTGCAGAACAAGTGGTAAACAGCCCGCGTTTTCATCATCAACTTTGGCCTAAAAACGTGATCCGTCATCACCCAGGTTTAGATACAGAGGTTATTAAAGCACTTGAAAAAATGGGCTATACACTCAATGAACGCCGTTTTGGAGATATGCACGTGATTATTGAACGCAATGGCAAACTTGACGCAGGCTCTGAAGCATCAGGGCGCGGAAAAGCGGTGGTGTTTTGAGGTAGCAGCGGTAAGCGGTAAGTTTTAAGGTTGCTCGGTTTCAGTATCTTCCATGGAGCTTGAATGTTGCATATTATTAAAACGGATATAGGCAGCTATCCAAAACAGATAAGCTTCAATAGTGCTCTTAGCATACCGCTTGCTATACATATGATCTTTAATCATGCTTAGAAAAAGAGATTTCATAAATAATATTCAACTTCCAAATTGCACTGTATGTATAGGGCTATGTTGTAGTTGAGTGTGGGTATTAAAAATTCATATCATAATGCCTCTTTTATCCATGTTTGATCTGAATACTCAGTGTTATCTTCCATAAACCTAAACCAGCTTAAATAATTCTCAAGAGCGTAATTTAAGTTGGTAATGTGATGTAGTATATTTTGAAACTGCTTGGAAGCCATGTTGCACCTACCGTTATTAGGTTTCAGTATATTAAATATAGTTCACCAACACTGAAATACAACATAGCCATAAATATACAGTCTAGTTGTTTTGCTCCCATATTCAAGAAAAAGAGCGTCGAGCGTATTTTCTTTTTCTGATTATATTTAGTACCAAGAAATAATTATAGCTAGCAATGGGTTAAGTTATTTGTTAAAAAAGACTTATTAGATACATGAGCGTGACTTCGGCAGAAATATGCGCGACGCGCGCACTATAAAATTGTTAGGCACTCGGAGAAACTTTGAAGAAGTTTTTACTTATCTTAGGGTTTTTAATATTAATTCCTGTAGCAGCATTGTTGATAATTGCTGTGCCGCAGCTATTAAATAAAGATCCGGATGCTACATATGAGTTGCGTGGAAGATACAGAACGTCTGATGATGGTAGTACTTATCTAGTTATTGAAGACCAAGGGACTGATAAGTGTTTCGTTAATAGTAAGCCTTGGCCTCATAATTCCTCACAAAAAGGAAAAATATCACATGGCGATGTGCATATTGAGTGCGGTATGTACATGTCTATTACAGTACCTAAAGGCACTATATATTATTTTAATTATTGGGGGCCTTGAGTGCCTAACAACTCAATTAACTCACTCACTTCGTTCGCTGGGACGCATACACGCGGGGCGGCTTCGCCATTATACCCCACGCGCCTGCGCCCGTTATTGAAAAGTTGTGGCTGTAGAATTACTCTTTTTTAAGAAAAACAGCCTGTTTTATGGGTTCCAAATGCATTATCTAATGCTTTAAAAACGCTTAGAGTTAATTACAGGAGCTCGTTTTTTAATTGAATTTGGCTGTTAGAGTTATTCTACAGCCTCGTTATGCGTATAGAGAGTTTCAATGCAACTTGAGCTGTTATCTAAAGATCATTTGGAGAAATTATTAGCTTTCGAGCTAGAAAATAGATCATGGTTTGAATCATTAATTGAGCCTCGAGGACATGATTTTTATTCGGCTAAAGGTGTCGGAAACCACATTGATGCAGAACTTAATAAGGTAAATTCTGGTACAGCGTTTTGTGGTTTACTTATTAAAAATAATGAAATTGTCGCAAGAGCCAATTTAAGAGATATTAGCACTAATAAAGCTGTTGTCGGTTATAGGGTTTCAAAACGTTTTTTATCTCAAGGCTATGCAAGCTTTTGTCTGGCTTCACTAATTGATATTGCAAAAAGAAAATTTTGCATTCGTTCCTTAGAAGCTAAAGTATTAGAAAACAACCCAGCTTCAAAGCATGTATTGTTAAAACAAGGCTTTGAGCCTATTGGTAATGTCCCTAACTTTATTGTATTAAATAATAAGCAGTTAGCTTGTACAGAGTTTAGGTTAAAATACGCATAATCGGGTAGCCGGAGGTCTCTAACCTCCAGCCCCCACACCACCAATCATGCGCTTTTTATTAACAGGAGGTGCAATGGGCGGTTCATCTCCCGTAATGAATATTGATCCAAACATCTCTCAATGACACTAAACCTTGTGACGCTAAGTAATCATTGCCTAATGCAATGTTAATTCCTTTTGTTTTTGAGCTTCTACAAGGGCCTTTACTGGTAATACCACAGGCTATGGCGAGTCGCTGAGTTATTGTCAAATCTGGTGTATGAAGCCACCTTGATGCTCTGCTTGATCTTGTATTATTCTTTCTCCGTCTTTAAATTTTACGCCTGTTATCACATCCGCTAGCAACTTAAAGCCCCGCAGACGGTACCACTTTTTCTCCGCTGATTGAGCGAGCTTAAAAGAAATAAAGATGACACCCATCCTAAAGTTTGTATTTTCTATATTTCGCACTAACTTTTAATTAGTGCAAAAAACAAACAGAATATCATATGGCTATCGCAAGAAAACGTCAAATAAGTTTGCTTGATATAAAGTATTATCATTGTATTTCTCGCTTTGGCTACCAATACTGGCGTTAATATACATACTACAAAGTTCAACAGTCCCAAATAGGGTAAACTCTTATCACCTCAAATAAACCACTCACACACCTGCAATCCCTTCCAAAACGCCCATTAAAACAACACCAAATCCTTTTTTAAATTTATGTAAAATTGAAGTAACCGATTGAACCAAAATAGGAACTCAGCTATGGTTGAAGCATCAATAAAAATAAATTAAAAAACGAGTTATTCTACAGCCTCGTTATGTGTGCTAGAGGTTTAAATTGAAATGCATTCAGATTTAGAGGAATTGGCTGGATCTTTGAGAGTCATTGTATCTAATGAAATTAATGTTGAAGCTCAAGAGAATATGATGGCTTTTGCAATAAACGCATTAGGTAATACCGAAGGATCAATCATTGCTTTTTTACGTGATAGTAAGGATGTTTATACAAACGCAAAGCCTAATGTGAGAATGACTTTTTATTGTTGGTTAGACGAACTCGCGGGGCAAATAAGAATGAGCGCTGTGTCGCAGTCACACGAGCAGCTTCCTTTTCGATGTGGTATAAATAGTCTAGCTTTAATTCCTTTTTCCAACTCACTAGCTGTTGGGATTAGCGGTGTCTACTCTAGTGAGGAGAAACTAAATGTTTGGCAATCGCAAATATAATAAATAACAAAGATGACATCCATCCTAAATTTTGTATTTTCCATATTTTTTACTTGCTTTAAATTAGTGCAAAAAACAAACAGAATGTCATATGGCTATCGCAAGAAAACGTCAAATAAGTTTGCTTGATATAAAGTATTATCATTGTATTTCTCGCTTTGGCTACCAATACTGGCGTTAATATACATACTACAAAGTTCAACAGTCCCAAATAGGGTAAACTCTTATCACCTCAAATAAACCACTCACACACCTGCAATCCCTTCCAAAACGCCCATTAAAACAACACCAAATCCTTTTTTAAATTTATGTAAAATTGAAGTAACCGATTGAACCAAAATAGGAACTCAGCTATGGTTGAAGCATCAATAAAAATAAATTAAAAAACGAGTTATTCTACAGCCTCGTTATGTGTGCTAGAGGTTTAAATTGAAATGCATTCAGATTTAGAGGAATTGGCTGGATCTTTGAGAGTCATTGTATCTAATGAAATTAATGTTGAAGCTCAAGAGAATATGATGGCTTTTGCAATAAACGCATTAGGTAATACCGAAGGATCAATCATTGCTTTTTTACGTGATAGTAAGGATGTTTATACAAACGCAAAGCCTAATGTGAGAATGACTTTTTATTGTTGGTTAGACGAACTCGCGGGGCAAATAAGAATGAGCGCTGTGTCGCAGTCACACGAGCAGCTTCCTTTTCGATGTGGTATAAATAGTCTAGCTTTAATTCCTTTTTCCAACTCACTAGCTGTTGGGATTAGCGGTGTCTACTCTAGTGAGGAGAAACTAAATGTTTGGCAATCGCAAATATAATAAATAACAAAGATGACATCCATCCTAAATTTTGTATTTTCCATATTTTTTACTTGCTTTAAATTAGTGCAAAAAACAAACAGAATGTCATATGGCTATCGCAAGAAAACGTCAAATAAGTTTGCTTGATATAAAGTATTATCATTGTATTTCTCGCTTTGGCTACCAATACTGGCGTTAATATACATACTACAAAGTTCAACAGTCCCAAATAGAGTAAACTCTTATCACCTCAAATAAACCACTCACACACCTGCAATCCCTTCCAAAACGCCCATTAAAACAACACTAAATCCTTTTTTTATATTTATGTAAAATCGAAGTAACCGATTGAACCAAAATAGGAACTCAGCTATGGTTGAAGCATCAATAAAAATAAATTAAAAAACGAGTTATTCTACAGCCTCGTTATACGTATAGGGAGGTTTGGTGAGTTATCTAGTTTTAGGTGTTTTTCTTTTTGTTCATTTCTATATTTCTTTTTTAGTATGTAAATATTATGCAAAGTCATATGAGCAACAACTTAATACTGTATCTAAATTAGTAATTACCTTATTTACAGGGCCACTTACTTTTGCGCTTGTGTTGATAGCTATTTATATAACTCCATTAAGGAATACTGAAGCAGGTCTAATGGATGGTGGACTCTTCTTAATATTTATATTATTTACACCGCTGTTTCCTATTGTCAGTTACATGCTTGTAAAATTAGCTCAAAAGTTTACGGTTTGTGTAAAATACGCATCTAACAACACGCCCTGAGGTGGACAGCAAACGGTAAAGCTCACTTTCCACCGCAAATCTTAACAGCGGTGATCCCTTACTTTTCAATGCAGTTAAGTAAGTTGATTCATCGTAGGGCGTATGTGTTTTCCAGCACCTAAATAGGATTCGTATCCACTTAAATGACAATGATCTGATGATGGTATTATGAGGTTTTTCTTTGGTTTCTTGCTGCCGATAATATGCTTTAGCTCAAAATGAATAACGCACAGATAACCCTGCCCATTCCACAAATGTTTGCCTTAAAAATTTAGTGCACGAGTATCGCCAATGTATTCATTCTTTCTTGCCACTGCGTTGGGTAACAGGGGGAATCGCTGCGTATTTTTGTATATCAGCAGCGCATTTATAAACCCAGCGGCTCATCCCCCGACAATTTTTACTTTAAATTTAAGTGCCTCTAGGATGGCTTTAAGTTTGTCGCGGTCGTCGCCTTGTACTTCTATGATGCCGTCTTTTACTGCGCCGCCTTGGCCCATTTTGCTTTTAATGGTTTTAGCGAGTTTTTTTAAGTCGTGTTGTTCGCTATCAATGCCGGTGACCAACATAACGCCTTTGCCCTTACGGCCTTTTGTTTGGCGTTCGATGCGCAGGGCGCCATCTTTAAAGGTTTTGCTCTCAATTTCTTTAGTTGGTTTTGGTTGGCTGATGCGCCCGGTTTCGGTTGAATAAACGAGATTACTATCACTCATGCTTAGCCTGCGGTGAAAAAAGTTAAATAACAATAACGTCTATAATATCAAATCTAATAACAAATTTGCGCTTAGGTGCTTTTATTTTTGGCTAATTATTTTTAAGCAGTTATATTTAAAGCAATAAGAACGGATAATCTGATCAGGAGTTGAGTATGAGTTTAAGTAAGAGTGCCTCAGCGGATGGCACTACACTAACGATTCAAATTAAAGGGAAGTTTGATTTTAATTTGGTTCAATCGTTTCGCCAAGCCTACGCTGGTATAAATGATACTACAGTGAGGGTGGTTGTAGACCTACGCGAAACCGACTATATGGATAGCTCGGCGTTGGGTATGTTACTTAACATGAAAAAAACATTGGGGACATCTGTTAACGCGATTCATATTAGTAATTGCCAACCGCAATTGAAAAAAATTCTGCAAATATCTCGTTTTGATAAAAAATTTGATATCGACTGATGATGCGCGTTCTTGTTGTTGATGATCAACCCATAAATTGCACACTATTAAAAGTTATGCTGGAGCAGCAAGGTTACAATATTTTATTAGCAGGTAACGGTGTAGAAGCATTAGCGCTATTAGAAAAAGAAGCAATAGACATTGTTTTGTTGGATGTTTTAATGCCAATAATGGACGGTTATGAAACAGCAGCAAGGATAAAAAAATTAAGTAGTGATGTTTATTTACCTATTATTTTTATTACGGCATTAGAAGAAAAAGGTAGTTTTGAACGTTGCTTAGCGGTGGGAGGGGATGATTTTATTAATAAGCCTTTTGATAAGGCTATTTTAAGTGCAAAAATCAAAGCACATAGCCGTACTCGGCAACTGAGCTTGAAGGCCCACGAGCAAAATAAGTTATTAGAATATCACTATAATCAAACTGAACGAGAGCATGAAATAGTTGAGCATATATTTAATAATGCGCTCGAAAATCAATATGCATTTACTGAAAATATAGATTTTCACCTTTCGCCTGCATCAATGTTTAATGGTGATATGTGTTTAGTGGCACAAAGCCCTATTGGTAGTTTATATTGTATGTTGGGAGATTTTACTGGTCATGGTTTAGCGGCTGCCGTGGGTGCCTTACCTGCTTCTAGAGTATTTTATACCATGGTCGGTAAAGGCATGGCAGTAAGCGATATTGCCAATGAAGTAAACACAGTTTTAGCTAAACTATTACCTGGTCATATGTTTTGTGCTGCAAATATTATTGAGTTAAGTAGCTCAGGAAAAAGCATTTCGGCTTGGTTAGGTGGCTTACCTGATGCGTATTTAATTAACCAACAAGGAGATGTTTTAAAAACATTAGAATCGCAACATATGGCTTTAGGTATATTAGAAACCGATGAGTTTGAACGCGAGTTGATTCATTTTGAAGTTGACCCCAGCATGCGGCTGGTTTTATCGACGGATGGGATTATTGAAACCACCAATGAATACGACGACTATTTTGGTGAGCAGCGCTTTATAGAGGTATTAGCAAGTAAAGCGCAAATCTCAAGTAATGAGGTGATTAAACATGTGACAAACTTTGCACATGGCACTAAACAGCAAGATGATTTAAGTTTAGTTTTGTTTAACTGTTTAGCTGTGCCTGCACCAAAAAAAGAAATAGAAAGCTACTCTCCACTACCTTTTAACTTTTCATTAAGTTTAAACTCAACGCAAATAAAGCAAACCGATCCGGTACTAGAGATAGTCGATGTAATTACCCGAGTAGGTGGGTTGAAAGCGCACCGGTCAAACATCTTTTTATTATTATCTGAGGCGTATAACAATGCGCTCGATCATGGTGTTTTGGGATTAGATTCCGATATTAAAAATCAAGAAGATGGCTTTATGGAGTATTACCAACAAAGAGAAGTCGCTCTAGAAAAATTAACAGGTGCGATGATCATTGTTGATATGCGTTATTGTCCGGAAACCTTGTGTGTTTATTTTACTATATGTGACTCAGGTAATGGTTTTAGCGCCGATAATAACAACGGACATAGTTTAACGCGTGAACATGGTCGTGGGTTATCACTACTTGAAGAAATAGCCGAACAGGTGTCATATAACGCATCTGGGAATCAAATAGAAATGTGTTATAGATTAACATCGCTACAAGCCTAGTCGAACGTCATTTGTCATGCTATGATTTGTTTTTTAGATGTTTGGACGGCTAAATGGCTTCTTCTTATTTATCGCTGGCACAATTAGATGTGTCACCTCAATTAGTCTCTGCGGAACTTATCAAGCTTGAAAAGCATTTGGCTGGGCATCAGGTACAGTTGCCCTCTGTACGTTGGCAATATCAAATACCTGAATTAGGCGAAGGTGGGACGTGCAGTTTATTTGGTTACTTACAAGATGAGCCATTTAAGTTAACTGATTATGTAAGCCAAGATCAGCACACCACTAATAAGTTGGCAACATTACAACTCATCGTTGATTATGTTGTAAGTCAAACGAATGTTGATTGGTACGGTATCTATCAAAATACGCAAACGCAAGAGGGCGCCCAGCTTCTGAAATTGGCTTATTTTGGCGCACCAAGTAGGCCTCTTTTTCCACTTACTGAAGCATTTGCAGCGGGTAGTAATAATGTACAGGTTGCACTGAGCAGTAAAGGCCGTGTAATAAACAATGTTGAGCAATATTTGGCTGCGGGTGGAGAGTATTATACTTGTGATCCTAAAGTTAAATCAGAAGCGTGTTTACCGCTTTTTGACAGTGAAAATCGTTGTGTGGGTATTGTTGACGGTGAGGCCTTCAATAACGAATTTTTTAATCAACAAACATTAGCGCTATTAATTGCTTGCTGTATTAAAATTCCTCACTTTTTAGTGTAAATAACACTAGTCAATCTAGTGACCTTTTATGTTAAGCTAAGTGCAACAGCTAACCCCTAAATAATGAAAGAGATAGTCAATGTTCTCAGTATTAAAACCATTACCAACAGATCCTATTCTTGGCCTTATGGCGGCCTATAAGCAAGATACTAACCCAAATAAGATTGACTTAGGGGTGGGTGTTTATAAAGATGAACAAGGCAATACGCCAGTATTAAAATCAGTAAAAAAAGCCGAAGCCTTTCGTCTAGAAAATGAAACCAGTAAATCATACATTGGTTTGGCAGGTAATTTAGATTACTGTCAGCAAATGGAAAACCTATTATTAGGTGAGCACCAAGCGTTATTAGCTAACCGTGTTCGTACAGCACAAGCGCCCGGCGGTACAGGTGCACTGCGTGTTGCTGCTGAGTTTATTGTTCGTTGTAATCCAGGGGCAACAGTATGGGTTACTAATCCTACTTGGGCTAATCATATCAGCTTGTTTGAAGCCGCTGGTCTGACAGTTAAAGAATACCCGTACTACGATTACGAAAATAAAGATTTATTATTTGATGAAATGATAGAGACCCTTACGCAAGTGCCTAAAGGTGATGTTGTTTTATTGCACGCATGCTGCCACAACCCAAGTGGTATGGATTTAAACGAAACACAGTGGAACACTGTAGCGCAGCTTGCTAAAGATGTTGGTTTTACACCACTTGTAGATATTGCGTACCAAGGGTTTGGTTCAAGCCTTGAAGAAGATGCAAACGGCTTACGTATTTTAGCGAATGCGGTTGATGAGCTAATTATTTGTTCTTCATGTTCTAAAAACTTTGGTTTATACCGTGAACGTATTGGCGCATGTTCTATTATCGCTAAAGATGCTGCAACGGCTGATATTTCAAATTCAGTACTGTTAAGTGTGGTGCGTGGTATTTATTCAATGCCACCAGCGCACGGTGCTGACATTGTAAATACTATTTTAAGTAGCACAGAGCTTACACAAATGTGGCATGGCGAACTTGATGAAATGCGTAACCGTATTAATGGTTTACGTACGCTTATTAAAGATAACCTAGCGACGAAAGGGATTGCACAAGACTTCTCTTTTATTGATCGCCAAAACGGTATGTTCTCGTTCTTAGGTATTAATAAAGCGCAAATCGATCGTTTACAAAAAGAATATTCAATCTATATTGTTGGTTCAAGTCGTGTAAACGTGGCAGGTATCAGTGATACAAACATTGAGTACTTTGCAAATGCTGTTGCAGACGTTTGTAAGTAATTATATTTACATTACATTGTTTATATAAATAGCGTTTATTTAAATAATAAAAAACCGCACTAACATTATGTTGTGCGGTTTTTTGTTTTTAGTGATTAGATTTTATGAATCAATTAAATCTTCTACGCCAACTATTAACCAAGGTGCGTCATTATCAGTGCCGCGCTCTAAGTGCCAAATCTCTAAAATAGGCTCTTCTTTATTATCACCTAAATCACGATATTTACCTTTAAAGCGAACACTCAGTTGCCATTTTTGTGCGTTTGTATCAGCGCGAACAAGCTCGGTATCAATAAACATGACCTCAGTCGCTACGCTTTGGATTGTTTCTCGTTCAGCTTTAAACTCCGCCACTAGCTCAGGGCTTAAATACTCAGCCATCGTGCTGTAATCAGCTTCATTCCACGCTGTTTGTAAAGTGTGGTAATGAGTACGAGCGCCTTGTAAAAAGCCATTGGTATCAAAATTAGGTGGCAGGTTAAAAGGCACGTTATTCGTTTGACTAAAACCTGTAGCAGTCGCTTGCTCTGGTGCGGCTTGTTTCATTTGTGGCGCGTTAAATGTACCTTGCGCATGCGCCATCGCTGGGGCATTTTTACGGCGGATCATGCCCATTACAAGTTTAAAGATGATAAAGGCAATACCGGCCATTACGATCATTTCTAAAATTTGCATACCTTCGAAATCATCACCCATCATTGAGGCGATTAAGCCTCCGGCTAACAAACCACCAAAGATGCCCGCCATCATGCCTTTTTTGCTTGATTTTGGCTTAGCTGCTGGAGCGACAGTATTGGTGTCGGTTTGTTGTTTTTGTGCAGTTTGTTGGGTTTCAGGGGTTTTTCCGCGCTTTTTACTACCGAACTTTTTACGTGCTTCAGCATCAAAACTTGCAGTACATAACAGAGCAAGTAATGAAAATATAACAATCAGGTTTTTCATGAAATTCCTTAAAACAGATTAGAGTGGCGATTCTAAATCAGTTTAGGAATTATATAAATAGGTACAAAGTGAATTCGGATTAAAATACCCGTTACAATTGCGATCCCTACTATTTCAGGAACAATATTGCTCTTAAATGAATCACTGTAGTCATCTATGAAATAGAAAAACTTCATAAGCGCTACTATTGTTGCCATAATACAAATTGTGTACTTAAGGTGTTTTTTGAATAAGTTGAAACTCATAACTTTCCTTGTTTTTTATGTGTCCACATAATGTCCAAATTCAAAAAATTACACAAGACCTTAAAAAATAGCATAAGAAACTAAGTTTCTGATTTTAAAGTAAGCCATTGTTTTTATTGACGGCCTATAATAATCGAGGCTTTGCGGACGGGGCAGCTCCACTAATATAGGTTTTTAAATTCGTTGATTTAAAAACCCTAAAAAACCCGCTAATTTGAGCAATCAAATTAACGGTTTTTTTATGGATTTGACTTAAATTAAATAGCGGGCTTGCTGTAAAAATAAAGTTTTAAAGTGGTACTTTAACTATCACACTGCAATTTAACACCTAAGCAATGAATACAAATAATGCCCAAATATACACCGCCTTTTACACTCTCTAATAAAATATTGACCTTTGTCGTGTATATTAGTGAGCAAGATCGCGATGTTACGAATGCTCAGTTAGCTAAAAGGTGTGGTAAACCTTTAAGGACCATTGAAATACGAGTTAAAATTTAAAAAATAGCGGATTGCTTATACGTATGGGAGCCAATAAGCAGTTACTGGCAACTAAAGGTTTAATTATTAAAAGCGAATAAATAGGCACAAAATATTTGAAATAGCGGTGAATAAAACTGATATTAATTTACCAAAAGGGCAGTCATGTTTACGGTATACTTTCGTAAGTCATTTAATGGTGAACGCAGGTGATTTATTAGGGCGTGTTGACCTTTGTGGATTGAAATTTGTTCAATCTAGGGGCGATTTAATCGCGGCGCGAGGTTTGTAACCTAGCGGGCTAAGTAAAAACCGAGCAACAAAGAGTCAATCGCCCCTAGGAAGAACCCTTTGGGCAGCGCATGTTTGGCATTTATACTGCGTTATCGCCTATTTATGGGGAACAACCACACTACATAGGCTCTGCCTTGCCTAAATACCAAACATACTGCTGCAAAATCAATCACGAAAGGTCAACACGCCCTAGTATTGCTGCAGGTACTTGGTCACGCAAGAAAGTATTTACTTTTGGCCGGTATTAACTCGAAATAGTGTTTTAGCGTGTGTTAGAGGGAATGTTTAGTGTCAATCATTATAGATTACTCTGCACTGAGCAAATAAATTGAACAGTGCAGTTTATATCAATTTTTTATAGATGTATTTCAATTGCTTTACGGTCTTTTTCAGGCATGTTTGCGACCACTAAATTAAAAGAATTATCTATCATGCGTTCAATTTCCCCATTAGGGATTGAGCCATCAAGAATAACAGTATTCCATAACCGTTTATTCATGTGATAACCCGGTATGACAGACGGAAAAATATCACGCAGTGCTTGGGCTTCGTCTGGATCGCATTTTAAATTCATCCACCAGATTAAATTGCCATTTTCATCTGTTTGCCCTTCGTTTCCGACGGATAGTGTTGCAAACATTTTATGGTTCACTTTATATACATCAACTTCTTGGCCGAAAGGTTGGGTAACCATGACCAGAGGTTTATTTTTTAGGTACTCATGTGCTGTGTGTTGATTCATGATCCAGTCCTTGAAGTCATTTTAAGATAAATTAACAATAGCAGCTTTTTTATCGTTTAGTCATGAAAAAGAGATTAATAAAGCAAATTTATTAGCAATAACAACCTCTAGAAGTTAAATTTTAAAAATGCGTGCTGTTGTTCGCGATGTATGATGTTTAAGTATACTTGGTTAATAAAAATGTCTGCTAGAGCACCATATAGTTTAAAAATCATGCAGCTAATTTCAGTGATATATGTAAATTAGTGATCATGGCTGTACGATTTAAATCATATTCATTGAGTCTTATTCCTCTATATCGTGCTCGAGGTCCTTTACGGTTACATACAGATGCAAGAGCGTGCTCTACTTTAACACGCTCTCTTGCTTTAGCTCGACCCTCAGCAGTCGTGACGTATACACTTAAATCTTGCA